>NZ_SPKN01000009.1:52603-400991 GCF_023127765.1 Pseudomonas sp. W15Feb34
GGCGGCGCGAATTTTGGACGGATTGAGGGCGTGCATTTGGTGAAGCTCCTGTATGTGAGGAGCTGCCACTGATCGTCGCCAAACGAATTAGGGTGGCAGCTGTGCGCGGGTTGGCGAACCGGGCATACAGGACCCCGGCAGACCCGAAGGTCTCCCACGCACAGCCGCCATAAAGCAGGAATGCGGACACAAAAAAAGCGCCTGCAATCGGTATGGGGGCGCCTGTGCGCCTGTATGTGCTCGGGTCGCCAAACCCGGTCGCTGAATTTGCAGCGACAGCCAGAGAGTAACGCCCGTTTTTTGAAAGTGCAACTGTGCAGATCACTTGCGGATTTTTTCGATGCGGCATAAATTGATCAGGCATGTAGATTTACCTCAACGCCTCCGGTTGCCGCCGGGGGCGTTTTCGTTTCAGGCATGGATGTCCCAGCGCAGGGAGACAAAAGGCAACAGGTCGCTTTCGAGGCACGCGCGCGCATCCTCATAGGCATCGATTTGTTGGCCTTCGTCGACGATGATTGCTTGAGGGGCTTGGCAGGGAACTGACAATGCGCACCAGATGCCATCTCTCCATCGCATCACCATCACGTCCCGGTTCAGGCGTTTTTGCTCTGCGCGGTAACGTTCAAAACGCTGCATACCGCGTGATGAGAATCCGACTTTTCTGAGTACAGAAAAGGGCTGCAAGATGACCCTGTTGGCAACACGATTTTTCATGCTGCCACCTGATCGCGGGCTGCGATGCGTGCCCGTGTCCATGCCTGAACCTCCCCCAATACCCACGCAACCGGAGCGCTTCGGGCATTGCTGTTACTCAGCTTTACCGGCAACGGAAATCCGCTTTCAGGTTGACGCATCAGCTTGTAGATAGTTGGGCGTGCGAGCCCTACGATTGAAATGACCTCGGGCATGCGGATGAGGGTCATGGAGGGATCATGCGAGGGAATTGCTTTTAATACGGTAGTCATAGCGAGCTAACCCTTTGTTAATTGAGACAACGGGTCATACGCTACGCAGGGGAGGGAGAGTGGACTGTGTCCGCTCCCTTTTTTATTTCAGAGGTCTAAGGCCCAGAGCGGTCAAATGCTCTCGAATGGTTTTTTTTGTGCCGTGGCCCTTTCGTTCGGAAAGAATATTGGTCAGTTCAGCATCGGACAGACTTCGCATTTCAATTTTCCGACCGTTAATGATTTGCTCTGCAGCCGCTTTGATTTTTGCCCGCCTATCCATAGCCAAGGTCTGTATTGAGGAACTGGGGTTTCGGTTCCCATTACCTGCTTCCTGGCCCCTTCTCGTCGCCTTTGTCGACAAGGCATCGTCGAGAATTCGATGCATCAGGCTTGATGTGTTGAAACCTTTTTTAAACACATCCATCTGCTCCACCTGGCGATAAAGACTCGCCATCAGCAGCGCCTGATTCGCCTCGCCTAGCAACGTTGCGAATTCTTCTCGTGCCCTGATCTCGTTTCCGCTGCTGCGGTCCCGCTCTTTTTCGATCAGGGCAAGGTACTGGCGGGGTGAGTCATGTTTCAGCTGCTCTATCAGGTCTGCATCAATGCCGTAGGTGGTGAGTTCAAGGTCGAACAGCCAATTTGCGAGTGTCTCAAGCGCCTGTGTTGCAAGTACCAGGGCATAGGTCGCCACAAGCTGTGAATCTGCTGCGGAATGACTGGCCCGAAGTAACCCTCGAATCACCCTTGGCAGTGAGCCTGCCTCTGCATAACTGGCATGGTCGTAGGTGGCATCACGTAGGTAATAAAGGTTTCGTGTGATCGACTCTGCGCATGGAGCGTAGGAGCCCTCCTCAAGCCAGAACGAAGTGGCCGTGTTGATCAGGTCAAATGCGTTCCGGAAGTGCGTTTCGAACTGCGGAAACAACACAAGATTACGAACGGCTGCCTCGACGTCGTCCTGATCCCACACCAGGCACGTTACGTCGAAGCCTGCGATTTCGAGTTCGAGCTCTTCTGCCTCGATGCCCCGCTCAAAGTCCATTTAGATCTCCCCGACGCCCCGAAGCCGGTAGGCTGTTACAGCGATTTGCGGATGGAAACGCCGATGCCAGCAGGGTTACGGGTGTGGCCGTTCTGTAACACGACTCCTGCATGTAACACGTGGTGCTCTGAAACTCTTCAGTTCGTGTAACGCGTAATATATTCAATAAAAACAATAAGTTGTCGGGTGGCGTAACACGCGTAACACCCGTAACACCATTTTTTAAGGGGTATAGGGTTAACTGCTTCACACGGCCTTCCCAAATTGACCTTGCACTACATTGCCGGCCTCTAGGGAATCAAGATGATCGGCGTACCACTGCATCATCTTTGTGCGTTGCTCTAGGTACTGGGCTTTGTTGTAAATCCCCCGAACACCTTGTGCCTTATGACTGAGTTGGGCCTCGATATGGTCAGCAGGATAGCCATGCTCGTTGAGGATTGTGCTGGCGATGTGGCGGAAGCCATGACCTGTCTGGCGACCTTCGTAACCAAGGCGCCGGAGCGCCATAAGGAAAACGGTATCGCTTCGTGGTTTGGTGCGGTCGCTTCTACCTGGGAACAGGAGCGTGTAGGCCCCGGTAAGCTGGCGGAGCTCCAATAGTGCTTCTACAGCTTGAGTGCATAGTGGCACCAGGTGCTCACGACCTTTCTTACGACCCTTGCGCTCGACTGGAACGGTCCACAGCTTTTTGTCGAAATCGAACTCTACCCAATGTGCTTCTCGGAGTTCACTGGGGCGTACAGCCATCAGGGTCAACAGCCTTAGGCCAAGCTGAACATCTTTGGCGTGGGGGTAGGAGCGTATCGCTCGGAGTAACCCTGGAAGCTCATCGGGGGAGACATGGGCGTAGTTCTCTGCCTTTCCCGAGGACAGAAATTTATGCACACCCTCCAAAGGGTTGTTGACGGCTCTGCCCGTCACGCGAGCCAAGTCATAAATATCTTTGCAGTAAGCCCTCACACGGCTCATCTGTTCAAGAATCCCCTGACGCTCAAGCCCTCTCAATAGCTCCATCCACTCCATCGACATGATAGAGGTGTAGGGGCGTTTACCGAGCGAGGGGAATACATGGCGTTCGAGTGCGCCAAGTATCCTTTTTGCCGTACCAGCATCCCAGCCGCTCAGGCGAGACGTGTGCCACTCCCTTGCCAATGCTTCAAAGGTGTCGTTGGCCGCATCGATCTCGGCGGCTTGGCGAGCTTTCTTGGAGGTGATCGGGTTCTTACCTTCCGATGCGTCTGCGCGTAGATCAGCCGCTTTCTGCCGAGCGAAAGCGCCGCCTACTTCCGGGTAGCCGCCAAGACCAAGCCATGACCATTTGCCGTCTGGCTTCTTGTAGCGTAACTCCCAGGACTTTTGACCGTTTGGCTTGACCCTGAAATACAGCCCTGGGCTGTCTAATTCGCGGTATGCCCCGGCCTCAGGCTCCAGGCTGGAAAGTGTAGTGTCAGCGAGAGGGCGCCGCTTGATATCGGTGCGTTTCATCCTTGTATGCCTTCAGTTCAATTATTTATGAAGCATACACGTGGGCATACACGGCGGGGAAGGATAGGGGTAGATAGAGGGGGACAGCCAGAAACAAGAAAGCCCGCACTAGGCGGGCTTCTTGAGGTGATTCATAGACTGCTGTAGACGTCTATGGATCGGTACTTGGTGGCTACACAGGGACTTGAACCCCGGACCCCAGCATTATGAATGCTATGCTCTAACCAACTGAGCTATGTAGCCAAGTGGCGCGCATTATTCGCTCGGAACGGCAATGCGTCAAGTCTTTTTGTTGAGTTTTTTTCTACGCTTTCAACCGTTTAACCGAAAACGCTGCTTTGGGTGACAGGCGGCAGGGAGGCTAGCTGGCGGATGCGCTCTGTAGCGGGGGGCAGATGCAGAGCATTGGCGTCTATCAGGCCAAGTCTGACAGTGTTGGGCAGATATCCCTGTCGCCCAACGCTTGCCCGGCTAATTCAGCTTAGCGATGCAGGGGGGTGTGGGTCACGCGCTTGAGCTGTTCGCGTGCCCGTGACAGGCGCGAGCGCACGGTGCCGATAGGGATGTCCAGTACGTCGGCGGTGTCCTGATAGCTACCGTCGGTTTCCAGTGAAGCGTACAGCGTCTTGCGCATCTCGGTCGGCAAGTGATCGATAGCGCTCAGGGTATTTTCCAGGCGCCGGTTGATCTCAAACTCCCAATCCAGACTGTGGGTGTCTTCCTGGCCATGCCACAGCGACTCATCGAATTCGCAATGTGCGGGTTTGGCATACAGGCGCCGAAAGTGATTGCGGATCAGGTTCTGCGCGATGCCACACATCCAGGTGCTGAGCGTTGCGGTGCCGCTGAAACGTTCGCGATTACGCCAGGCTTCCAGGTAGGTCAATTGCAAAAGATCATCCGCATCTTCCGGGTTAAGCACGCGTTTATGAATAAAGCGGCGAAGCTTTTTCTGTTGATCGTCTGTCAGATGAAGCATGAATTGAGGCGAATTGCCACCAAGGTGAACTAAGGCTTCAATAGGAATATTCATGATTTTTTCCTTAAGGTAGACGCAGTCGAAACGTATCGACAGGAACCCGATTGCACTGCTTGTGCCAAACAGAAAAAATCACGTAACTACTTAATTTATATATATAAATATCTTGAATTGATGCTTTTTTACGCAGGCTTTTGCACGTGAGGATTAGAGGTCCGTGCAAGTATTTTCAAACGTGCCGTCGTCTCGAATTTCAATGGAACCGTATGGGTAGGCTTTGCCACACAGAGACACACTCTTCCTGAACTGGCCTGTCCATGAAAGTCGAATCGCGCAACGATGTGCCAACGGTCCAACGCCTGGATCAACCTGTTATCAGCAATACTGCCGTGCCTGCGCCTGCGAAGGGTGTTGATGAACTGGCCCAACTGTTCAATCAGGAAGTAGAGCTCAATAAACTTCCGCTGGCCCAGCGGCAGATGGCCCAGCGCGTGCCTGCTGCGGAACAACTGGTGCAGCTTTATGACCAGTTGGGGCATCCGGCCCAGGCGAGCATGGCCTCGGTTTCTCGCCGCATCAGGATGCAGTTACTGCAAAACGCCAGCGTCGACAAATTGCTCGACCTCACAGGCGGCGACCCGGCGCGTGCGTTCGTGGTCCTCAAGCACGTGGCAGGCCAGGCGGACGCTGAACTGCGTAAATCCGAGGCTGCCTTGGCCCGCGCAGCCATTGCCAAATTCGAGGCGCGTTTCAAGGGAGAAATCCAGGCTGGCCTGAACATTGCCGTAGCATTGCAAGCAGCCGGCGCGGACCCGCAGGAACGCCAGGCGCTCCGCGCGCTCTACTATGCCAGCGTGGTCACGCGCCAATCGCTGGCGACCATGATGCAAGCCCTGCTGGGCGTATACGGCGGCGAGCGCTTCTATGAAGGGCTCAATGTGATGCGTAAAGCCTTGGCAGACGATATCGCGGCCCGGGTGTCATCGATGCCCACCCCACTGTTGCGTTCTGTGCTGCTGGGCCTGCGAAGTTGCGGGCAGTTGGGCACCGTATTGGCCGATTGCCTGGCGTTCAACCTGCGACTGGGCATCGATCATGACGCCGTTTCCCTGCTGCAGCGCCTGCTTGGATACGCCGATAGCGGCATCGCCGCCGATGAAATCCTGCGGTTGGGGAATGAGATGGGGAGTGGTTCGCCCTCCAGGCAACTGGCAGCTCTCAACGCGCTTTACCCTCTTATCCGGCAGTTACCGTTGGCCTTATGGTCTGACAGTAGAGTCCGCGAGGAAACCTTGTTCAGGTTTGTAGCGGTGATGGACGAGCTGAACCGGATCGACGGTGGTACCCAGCGTTTTCCTGAGTTGGCCGGGGTTATGACGTGACCCTGCTGTCGACCATCAACGGCTTGCTGCTCAAAGTGGCACAGCGCGCAGAAGTGCTGGGCGCCGTGGTGGTCATGGCCATTGTCTTTATCTTTATCGTGCCACTGCCGACCTGGCTGGTAGATATTCTGATTGCGCTCAATATCTGCATATCTTGCCTGTTGATCGTACTGGCGCTTTATCTACCAGGCCCTCTGGCGTTCTCATCGTTCCCATCGATCCTGTTGCTGACCACCATGTTTCGTTTGGCGCTGTCGATTGCGACCACGCGCTTGATCCTGCTGGAACAGGACGCCGGTGACATCGTCGAGGCCTTCGGCAATTTCGTGGTGGGGGGAAACCTGGCGGTAGGGATGGTGATCTTTCTGATCCTGACCCTGGTCAACTTCCTGGTGATCACCAAGGGCTCGGAGCGGGTCGCCGAGGTGGCGGCGCGGTTCAGCCTGGATGCGATGCCGGGCAAACAGATGTCTATCGATAGCGATCTGCGTGCAGGGCTGATTGACGGCATGCAAGCGAGGGACAAGCGTGAGCAGTTGTCGCGTGAGAGCCAACTGTTCGGGGCCATGGATGGGGCCATGAAGTTCGTCAAGGGCGACGCCATCGCCGGCTTGATCATCGTCGTGGTCAACCTGTTGGGCGGCTTCTCCACAGGAATGTTCCAGCACGGCTTGAGCGCAGGCGATTCGATGGCGTTGTATTCGGTACTGACGATCGGCGATGGCCTGATTGCACAGATTCCGGCGCTGCTGATCTCTTTGACTGCGGGCATGATCATCACCCGTGTTGCGCCGGATGGACGCAAAGGCGTCAGTAACATGGGCGTCGAAATTGCCCGGCAAATGACCAGCGAGCCCAAGAGTTGGGTGATAGCCTCGGTGGGAATGCTTGCGTTTGCCGCGGTCCCTGGCATGCCTACCCTGGTATTTATCCTGATCGCGCTGATCACCGGCAGCGTGGGTTACTACCTGGTGCGCCAGCGTCAACACCAGGCAGGGCCTTCCAACGAGGCCGCCGAAGTCGTTCGCCCTGAAGAGAACGGTAAAGAGGACTTGCGCGGCTTTGACCCGTCGCGCCCTTACCTGTTGCAGTTTTCCCCTGTTCTGCGTGGCACGCCTGAAGTGACGAATCTGATTCACGGGATTCGCCAGGCGCGAAATTCGCTGGTCGCCAATATTGGCCTGACATTGCCGCCGTTCGAAGTCGAGCTCGATGACTCCCTGGCCCCCGATGAGATGCGCTTTTGTGTGCATGAAGTCCCCATGGTCAGGGCGTCAGTGGTCAATCATATGGCCGTTGAGCGCATGGCACTTGAGGTTGAGCCAGAGCACGCCATCGCCGGGTTGGCTGAGCGCGATGAGCAGGATTGGCTCTGGTTGGCCCCTGACGATCCGCTGCTTGATGATCCGCAACTGGAGCGCTTCACCGCCACGAGCCTGATCCTGGAGCGTATGCGCAAGGCGATGATGCTCAGCGGGCCACAGTTCCTGGGGATTCAGGAGAGCAAGTCGATCCTGAGTTGGCTTGAGCATAATCAGCCGGAACTGGTGCAGGAACTGCAGCGCATCATGCCGCTGTCGCGTTTTTCTGCGGTGTTGCAGCGCCTGGCCAGTGAAGGTGTCCCCCTGCGGGCGGTGCGCCTGATTGTCGAATCGCTGATCGAGTACGGACAGCATGAGCGTGAGCCGGAAGCCCTGGCCGACTATGCACGCATTGCTCTCAAGGCGCAGATCTATCACCAGTACAGCGAGGCCGACGGCCTGCACGCCTGGCTGTTGTCTGCGCAAAGCGAAAACATCCTGCGCGAAGCCCTGCGCCAAACCCAGACCGGGGTGTTCTTTGCGTTGGACCAGGATCACAGCGCGGCGTTTATCAACCTGCTCAATCAGGCCTTTACCTTGAGGGCCAAGAGCAAAAGCGTGATGTTGGTGGCGCAGGACTTGCGCAGCCCCTTGCGGACTCTATTGCTCGAAGAGTTCAACCATGTACCGGTGCTGTCTTTCGCTGAGTTGGGGAGCGCATCCAAGGTCAAGGTGTTGGGGCGCATTGACCTCGGTCAGGAAGCATTGATGCGTGGCGCAGCGGCATGATTTCGCAGCCATGGACAGTACGAAGGAGGGCTCGATGATGTATGAGTTACGCGTGCTTGATGGGCTGCGCCAGGGCGCTGCGTTGCCGTTGTTCGGCGAGCGATGGAGCATCGGTGCCCAGCCGGACGCTGACCTGGTACTGAGCGATCCAGGGGTCGCCGAGCATCATGCCCTGCTGCAGTTTTGCGACGTTAACTGGTCGGTGCAGGCCCAGGCGCAGTTGGTGTACGGGACTGATGGCCAGGCCCTGGCGCAGATCCCGAGCCTGGCGTTGAACGTGCCCTTTCTGGTGGGTAGCGTGAGATTGTGCGTCGCCTTGGCAGATCATCCATGGCCTGAGCCTGTGCCTGAGGCCCCGGTATCTGCGGCATTGCCATCACCGGAACAACCTGTGCAGACACTGCCGTTATCGTCGATATCACCCTCGCAGCAAAAGCGGTTGATCAGCCTGATGCTGGTGGTGGCGGTAGTCATCGCAGTGGTGGGCATGGTTTCGACAGGGGAGCATGACGCGCAGGCTTCCCTGATGCCATCGGTGATTGGCAAACACGAATTGGCCTCACCGTTTGATGTGCGTCAGCAGTTGTTGAAAATGCTCGGCGAGCGTGAGCTGAGCCAACGGATCGACCTGCAAGTCATCAACGGTCAAGTCGTGCTCAACGGCGATGTTTCCCAGGACGATGTGGAGCTGGTGTCGCGGATGCTCAGCCGCTTTGGTGAGCAATTCGACAGTATGGTGCCGGTGATCAGTCGTGTACGTGTGCGAGATGACGCCTTGCCGTTCAGGATCGTGCAAATTGTCGGCGGACCTAACGGTCATGTGGTTCTGGAAGAGGGTAGCCGGCTCTTTTTGGGGGATCAGGTGGACGGCTTGCGCCTGGTGCTGATCGACAACAGCAAAGTGGTTTTTGATGGCGCACAGCGTTACGAGGTGCACTGGTGAGTACCTCCGAGCAAGCGCGTCTGGACGCCTGGCAGCAACGCCAGGCCCAGGCGCTCGGCAGCTTTGCGCCGGTGTCCATGCGCGGGCGAATCCAGCGCGTCAACGGCATGCTGCTGCAGTGCCGGCTGCCTCAGGCGCGTATCGGTGATTTGTGCCAGGTGGAAAAAGGTCCGGGTGACTGCATGCTCGCTGAAATCATTGGTTTTGATCAGCAGGATGCGGTGCTCAGTGCCCTTGGGAACCTGGAAGGCGTGCGCGTGGGGGCGCCTGTCGAGCGCCTGGGCGTGTCGCATAGAGTGCAAGTCAGCGAGGCGCTCCTGGGCCAGGTTCTGGACGGTTTCGGAAGGCCGATTACGGGCCAGGGTGCCAGCGCATTTGTCGAATCCGAACTGCCGGATACCAGCCCGGTGTTATGTGAAGCGCCCTTGCCCACCGAGCGGCCGCGTATCAACCGTGCGCTGGCCACCGGGGTGCGGTCCATCGATGGATTGATGACGCTCGGTGAAGGCCAGCGTGTCGGTCTGTTCGCCGGGGCCGGTTGTGGCAAAACCACCTTGTTGGCCGAGATCGCCCGTAACGTCGAATGCGATGTCATCGTGTTCGGCTTGATCGGCGAGCGGGGGCGCGAGCTGCGTGAGTTTCTCGACCATGAACTCGATGAGCAACTGCGCTCTAAAGCGGTACTGGTGTGTGCCACGTCTGATCGCTCCAGCATGGAGCGTGCCCGCGCCGCTTTTACCGCCACGGCACTGGCTGAAGGTTTTCGGCGCAAGGGCCAGCGGGTGTTGCTGCTGATCGATTCCCTGACCCGTTTCGCCAGGGCCCAGCGTGAAATCGGCCTGGCTGCCGGCGAACCCCTGGGGCGCGGAGGCCTGCCGCCTTCGGTGTACAGCTTGCTGCCGCGCTTGGTGGAGCGCGCCGGGTTGACCCGTGACGGCGTGATCACAGCGATCTACACAGTGCTGATTGAGCAGGACTCCATGAACGATCCGGTGGCCGATGAAGTACGTTCATTGCTCGACGGCCATATCGTGCTGTCGCGCAAATTGGCTGAGCGTGGGCACTATCCGGCGGTGGATGTGTTGGCGAGCCTTTCACGAATATTGAGCAACGTTGCGGCGCCAGAGGATATTCAGGCGGGCACGGCGTTGCGACGGTTGTTATCGGCGTACCAGCAGATCGAGTTGATGCTCAAGCTGGGCGAGTACCAGCCTGGCAGCGATGCGTTGACGGACCTGGCCGTGAACAGTCGCCAGGCGGTGGACGGTTTCCTGCGCCAGGATTTGCGTGAGCCGACACCGATGGCCGTCACGCTGGAGCAACTCAAGGAGCTGACGACCTATGTCCCCTTCTGATGTGCTGCACGGTGAAGTGCAGATGCTGCGTTGCCTGCGCAGGCACAGGGCTGATCGTGCCGAACGTGCCCTGCGTGAGGCCAAGCGTGCGCAGCAGGCCCTGCTCGCGCATATCCAGCAGGCCCAGGATGCACTTGAACACACTCGGCAGGAGCAAGCCCGGCAAAGTGCTGAGTTGCTCAGTCAGCACCAGGGCCAGCTCTTGACCTTGGCGGGCCTGAAATCCTGGAACGCACAGGAGCGCTCCTTATCCGCCAGTACCCAGCGCGAAGAGGGGCAGCTTGAGGCGCTGCGCAACCAACGGCAAGAAAAGGAACACCACGTTGGCAGTGCCCAGAGGCAAGCCACCGAATGCCTGCGGCAGGTGGAAAAGTTACAGGAGCTATCACTTTTGCTTGCACAGGAGCCGACATGACCCAGGTTGCGAATAAACCCACCGAACGACCCCCCCTGCGTGAGCCCCGCGAAGAGCGTGACTCGGGAGCAGCGGGCATGGTTGCGTGGGAACAAGGGCGACTGTTTACGCGGTTGTTTGCGGGTGATGGGGAGGGCGCAGGGACGAGCGCCTCCTTGTCGCGAAAAAAATCTGCGGCCGGTATTGCCATGATCGAGGCGCTGGCCGAACAACTGACGCCTCGTGTGTTGGCCGGTTCGCAGTGGCCGTTGCAGGCAGTGTTGTACTTGCCACGCCTGGGACGGATCAACGCCAGCGTGCGCCGAGAGCAGAGCGGCTGGGCCATTGAATTGGAAGCGGAACACGACGCCACGGCCCGCTGGCTCAGCGGCGTACGGCAACAGTGTGAGGACCGTTTTACGCAAGCGCTGGGTCTGCCGGTCAGCCTGCTTCTGCCAAGCGTCGGCAACCCATGATCGTACCGCTACTGACATTACCTTCGATCAAGAGCGACGGGGTTGCCGCGCGCCGCCAGCTGGGCCGCGGCCTGTACCTGCCGTTCCATGTTGCGGGTCAGGCCGGTGAATTGCGGCTTGAGCCTGGACGTGCGCCTGTTGGCGGTGACGTGGTGTGCTTCGACACGCAGTGCGGTGTGCTGGCGCTCGCTAAGGCGGGGCCGTTGCTTAGCCTGCTGGGTGAATGTCCGGTGACCCTTGCAGGGGCCGACAACGAACCGGATTCCTGGTTCTGGACGTTGTTTCAGTATTACCTGAGCCCCGAAGTGCGAGCGCTGTTGGGTTATGTGCGATTGCTACACACCGCGCGACCAAAAGGCTTTGGCTGTCGCCTCACCGTGACCCTGGGGGCATCGTGGGTTGAGGGTTATGTGTGGTTGAGCCCCGAAAACTTTTTGGCGTTGTACGAGGCGGGGGCCTGGCGGGCCACGGCTGCGCCGCTGCCGTTGTCGTTTCAACTGGCAATTGCCGTGACCCTTGGGCGGTTGCGGTTACCGATTGTACAGGCCGGCAGTCTGCGAGCTGGCGATGTGCTGGTGCTTGAACAGACCTTTTTCCAGGCCCGGGGCAGCGGCTATGTGTCGGTCGGCAGAGAGCGCCTGCATGGCGGCATTGACGATGACACCGGGTGGTTACGTTTCACTCTTACTTCTATCGAGGACGTGTCTGTGGACGAAGATTTAGATGTACCTCATCACTCGGGGCATGAAGACGATGAACCCGTAATGGACGTATTCGGCCCCGAGCCGTTCGATGAATTGAGCATGACGCTGAGCGTACGCTGCGGAACACTGAACCTGACCCTGGGGGAGTTGCGTAACCTCGTGCCCGGCTCGGTACTGGGCATTACCGGCTTTGCCCCAGGCATGGCGGGTCTGTTTTATGGTGATCGGCCCATCGGCCAGGGGCAGTTGGTGGAAGTTGACGGGCGCCTTGGGTTGCAGTTGTCCCGAGTGGTGTTCGGTCGATGATACTTCAAGGGCTGGACCCGATCGTCCTGGCGATATTTCTGGGCGCGCTGTCGTTGATGCCCATGCTGTTGGTGGTCTGCACAGCCTTCTTGAAAATCGTGATTGTGCTGATGATTACCCGCAATGCCATCGGCGTACAGCAAGTACCTCCGAGCATGGCCATCAACGGAATCGCTCTGGCGGCTACCTTGTTCATCATGGCGCCGGTGGGGTACGAAATCGCCGAGAATATCAAGGCGTCGCCTCTGGACATGAGCAACGTGCAAACGTTTCTGCATACCGGCAATGAGGCCATCAACCCCTTGCGTGCATTCATGTTGCGTAATGTGGACCCGGATGTGCTGACCCATCTGCTGGACAATACCGCACGTCTGTGGCCTGCGAAAATGGCTCAGGAGGTACAGCGTGAGGATCTTATCCTGCTGATCCCGGCCTTTGTGCTTTCGCAATTGCAGGCGGGGTTCGAGATCGGTTTCCTGATCTACATTCCCTTCATTGTGATCGACCTTATTGTTTCCAACCTGTTGCTGGCGTTGGGTATGCAGATGGTCTCGCCGATGACCATTTCCCTGCCGCTCAAGCTGCTGCTGTTTGTGCTGGTGTCTGGCTGGTCGCGGTTGCTCGACAGTCTGTTCCTTTCCTATCTCTGAGTGGCGTATGGAACCTATCGTGCTGTTCAAGCAGGGCATGTTGCTGGTGGTTGTACTGTCTGCACCGCCGCTGATCGTGGCGGTGGTGGTGGGGGTGCTGACCTCTTTGGTACAAGCGCTGATGCAGATCCAGGACCAGACATTACCCTTTGGTATCAAACTAGTGGCGGTGGGTGTCACATTGATCCTCACGGGCCGATGGATTGGCGTGGAGTTGATCCAGCTGATCAACCTGACGTTTGAAATGATCGGCCGTTCGGCCCTGAACTAAGGCGTTGCCTGTGCTGCTTTATCTTGAGTATCTCCCCAGCCTGTTGATCGGCATGGCGCGTATCTACCCCTGTGGCATCCTGGTAGCGGCGTTTTGTTTTCAACATGTGCGCGGCCTGCCCCGGCACACCATCGTGATGGTCATGGCGTTGTTGCCCGCTCCAGGTATTCATGCTGCTTTGGCAGGGCAGGACTATTCAGCATTGATGCTCGGTGCGCTGATGCTCAAGGAGGTAGCGTTGGGGTTGCTGCTGGGGGTGTTGTTGGCGATGCCGTTCTGGATGTTCGAGTCGGTGGGAGCGCTGCTGGACAACCAGCGTGGAGCCTTGGCCGGTGGCCAACTTAACCCGTCACTGGGGCCGGACGCGACGCCGATCGGGCACATGTTCAAGCAACTGGCGATTTACTTGCTGATGGCCATGCTGGGGTTGGGCGCGCTCACCCAGGTGATCTGGGACAGTTACCTGATCTGGCCACCCACCGTGTGGTTTCCGCTTCCAGCAGCTAATGGCATGAGCGTATTTGTTGGGCTGCTCAGTGACACATTCATGCACATGATGCTTTATGCCGCGCCCTTTATTGCCGTGCTGTTGCTGTTGGAGTTCGGTATCGCGTTACTGGGGGTCTACAGCCAGCAATTGCAAGTGAGTACCTTGGCTCCGCCGGTCAAGTGCCTGGCGGGAATCGGTATTTTGTTGCTGTACTTCGCACTGTTACAGGATCTTATTGTCGGGCGTATGAGCCAGCTGGGTGACCTTAAGCACTACCTGGGGCTTTTGTTCAAGGTCTCGGCGCCGTGAGTGATTCGGGGGAAAAAAAGCACCCGGCGTCCGCCAAGAAGCTGCGTGACCAACGTAAGAAAGGTCAGGTTGCGCAGAGCCAGGATGTGAGCAAGCTGCTGGCGCTGACGGCTATCAGTGAGGTCGCTTTGTTCACTGCCGAAACCAGCTTGCAGCGCTTTCAGCAACTGCTGGTGTTGCCGATATCACGCTTGGGTCAGCCGTTTGCGCGGGTGCTGGAAGAAGTGCTGGTGGAGGGCCTGGTGATGTTTTTCTCGTTCTCTCTGTTGATGGCCGGGCTTGCGATTGCCGCGAAGCTGATTGCCAGTTGGATGCAGTTCGGCCTGCTGTTCGCGCCGGCCACGCTGAAGATGGATTTCAATCGCCTCAACCCTATCAGCCAGATCAAGCAGATGTTCTCTGCCCAGTCGTTAATGAATCTGCTGATGAGCATCGCCAAGGCGTTCCTACTGGGCCTGATTGTGTACGTGGTGGTCTGGCCCGCGTTGGGGGCGTTGATTAACCTTGCCAACAGCGACCTGCAGAGTTATCTGCTGGCGCTGATCGCGTTGTTCCGTCACCTGCTGCATGCCTGCCTGGGGCTGTTGCTGGTGTTGGCGCTGATCGATCTGACTTTGCAAAAGCACTTCTTCGCCAAGCGTATGCGCATGACACAGGTTGAGGTCGTCAAAGAGTACAAGGACATGGAGGGCGACCCGCATGTGAAAGGCCAGCGCCGCCAGTTGGCGCAGGAATTGGCGCAAGAGGAGCCGAAGGTCAAGCTGCCCAAGCTGGAAGAAGCCGACATGTTGGTGGTCAACCCGACGCACTTTGCAGTCGCGCTGTACTACCGCCCAGGCGAGACGCCTTTGCCCCTGCTGATCAGCAAGGGCACGGACGACGAAGCGCGAAAACTGATCGCGCGCGCAAAGGTCGCCGAGGTCCCGGTGATTCAATGTGTGTGGCTGGCCCGCACGATCTATACCAAGCAGCTGGGTGCAAGCATTCCTCGCGAGACCTTGCAGGCCGTAGCGTTGATCTACCGCACCTTGCGCGAGCTGGATGACGAAGCCAAGCGCGAAACGCTGGAATTGCCTGAGCTTGATCAGCGCTGATCAGCGACTGGAGCCTGGGTCCAGAGCGCTGAGATTGGCCAGCGAGAGCATCCTGCTGAGGATCCTGCCCGGATTGCAGTGGGAGGTGGGCAATGCGTGCCAGATCACCAAGGCGCCCTGGGTATCGAGATAGATAAAACAGCCATCAAACACCTGTGCCTGCTCAAAGCGGCGCTGCAATACGCGTTGTAGTTGCCCGGCTTGCAACGCTTCGCGAATGATGTGCAAGGCCAGTCCAGGGTGATTACCCGCGTTGAGCGCGCGCACCTCGATGCCCCGAGTGAGAACCTGGTGAGTGGCAGCGCCGCTCACCAGGTTCTCCAGAAATACCTGGCGTGGTTCGTCGGGTATTTCCTTGATGCTCATCGTTCCAGCGATATCGTCTGGTAATCCGCTCGCTCCCCGGAAGGGCCGGGCTCGACGCGCATGTGAGATGGCCACCAGATCACCATCTTTTGTGCGGTCGATTGGGGGCGTGAGCAGGAGTCGCCTTTGCACGTGGGGGTGCAAGCGCTGACAAGCAGCGCCGCACCGATCAGAGTGACGCACAACAATTGATGTTTCATGGGCGAACCTTTTGAGATGGCGTAATCAAGGTGGGGCGCGGTACGCTGAGGTGTTCATCCTTCACCACCGGACGCATGGCAATAAATACCTCGGCTTCCTCTCCCGGTTTCAACCAGGCGTGTGGCCACACGGTGACGGCAAGCGTTTGCGAGTTGCTGCATTCTTTTTCATCGATGCGCACATTGCGGTTGAACTGGTTGCGTAGTACTACGACTGCAACGTTGTACTCAGGGCCTGCATACCATTGGCTGCGCTCGGTACTCAGTGCGAGCAGGTCGCGGG
Organism: Pseudomonas sp. W15Feb34; assembly: GCF_023127765.1. Classification (NCBI taxonomy): domain Bacteria; kingdom Pseudomonadati; phylum Pseudomonadota; class Gammaproteobacteria; order Pseudomonadales; family Pseudomonadaceae; genus Pseudomonas; species Pseudomonas sp. W15Feb34. Next base: position 68,379 of record NZ_SPKN01000009.1, read on the forward strand.
TGCTGCACAGCGTGTTCAACCCCACGGGCATTGGCGCCAACTTGAAGGCCTTGGGCACTTGCCCAGTCACCAGGTGCGCCAGGGTACTGATCACGTCGCTACGCTTGATCACCGGCTGGTGAGGGGCGTTACGCCTGGCCAGCGGTGCCAGCGCCGCCTGCAATTGGGCCTGATCTGCCTGGGGTAAATAGCGAGACGGATCGGCCTGGTCGCCGATGACGCGCGGCGTGATGATAAACAGGCGTTCACGCCGATTGTTCTGCCTTTCGCTGGAAGAGAACAGCGCCTTGCCCAGCAGCGGGATATCACCCAGCAGTGGCACCTTGCTTTGCCTGTCGGTGCTTTCCGTGACGTGGAAGCCGCCTACAACCATAGAGCGCTTTTCCGCCATGACGGCCTGGGTGCTGACGTTACCGCGGCGAACATCCAGGTCCCTGAGGTTACGGTTGGGGTTGGATTCGTCGAACGTGCCGTCCTCGATATCCACGACCAAGTGAATCTGATGGCTTCCGCGGCTGGTGATGACGCGGGGTATGACCTGAACGCTGGTCCCCACGGTGACCGGCAAGATGGTTGCGTTCTGCCGACCAGGTGTCAGGTATTGAGTGCGGTTGAAGTCGATCACCGCCGGCTGGTTTTCCAGGGTGAGCACGGACGGGTTGGAAACCATCGTCGCCAGCCCCTTGGCTTCCAGGGCGCGTATGTCGGCATAGAACCGTTCGCGATTCTCAAGCGACAACTGTTGGGATGACGAACCTGCACGGAACCGGCTGTTCTGAAACCCCCAGTTCACGCCGAACTCATCCAACTGCGTACGCTCGATATCCAGAATGATCGTGTCGATCTCCACCAGTTTGCGCGCCACATCGAGTTGAGCGATCAACTCGCGGTACATGGCCTGGCGCTCTGGCAGGTCATAGATCAGGACTGCGTTATTGCGAATGTCGGCTTCGACGCGAATCCGGCTGCTGGGTATCGGTGCACGCGGGGGGAGTGTGGCGCCAATATCCAATGGCATGGTGTTGCTGTTTGTACCGAGTATCTGCCCCAGCATGGGATTGCTCAAGCGGGGAACATTCGGCGCAATAGGCGAGGGCTGTGAGGAAGGGCGCTGGCTCAGCACCGAGGAGATCGGAACTGAACGGGGCTCCAGCAGCCCTTGCACAATGCTGGAAACACCGGCAATGGTCAGCTTCTGGCCGCGGTAATCCACTTGACGATCAGCGGCATTGGCGAACTTCAGCGGGAAGCTCAGCACCGTCTGTTTTTCATCCACGGTGCGGCGTTGGCTGCTGAACTGCTTGATTTGTTCGATATAGCGCCGAGGTCCGGAGACGAGCACGACGCCATCCTCGGGCAACTCACCCCAGCCGAAGCGACTATCGAGCAGGCCAATATCAGTGAGCGCCTGCTTGAGGTCGGCAATGGTCTCAGAGGAAACCTCCAGGCGCGCGGACTCCTGCTGGTCCAGGGTGCTGATGTAGAGTGTGTTGTTGTACAGATACCATTGGAAGCGATGTTCTACTCCCAGCCGGTCGAGCAAGGATTGTGGGGTATTGGCGCGTATCTTGCCGTTGACGGTGCCCTCCAGCAGGCCCTCGATTTGCAGTTGCGTACCGAAGGTTTGGGCGAAGTCGTCGAGCACGTCCCGGACTGGCTTATGCTCGGCTTCATAAGCGTAGGCGGTGTTCTTCCATTCGGCGGGGATCGCCGCCACCGCGCTTTGAGTTGAAACCAGCAGCCAGGAAAACAGGAACACATTCCGCCAATGGGCTCTTTTGAATGAAGCATCAGGCGAGTCAAGGCACAAGCGGCCGCCCTTATGGGTCTTGTTAGGCATAGACAGTTCTCTGATTAGTACGCGCGTGAACGTAGCGGGGTGGGTTTGAGGTTTTGGGCTGGACGAGCAAGACGCGCAACGATGGCGCGCCATGTGTCACGTTGGTTCAGCAGGGTCTCGAGGCAATTCAGTACGTGGGCTTCACCACGGTCGGTGCGCAGACTTTGAATCAGCCATAGCGCACCTGTGTCAGCTTTTTGAGCCAATGCACCCTGAAAATGGTTCAAGCTGGCAGCACCCAGGCGCAGCCAGCCTTGCAAGGCTGAGTTATCTGTCACCGCTGAGGTCAGTTGAACACCCAATAAAACGGCGTCACCCTGACGTCGCAAGGTGACTTCGTCGTCACCTTCAAATATGGCGATTTTTTCCTCCCTGCCGCTCAACCAGTCACCCACGAGCGCTTTCATTTACTGAAAACTTTCAATGGTTGTCTTGAGCATCTGATTGACTGTTTTACCGTGCTCACTATAAAGCGCAAAGGTGACCTCTCTGCGCGTTACTAAATTGTGAAACCGCTCGCTGTCTTCGGCCGCCAGGCTTTCTTCAAAACCGGACTTGAACTCTTTGTATGTAGAAGTTTTATTTCTGGCAATCGAATGAGTCAGCTCTTTGAAAAAATCCATGATTTCCCTCTGATAGCTATGTTGATGGGTGAATTTAAACAGTTAGTTCTGAGCGGAGAATATAAATAAAGTCTCTGTGCTCGTAGGATTAGATCTCGATCGAGTACTCTTTGCCCTGATTGAAAAAAGTGTCGAGCATGGCATTCCAGCTGATACGGAAGTCCCCCTCATCTGTTTTCAATACGAGTGTTTGAGGATGAACCGTGTCGTCGGCGTTTAACTTCCAGAATCTGCTCTTGTGACGGGCAAGGCCCTGCCTTATCTCCTCAAGATCATGGGGATGACAGAGCAACGTCGCACTGACTTCCTGAACTTGGCTATCCAGCAATTGTTTCAACAGCGCTGCGAGCCGTTGCGGGGCAGTTGTCTCGTCGAGCAGACAGCGAATGGCTTGGTTGGTGATGGCGGTCGCGTAGTGTTCAAGGTTGTCGCACATCGATTGACGGTCACGTTCCCATTGTTTGAGTTGAGCGTCGGCGCGTTGCCAGATTTCCAGTGAGGCTTGTTCAAGCATGGCCTCGCATTTTTTTTCGGTCATACGTATCAATTCGTCGGCCTGGGCATTGGCGTGGCTCAAGAGATGGTTGGCCTGTTCCCAATTGGCTAGCTCTTCGCGCGGGATAAGGTTGGCTCGCGTGCCGGATGCGTCCTTGCGTAACTCAATAGTATGTCGGCATAACATCGCTGCTTTCCTCATCCTTGCGAGACAGGGGCATGTTGTCGCTCGCCATGCTTGCGACGCGCCAGACGACGGCCTGCCAGAGGGTGTTCAATCGGCTGCTCGCATTTTCGAGTGGGGCGTCTGCTGTTTCAGCCTCGCTCACACGTGTACGGGGGAAACGCAATCGAAGGCGCTGCCAGGTAGCGGGCTCAACCCAGCTATGAAGTAGTCGCAGCGGATCGGAATGTGGGGGCAGCATGGAAGGGTGCAGCGCCATGGAGAGGCGCATGCACCACTCATGATGATCTTCACTCAAGGGTGATGCTGCCTGAGGATTGAACGTGTGGTTGGCCAATGCCAGCGCCAGGTTGAGTTGGTCCGTGGAGGCCAGGGCCAACCGAAGCACAGTGGCATGAGGTGCAGCCGGCAAGCAGGCGACAAAACCCGTAAGGTCTTCTGGCGCTGACCGACCGCTATAAAAAAGCCTTTCAATCGCACGATACTTGTCGCCTCTCCAGTCTTCGTGGGCCTGTTTCCAGGGAAAAGCCCACCATTGAGCCCAGGCCAGTTGCTCACGCATCAGATGATCGGGTCTAGGTGCCATGCGTTGGCCCCGTTGAGTTTCCTGTAAGCGCGGGCTCCAGATGAGGACGCTTGCGCCGCGCTTGCAGGAAGATCATGGCTGCCACGGCCGAAGCCAGACCGAGCAGCAAGATCATGATGCTGGATCGCCAGAATCCGAGATCGTCGCCGGGCACCAGGAAGGGGCCGAAATACACCAGGCGTTGTTGTTCCTGATAAGTGGAGGCCGGTACAAACACCACCGTGAGTTTTTGCGGGTTATCCACTGCGGTGGTCATCCCCGGGATACTGCTCGCCACCATTCTGCGGACCCGGGCGCGAATGTTGTCGGGGTCCAGGCGTGGATCATGCTTGATGAATACGGAAGCGGATGCGGGTTGGACCGGCTCTCCTGGCGCTATGCGTTCAGGCAATACCACATGCACACGTGCGACGATCACGCCGTCGATCTTGGATAACGTGGTTTCAAGCTCTTGAGATAAGGCATAAATGTAGCGGGCACGCTCTTCCAGAGGGGTGGAAATTACCCCTTCCTTGCGAAAGGTATCCCCCATAGTGGTCCGGGCGAGCCGGGGAAGGCCGGCGGCTTCCAAGGTACGTACGGCGCGCCCGATGTCGCTTGTATTAACCGTTACGACGACCCCGTCTTTGGCCGGTACCTTTTGCGCGCGAATATGTTTATCAGCCAATTCGGCTACAACCTCATTGGCTTCTTGTTCGGACAGTTGGCGATGCAGTTCTACCCGGTCACCACATCCGCTCAATATAAAAGTCATACTCAAAACTAAAGCGACAAGCAGAGAGTTATTCATGCTCAAGACTGCATGTTGCTGATCTTGTCAATGCACTGCGTTGTCTTGGCAAGACATTTCACCATCAGTTGTGTTGTAAGTTGTGCGTTATGTAACTCGCGTGGGTAATTTCCTATTGCCTCAACATCAATCCCCTTTTTGGTTGAGCGGATTATTTTTGCGAAGCCATCTCTTGAGTTGCTCAGGTGCTTTGATGCTTCTGTCAAAAGGAGTGAGCCTTCAGGCTTGGCAGAGATTGTGCTTGTGGGATGGGAGCCTTCGAACAGTGACGTGAAAAAACTGACGTCCGTACCGCCTGCCGATTGTTCCGGTGGCTTACGGTCGTGTTCGGTATTGCTGCTTTTCTGTGAAAAGCGGTCGTTTACTATTTGCATGGAGTGTCTACTCATTCAGGGTGGACAGCGGCTCTAGAGCACTAAAATGCTCTGTCGGGCCGGTTGGATGATTACCTTTCGGGCTGCAAAGCCTGAAAGGTAATCGATCACCTCGCGATTATTGGCCTGAGCCCGACCGGATCAATGCTTGAATATTTTTTACTTCAGCACTCTTCCAGCCATTTTTTATTGCATCAGCCTTCATTTTCTCGAAGATAGCTTCGGCTGAGCCCTCGTTCGCGCCTCCAGCTCCAACCATATTCCCTGAAGATGTCTGCGGTATAGAGCCTGTACCACTTCCTGCGCCAACAATCATATAGAAATCCTACTATGGGTTTTTGGGGTCTTTATTTTTCCATCGGTCAAATCACGGAACATCTACGTGTTACAGAGATTTGCTTCTGGCAACAACTGTGTGGCCCGTATTAGTAATGCGTTCCAGATGTTTCCAGGTCGCGATGTAACTAATTGTTTTCTTGAGTGGTTGTTTGATCAGGTCTTTGGCGATACAGGGTTTTTATGGCCTACTTATTAGCTGTGAGAGGAATGATTGAGCTTATGCCAGTGATATATTCAAGTGTTTCATCCTGTAATACAGCGTGCGCTTAGCGACCCCCAGTTCAATTGCTACGGTATCTACACAGTGGTGGTGGCGGTACATGGATTCTTCAATCAATGCTTTTTCAATTTGTTGGAGGCGTGTCTTCAGGTCCGTCTGAAGTGGTTGCTGTCTGCAGGCGGGAGTTGAGAGCGGCGGGAGGCCCAAGACGAACCGTTTCGCCGTCGAACGTAGTTCGCGCACATTACCCAGCCAGGAGTGACAGAGCAGTTGATGCAGCAGGCTGTCAGGAGGCGATGGGGCACTGCATTTGAACTGCTCCGCTTCTTCCTGAACCATTTCCAGAAACAACGGGATGATGCGTTCGCGCCGATATCGCAGGGCGGGGAGCTCGATGTTGACCACATTCAAACGAAAGTAGAGGTCACGCCTGAAGGCGCCTTGTTCGACCATGATTTGCAGCGACTGCTGGGCTGATGCGATGACGCGCATGTCCACGGAGATCAGCCGAGTCGAGCCCAGGCGTTCCACCCCACGGCACTCCAGCACGCGCAGGAGCTTGGCTTGCAGGTTCAGGGGCATGCTGTCGATCTCATCCAGGTATAGGGTACCCAGGTGGGCTGCTTCGACGAATCCAGCCCTTGATTGTATTGCCCCGGTATAAGCCCCGCTGTTGACACCGAACAACTGGCTTTCCGCGAGGCTTTCTGGGATTGCCGCACAGTTCACGGCAACAAAATTACCGCGTCGCCCCGATAAACGATGAATCCGCTGTGCAAGAGTGTCTTTTCCGGTGCCGGTTTCTCCCAGCAACAGAATGTCAACGTTGAGCGCGGCAGTGTTGTTAAGCGTGGTTTCAATTTCCGGACCTTCGATGAGTGAAACGTCTGTTTTATTATCCTTCTGGACGTAGGTCGACATGAATTGATACTCCCTGTTCGCTATTACTTCACTGTTGCAAATACGGTGTGCAAGCGCCATTTCAGTAGAGCGTAGATTATAAAAGTTGTCACTCGGTGTAGAGAGGTTTAAGCGGAGGAGTGATGTAGGAAAATGATGGTAAGTTAAGGCTTGTTGGTCGCAGGAATAAGTGCGGGGTTAATCGGTCGATTGGTAAGTAGGAATATTCTGAGAGTCTGTTTTTTTTGGGAATACAAGTCTTTTTTCATAAGCGCTCGCCCACAAAAAAGCCGATGCAATGCATCGGCTTTTTCTGGTCCCGCAGTCAATACCGCGGGTTGTACTTACACGTTAAAACGGAAGTGCATTACATCGCCATCCTTGACGACGTATTCCTTGCCTTCCAGGCGCCATTTACCGGCTTCCTTGGTGCCGGCTTCACCCTTGTACTGAATGAAGTCGTTGTAGGCGATCACTTCGGCGCGGATGAAGCCCTTTTCGAAGTCGGTGTGGATCACGCCGGCAGCTTGTGGCGCGGTAGCGCCAACCTTGACGGTCCAGGCGCGAACTTCTTCGACACCGGCGGTGAAGTAGGTCTGCAGGTTGAGCATCTCGTAGCCGGCGCGGATCACACGGTTCAGGCCAGGCTCTTCAAGGCCCAGGGCCTCAAGAAACATATCTTTTTCTTCGCCGTCATCGAGCTCGGCGATTTCAGCTTCGATCTTGTTGCATACCGGAACAACAATGGCGCCTTCTTCCTCGGCAATGGCCTTGACCACGTCGAGCAGCGGGTTGTTCTCGAAGCCGTCTTCGGCGACGTTGGCGATGTACATCACAGGCTTGGTGGTCAGCAGGTGGAAGCCCTTGATCACAGCCTTCTCATCGGTGCCCATGCTCTTCATCAGGCTGCGTGCCGGCTTGCCTTCGGTGAAGTGAGCGATCAACTGCTCCAGCAGGCCTTTCTGGACCACTGCGTCCTTGTCTCCGCCTTTGGCGTTACGCGCGACTTTCTGCAGTTGCTTTTCGCAGCTGTCGAGGTCGGCGAAGATCAGTTCCAGGTCAATGATTTCGATGTCGCGCTTGGGGTCGACGCTGTTGGAGACGTGGATCACGTTCTCGTCTTCAAAGCAGCGGACCACATGGGCAATGGCATCGGTTTCACGGATGTTGGCCAGGAACTTGTTGCCCAGGCCTTCGCCTTTGGATGCGCCAGCGACCAGGCCCGCGATGTCGACGAATTCCATGGTGGTCGGCAGGATGCGCTTGGGGTTGACGATCGCTGCCAGTGCCTCCAGGCGTGGGTCCGGCATCGGCACGATGCCGCTGTTGGGTTCGATGGTGCAGAAGGGGAAGTTCTCCGCCGCAATACCGGACTTGGTCAGGGCGTTGAACAGGGTGGATTTGCCGACGTTGGGCAGGCCGACGATGCCGCAATTGAATCCCATGGTGTTTCCCCTCGGGTAAAAGTCAGGCCTTCTGGCTGTGCAGGTTTTTCATCGCGCGGTTCCATTCACCGGCGAAGATATCCGGCAGCACGCCGAGGGCAAAATCGATGCTGGCATCGAGTTTTTCCTGTTCGGCGCGTGGCGCACGACCCAGGACGAAATTTGAAACCATACTGGCAACGCCTGGGTGGCCAATGCCGAGCCGCAGACGGTAAAAGGTATTCTGATTGCCCAGCTGCGCGATGATGTCGCGCAGACCATTGTGCCCGCCGTGTCCGCCGCCTTGCTTGAGCTTGGCAACGCCGGGTGGCAGGTCCAGTTCGTCATGGGCCACCAGGATTTCTTCGGGTTTGATCCGGAAGAAGCCCGCAAGCGCCGCGACAGCCTGGCCGCTGCGGTTCATGTAGGTGGTGGGAATCAGTAGACGAATATCCTGACCCTGGTGCGAAAAGCGCCCGGTCAGGCCGAAATATTTGCGATCGGCCACAAGGTTGATGCCTTGGGCGTGGGCGATGCGCTCAACAAAAAGGGCCCCCGCGTTATGCCGGGTCTGTTCGTATTCGGCGCCTGGATTTCCCAGGCCAACGATCAGTTTAATGGCAGTCACGACAGGGGCCCTTCCTTTGGAGTTGTGGATAACATCGCTACACCAGTGTGCGGCGAAAGTGGACGACAGGAGCTCACTTATCCAGAGATAAACTTCGCGTTGTTGCCCGCTTTCTCGCTACGTTTCGGTCCGCGATGTTCCCTCAAGCTCCTTCGTTGCAGAGTGTATTACTCGGCAGCGGTTTCGCCGGCTTCATCTTCTGCTACAACACGTGGCGCGTGGACGTTGGCAACAGCCTTGTCGTCGTTGTGAGCCAGTGCAACGAACTCAACGCCTTTAGGGGCCTTGAGGTCGGACAGGTGGATGATGGTGCCGATTTCAGCAGCCGACAGGTCGACTTCGATGAACTCAGGCAGGTCTTTCGGCAGGCAGCTTACTTCCAGCTCGGTAGTGGTGTGAGAAACAACGCCACCTTTCTTGACTGGAGCTTCTTCGCCAACAAAGTGCACAGGCACGATAGCGGTCAGTTTCTGACCGGCTACGACGCGTACGAAGTCAGCGTGCAGTACGTGGCCCTTGGAAGGGTGGCGCTGCAGGGCCTTGATGATAACGTTCTGCTTTTTGCCGCCAACGTTCAGTTCGATAACGTGGCTGTAGGCAGCGTCGTTTTCGAGCAGTTTAGCAACTTCTTTGGCCAGCATGCTGATGGATTCAGGGGCTTTGTCGCCACCGTAAACTACAGCTGGAACCAGGCTTGCGAGACGACGCAGGCGGCGGCTCGCACCTTTCCCCAGGTCGGAACGCACTTCAGCATTCAGAGTAAAATCGTTCATGTTGTATCTCCAAAATAACCACATTCGCCCCAGCGTTTGCGACCAGCGCTAAAGGCGATATGGGCAAAAAAGCCCCGCCCCAACAGTATGTTGGGGCGGGGCGCTTTTCGTCAGTGAGGTGCTCCGAAGGTTTGACCCTTAACGGAACATCGCGCTGATCGATTCTTCATTGCTGATGCGGCGAACCGCTTCGGCAACTACCGGTGCGATATCCAGTTGACGGATACGCGAACAGGCTTGAGCAGCAGCGGACAACGGGATGGTGTTAGTCACCACCAGTTCGTCCAGCATGGAGTTCTCGATGTTCTCGATCGCTCGGCCCGACAGCACAGGGTGTGTGCAGTAGGCGAAGACTTTTGCAGCACCGTGCTCTTTCAGGGCTTTCGCCGCGTGGCACAGGGTGCCGGCGGTGTCGACCATGTCATCAACCAGAATACAGGTACGCCCTTCGACATCACCGATGATATGCATCACTTCAGAGTGATTGGCTTTTTCACGGCGTTTATCGATGATCCCGAGGTCCACGCCCAGGGATTTGGCAACGGCCCGTGCACGCACGACGCCACCAATGTCCGGGGACACGATCATCAGGTTTTCAAAGCGCTGGTCTTCGATGTCATCCACCAGAACGGGGGAGCCGTAGATGTTATCTACCGGAATATCGAAGAAACCCTGGATTTGGTCAGCGTGCAGGTCAACCGTGAGAACACGGTCGATGCCTACCACGGTCAGCATGTCAGCAACGACTTTCGCGCTGATAGCCACACGTGCGGAACGCGGACGGCGATCCTGACGGGCATAACCAAAGTAAGGGATTACAGCTGTGATTCGAGTCGCTGAGGAGCGGCGGAAGGCATCAGCCATCACGACGAGTTCCATCAGGTTATCGTTGGTCGGAGCGCAGGTCGGCTGAATAATGAAGACGTCTTTACCGCGGACATTTTCATTGATCTCGGCTGTAATTTCGCCGTCGGAAAACTTACCGACAGAGATGTCACCGAGAGGGATATGCAGCTGACGTACGACACGTCGAGCCAGATCGGGGTTGGCATTCCCCGTAAAGACCATCATCTTGGACACGCGCAGTACCTAGAGGCTGAGGGTAACCTGGATGAGTATTAGAAAATGGCAGGGGCGGCTGGATTCGAACCAACGCATGGCAGGATCAAAACCTGCTGCCTTACCGCTTGGCGACGCCCCTGTATCTGTTGCAACGAGTGCCTAACACTCGATTCCTTTTAGAGCAGACTTTGCAGCTTGCGATGCAACATCGAAACGTTGCTTCCCTTTGCTACAAACCCTGTAAGGGTCTCTGTAAGAAGGGCCGAGACTTTATCAGCTTCAGCTTTGCTTGGGAAGCCCCCAAACACACAACTTCCAGTTCCGGTTAATTTTGCTTCGGTAAATTTACCTAACAAATTCAAAGCGTTACGTACCTCTGGATAACGCCTTGCTACAACCGGTAAGCAGTCATTTCGACTGTTTCCCTTGGGAACGGGGCGCACTTTAATGGGAGAAGAGTTACGTGTCAACAACGGATCTGAAAAAATTTCTGCTGTACTTACAGATACTTGCGGCACAAGCACGACATACCAAGGTTCTTCGGGCTCTACAGGGGTAAGTTTCTCCCCTACGCCCTCAGCAAACGCGGCGTGGCCGCGCACGAAAACCGGGACGTCCGCGCCCAGCGTCAGGCCCAGCACAGCCAGGCGATCGTGGTCCCAGCCCAGTTGCCACAAGTGGTTCAGCCCCAGCAACGTCGTTGCAGCATTCGAGCTCCCGCCCCCGATACCTCCGCCCATGGGCAGGATTTTGTCGATCCAGATATCTATCCCGAGCGGGCAGCCGGATTGTTGCTGAAGTTTTTTCGCCGCCTTCACGATCAGATTGCTGTCGTGGGGCACGCCTTCGAATTCGGTGTGCAGCTGGATCACGCCATCGTCGCGTACGGCGAAGGTCAGCTCATCGCCATAGTCGAGGAACTGAAAGAGGGTCTGCAGCTCGTGATAGCCATCTTCACGGCGACCAAGAATATGCAGCATCAGATTGAGTTTCGCAGGCGAGGGCAGGGTCAGGCGTTCTGTCACGTTATTGCCCCAACTTGCGCGGTTGCCAGTCCTTGATCACCAGCGTGACATCAAGGTCGGTGCCGTGCAGCTTGATGCGCTCGGGCAGCCAATAGCCGTTCTGTTGCACGTAGCTCAGGTACTCCACCTGCCAGCCGTCCTGCTCCAGGGAGGCAAGGCGACTGTCGCCATTGAGGCTCAGGCGACTTTTGCTCTCGGGCGCCGGAAGACCGCGCACCCACCAGACCAAATGCGAGACAGGCAGCTTCCAGCCGATCTGCTGCTCCAGCAGTTCCTCCGGGGAGGTCGCTTCATAGCGGCCCTGGTTGGCCACTTCCAGGCTCACCTGCCCCGGCCGGCCCGTCAGGCGAGCCGCCCCCCGGCCCAGCGGGCCCGAGAGGCGAATGTCGTAATAATCCTGGCGTTGCAGCCAGAACAGGGTGCCGCTGCCGGAATCTTTCGGCGCGCGAACCCCGACCTTGCCCTCGATCTGCCAGCCGTCGATGCTGCTGAGCTGATCCTTGTGTTGTTGCCATTGCGCCGGGTTGCCCTGGCCTTCAACGGATTCACGGGTGCCTACGCCCGCGCAACCGGCGAGCAGGGCGATAAAACTGAAGACGATAATGTGGCGCAAGAACATAAGCTTAAAGGGTCTCGGATCCGGTCAGGCGCTTGATGGTGCCGCGCAGGATTGGGCTTTCGGGTTGTTCCTTGAGGAATTTTTCCCAGATTTGTCGTGCTTCGCGTTGCTTGCCCTTGGCCCAGAGCACTTCGCCCAGGTGCGCGGCAACTTCTTGATCGGGAAAGCGCTCCAGTGCCTGGCGCAGCAAGCGCTCGGCCTCGTCGAGGTTGCCCAGGCGGTAATTCACCCAACCCAGGCTGTCGAGTACAGCCGGGTCTTCAGGGTTGAGCGCATGGGCCTGTTCGATCAGTACCTTGGCTTCGGCGTAACGCGTGGTGCGGTCGGACAAGGTATAACCCAGGGCGTTGAGTGCCATGGCGTTATCCGGGTCGCGCTTGATGATCAGGCGCAGGTCCTTTTCCAGCTGGGCCAGGTCATTGCGTTTTTCAGCCTGCATGGCGCGGGTGTACAGCAGGTTCAAATCGTCGGGATATTGCAACAAAGCTTGTTGCAGCAGCTTCCAGGCGCGTTCGCCCTGCTTGTTGGCCGATAAGGTCTCGGCCTGGATCAAGTACAGTTGGATGGCGTAGTCCGGCTCGGCATCGCGGGCCGCCGCCAGTCGTTTTTCCGCTTCGTCGGTACGGCCATTGCTCATCAGGATGTCGGCCTGGCGCAACTGGGCGGGCAGGTAGTCATTGCCGGGGCCGACCTGGGCGTACTCGAGCAGGGCGGCCTGCGGGTCGTTGCGTTCTTCAGCGATGCGGCCCAGGTTCAGGTGCGCCGAGTCGACATGGCTGTCACGTTCAATCAACTGTTCCAGGTAGCCCTTGGCCTCATCCCAGGCTTTGGCTTCCAGGCACACCAGGGCCAGCGAATAGCGCAGTTCGTCGTCGTCGGGGTATTGCTGGACCAGGTTGGCGAACTGCACCTTGGCGTCTTCCATGCGGTCCTGCTCAACCAGCATTCGCGCATAAGTCAGGCGCAGGCGCTTGTCGTCCGGGTATCTCTTGATGCTTTTTTCCAGCAGAGGAATCGCTTCCTTGCCGCGGTTGAGGTTCTGCAGCAGGCGTGCTCGCAGCAGGATCGGCGCGATCTCGCCGTCTTCCGGCGGGTTCTGTTCAAGCAATTTGAGTGCGGCGTCGGCTTCGTCATCCTGTTGCAACAGCAAGGCTTTGCCGAAAATCAACTGGCTGTTCTTCGGATGCTTTTGCAGCAGGCGGTCGAAGCTCTTCATCAGGCCATTGCGGGTGTCCTGATCGGTGTCGGCGGCCGACAGCGCCAGGAAGTCGAAATGCGTGTCGCCCTTGCCCTGCAGGACTTTCTCCATATAGACCATAGAGTCGTCATAGCGGCCCGCACGCGCCAGTTGCACGGCGGCGGCGCGCTGGGCTTCCAGATCATCGGTGGCATTTTTTGCCCAGATCAGCGACGTATCCAGCGCAGCCTGGTCGGCGCCCAGGTATTCGGCGATGCGAAACGCCCGCTCGGAAATGCCCGGATCCTGGGTGTTGATGGCCTGGGTCACGTAATTATCCAGCGCAATATCGAAACGATTACGCTGGCCGGCCAGTTCCGCGGTCAGCAGGCTGTAGATCGTTTCTTCACTGAACGAGGAATAAACCTTGGGCTTTTCAGGGGCGGGGGAGGTGTCTTCTACCGGCGGCGTAGCCTCCGGCGACACGGGTGCCATGGCCTGGCAGCCGCTGAGAAAGACAAAAGCAAGGAGCAACGCGGAAGATCTATTCATATAGGAAGAGGACGACTAACCTGCGGTCGGATCATCATGACACAAGCCTTCGGCCAAACATAACCGAGTCTCAGTGGAGGCCTTTATAGGCATAACGCATTAGGACAATAGACGACGGTGGTTGTTCTGGATCTTTCGAAGTAGGACAATTGTCGGCTTCCCGACATCATCAGCGATATTGAATGGCCTTCCTCGCACTCGGTATTAACCACAAGACTGCCTCCGTAGACGTGCGCGAGCGCGTGGCGTTTACGCCAGAGCAGTTGGTTGAGGCCTTGCAGCAGCTCTGCCGGCTCACCGACAGCCGCGAAGCTGCGATCCTTTCGACCTGCAATCGCAGCGAGCTCTATATAGAGCAGGAACATCTTTCAGCGGATGTGGTACTGCGCTGGCTGGCCGATTATCACCATTTGAGCCTCGATGACCTGCGCGCCAGTGCCTATGTGCATGAAGAGGATGCGGCAGTTCGTCACATGATGCGTGTGGCGGCCGGTCTCGACTCGCTGGTGTTGGGCGAACCGCAAATTCTTGGCCAGATGAAGTCTGCCTATGCCGTAGCGCGTGAGGCCGGCACGGTCGGCCCGCTGCTGGGGCGCCTGTTCCAGGCCACCTTCAATTCGGCCAAGCAGGTGCGTACCGACACGGCGATCGGCGAAAACCCGGTGTCGGTGGCCTTTGCCGCTGTCAGCCTGGCCAAGCAGATTTTCAGCGACTTGCAGCGCAGCCAGGCGCTGCTGATCGGTGCCGGTGAAACCATTACCCTGGTAGCCCGGCACCTGCACGATTTAGGCGTGAAGCGCATCGTTGTCGCCAACCGCACGCTCGAACGGGCGAGTATCCTCGCTGAACAGTTCGGGGCCCATGCCGTGCTGTTGTCAGACATCCCGGCTGAACTGGTACGCAGTGATATCGTTATCAGCTCCACCGCCAGTCAGTTGCCGATCCTCGGCAAAGGTGCGGTCGAGAGCGCGTTGAAACTGCGCAAGCACAAGCCGATCTTCATGGTGGATATCGCCGTTCCCCGGGATATCGAACCCGAAGTCGGCGAGTTGGACGACGTTTACCTCTATAGCGTCGACGATCTGCATGAAGTGGTCGCCGAGAACCTCAAAAGCCGCCAGGGTGCCGCCCAAGCCGCTGAGGAGATGGTCAGCACCGGTGCTGAAGATTTCATGGTGCGCCTGCGTGAATTGGCGGCGGTGGATGTGCTCAAGGCGTATCGTCAGCAGGGCGAGCGCCTGCGTGATGAAGAGTTGCTCAAGGCCCAGCGTCTGCTCGCCAACGGCAGCAGCGCCGAAGAGGTGCTGATGCAATTGGCCCGTGGCCTGACCAACAAACTGCTCCATGCACCCAGCGTTCAGTTGAAAAAGCTTACCGCCGAAGGCCGCCTCGATGCGCTGGCCATGGCTCAGGAACTCTTTGCCCTCGGTGAGGGCGCGTCAGACAGCTCTTCGGATAAAAAACCGCAATGAAAGCGTCACTGCTCAATAAACTGGACGTGCTCCAGGACCGTTTCGAAGAACTGACCGCCTTGCTCGGCGACGGCGAGGTCATTTCTGATCAGGCCAAGTTTCGCGCTTATTCCAAGGAGTACGCCGAAGTTGAGCCGATTGTAGCCACCTACAAACATCTCACCAAAGTGCAGGCTGACCTCGAAGGCGCTCAGGCGCTGCTCAAGGACAATGACCCGGACATGCGTGAAATGGCCGTGGAAGAAGTCCGCGAGGCCAAGGAAAAACTCGCCGAACTGGAAGGCGACCTGCAACGCATGTTGCTGCCCAAGGACCCCAACGACGGGCGCAACGTGTTCCTCGAAATCCGCGCCGGTACCGGTGGCGACGAGGCGGCGATTTTCTCCGGCGACCTGTTCCGCATGTATTCGCGCTACGCCGAACGACGCGGCTGGCGGGTCGAGATCCTGTCCGAGAACGAAGGTGAACACGGTGGCTATAAAGAAGTCATTGCTCGGGTCGAAGGTGACAACGTCTACGGCAAGCTGAAGTTCGAATCCGGCGCCCACCGTGTGCAGCGTGTCCCTGCGACTGAGTCCCAGGGCCGTATCCATACCTCGGCGTGCACCGTAGCGGTGTTGCCTGAGCCGGACGAGCAGGAGGCCATCGAGATCAACCCCGCGGACTTGCGTGTCGACACCTACCGCTCGTCGGGCGCCGGTGGCCAGCACGTCAACAAGACCGACTCGGCGATTCGGATTACCCACTTGCCGTCGGGCATCGTGGTGGAATGCCAGGAAGAACGTTCCCAGCACAAGAACCGGGCGCGGGCCATGTCCTGGCTGTCGGCCAAATTGAACGACCAGCAAACCAGCGCCGCCGCCAACGCGATTGCCAGCGAGCGTAAGCTGCTGGTGGGCTCGGGCGATCGCTCCGAGCGCATCCGAACTTACAACTTTGCCCAAGGCCGGGTGACCGACCATCGTGTCAATCTCACCCTTTATTCCCTGGACGAGATTCTCGCTGGTGGCGTGGATGCGGTAATCGAGCCGTTGCTCGCCGAATATCAGGCGGATCAACTGGCCGCGATAGGTGAATAAATGACCATCATAGCCAGCCTGCTGCGCGCGGCCGACCTGCCCGATTCGCCCACCGCGCGCCTGGATGTGGAACTGCTGCTGGCCGCCGCCCTGGGCAAGTCCCGCAGCTACCTGCACACCTGGCCGGAAAAGATCGTCAGCAGCGAAGACGCCCTGACCTTTGCCGACTACCTGCAGCGCCGCCGCAGCGGCGAGCCGGTGGCCTATATCCTCGGCCAGCAAGGCTTCTGGAAGCTGGATCTGGAAGTCGCGCCGCACACGCTGATTCCGCGTCCGGAAACCGAATTGCTGGTGGAAGCCGCTCTAGAACTGCTGCCTGCTACCCCGGCCAAAGTCCTGGACCTGGGCACCGGCAGTGGCGCCATTGCCTTGGCGTTGGCCAGCGAACGCCCGGCCTGGCAAGTCACCGCCGTTGATCGCGTGCTCGAAGCGGTGGCCCTGGCCGAGCGCAACCGCCAGCGTCTGCACCTCAATAACGCGACGGTGCTGAACAGCCATTGGTTCAGCGCCCTGCAAGGCGATCGCTTTGACTTGATCATCAGCAACCCGCCCTACATTGCCGACAACGATCCGCACCTGGTGGCGGGGGATGTACGGTTTGAGCCGGCGAGCGCCCTGGTGGCCGGGCCTGATGGCCTGGACGATTTGCGCCTGATCATCAATGAATCACCTGCCTATCTGAATGCTGGCGGCTGGCTGTTGCTTGAGCACGGCTACGACCAGGCCTTGGCTGTGCGTGACTTGTTGTTGAGCCAGGGTTTTGAAGGCGTACACAGTCGTATCGATCTTGGCGGTCACGAACGTATCACCCTGGGGCACCGACCGTGCTGACCGATCAGGAGCTGTTGCGTTATAGCCGGCAGATTCTGTTGCAGCATGTCGACATCGAAGGGCAGTTGCGCCTGAAACAGAGCCGCGCGTTGATCGTCGGCCTCGGTGGCCTGGGCGCTCCGGTTGCGCTCTACCTCGCCGCTGCCGGTGTAGGTGAGCT
This sequence comes from Pseudomonas sp. W15Feb34, assembly GCF_023127765.1. Taxonomy (NCBI): domain Bacteria; kingdom Pseudomonadati; phylum Pseudomonadota; class Gammaproteobacteria; order Pseudomonadales; family Pseudomonadaceae; genus Pseudomonas; species Pseudomonas sp. W15Feb34. The sequence continues at coordinate 85,532 of NZ_SPKN01000009.1, forward strand.
GCACCTGGCGGATTTTGACACGGTCGATTTGACCAACCTGCAACGCCAGATCATCCATGACACCCACAGCGTAGGGCAGACCAAGGTTGATTCGGCCATGCGTCGCCTGAACGCGCTCAACCCTGAAATCACCCTGACCGCCCATCGCGTGGCGCTGGATGCTGATTCGCTGGTCTCTGCAATCGGCGCGGTGGATGTGGTGCTCGATTGCAGCGACAACTTCTCTACCCGCGAAGCGGTGAATGCGGCCTGCGTCGTGGCGGGCAAGCCATTGATCAGTGGCGCGGCCATTCGCCTTGAGGGGCAATTGTCGGTGTTCGACCCGCGTCGCGCCGACAGCCCGTGCTATCACTGTTTATACGGGCACGGCAGCGACACCGAACTGACCTGCAGCGAAGCCGGTGTGGTCGGGCCGTTGGTGGGGCTGGTCGGTAGCCTGCAAGCGCTGGAAGCCTTGAAGCTGTTGGCAGGTTTCGGTGAGCCGCTGGTGGGTCGCCTGTTGCTGATCGACGCCTTGACCACGCGTTTTCGCGAATTGCGCGTCAAGCGCGACCCGGGTTGCAGCGTGTGTGGAACCCGGCATGGTTAAGGGCGCGCCCATCGGTGTGTTCGACTCCGGCGTCGGCGGCCTGACGGTGCTGGAGGAAATCCAGCAGTTATTGCCCCATGAATCGCTGCTGTATGTGGCCGACTGCGGGCATATCCCCTATGGAGAGAAAACGCCCACTTTCATCCTTGAGCGTTCTCGAACCGTCGCCGAGTTTTTCCGCGAGCGCGGTGCCAAGGCATTTGTGATCGCGTGTAACACCGCAACGGTCGCCGCCGTTGCCGATTTGCGCCAGGACTACCCAGATTGGCTCTTGGTCGGCATGGAGCCTGCGGTCAAGCCCGCTGCTGCCGCTACCCGCAGCGGCGTGGTGGGTGTGCTCGCCACCACCGGCACGCTGCAAAGCGCCAAATTCGCGGCCTTGCTCGACCGCTTCGCCACTGATGTACGAGTGGTGACCCAACCCTGTCCGGGCCTGGTGGAGCTGATTGAAGCCGGCGACCTGAACAGCCCGGCTTTGCACATACTGTTGCAGGGCTATATCGAGCCACTGCTCAGCGCCGGTTGCGACACCATCATCCTGGGTTGCACCCACTATCCCTTCCTCAAGCCGCTCCTGGCGCAGATGCTGCCCCCCAGCATTATCCTGATCGACACCGGCGCCGCCGTGGCGCGCCAGCTCAAGCGCTTGCTGGATGGGCGCGACCTGCTGGCAGCTGGCAATCCCGACACTGCACAGTTCTGGACCAGCGGCGATCTGACCCACCTAAGAAATATCCTACCGACACTTTGGAAACATCCCGGAGTTGTGCGAAGCTTTGGCTCGTGAAAATTTCGTGAAATGGTGCTGATAAAAGCTGAACTTCCGGCTCTACGTCAGCTTCTATAGCCAGTTAGCCTGTTTAAAACTATATAACTTCGTTTGGAAGGATGTTTCTTATGAAGCGCTTGTTCTGTTTGGCTGCGATTGCGGCCGCTGTGTTGGGACACTCTGTTTCAGCCCAGGCCGCCGGCCTGGAGTTCGGGTTGGGGAGTACCAGTGATTCGACGTTGACCTATCGACTGGGCCTGACTTCGGATTGGGATAAAAGCTGGATGCAAAGCGATGTTGGCCGTCTGACCGGCTACTGGAGCGGCGCCTACACGTATTGGGAAGGTGATGACCGTGCAGGTGCCAGCAGCCTGTCGTTCTCGCCGGTGTTTGTGTATGAGTTTGCCGGCCAGTCAGTCAAGCCCTACATCGAAGCCGGTATCGGCGTGGCGGTGTTCTCCCGCACTCGGCTGGAAGACAACAACATCGGCCAAGCCTTTCAGTTCGAAGACCGCCTGGGTTTCGGCCTGCGGTTTACCGGTGGGCATGAAGTGGGTATTCGCGCCACGCACTATTCCAACGCCGGCATCAGCAGCAATAACGATGGGGTAGAGAGCTACTCGTTGCACTACACCATGCCGTTGTAATTCAACAACAACGAAGCCCCCCCTGTGGGAGCGGGCTTGCTCGCGAAAGCGGTGTATCAGCTAGCACATGCATAGACTGACCCACCGCCTTCGCGAGCAAGCCCGCTTCCACATTTAGATCTTTGCTCATTGCAGGATCAGCGGTAGACCGTCGCGATGCCTTCTCGCTCTTCAAGACACTCCGGCGCTCCCATCTCGAACTCCCGGCAAATCAGCGGTCGAAGCGCATAGATCGTGCACATCATCGTGTCTCGATCCAGTGCCGCGCACCAGCCGTCGTCCAGGCGCAGCATCACTTCGCCGCCCCACTCATCGGTATCGATAAAGCGCTGCGGCACGCCGGTGTCGGTGATCAGCATGACTTCCAGCTGACAGCAGCAGGCCGCGCACGTCGAGCAGGTGACGGCCGGTTTAGTGATTTGGATATGGGGGATGTTGGTCATAGCCGCGCAGTGTAAGGCAAGTGCGTTAAACGTGTATGAATGCTCGGACAAGCGTCAGTGTTCTAGCTTGCGCGCGAGCCCGTGCAGCAAGGGGAACAGCATGGCCCATAACAACGCCAGACCGGTCAGAGTGGCTGCCGTGCCGTAGCCAAAACCCACACCGGCCAATTGGCTGCCGGCGTAATAAGACAAAGGCCCACCCACTGCGCCCAACAGGCCGGCCAGCCACCAGGGCCGTGCACTCCAGGCCAGGCAATGGCGCAGGGTCGTGGCCAGCAGTGCCCACAGTACGATCAACCAGAATGGAATCAACGGCCCAGGCTCGCTGAAGTGGAAAACGCCCAGGGTGCGCAACAGCGTGTCCAGCAGTGTGCCCGCCAGTGTCACGTTGAGCACGAGCATGCCGTCATCCGCCGGCGAACTTATCCACAGCAGATGCACGCCCAGTGCCGCCAAACCCACCAGCAGCCATGGGCTGTCGCCGCCGAGTACGCAGGCAAACCAGCCGCATTGGAACAGCGCGGCATTGGCCAGGGTTTTAAGCACTGAAGCGCCCAAGCAATGGCGGGTTGATCGCCGCGGGTTTGGCCAGCAGCAGTTGTGCGGTACCAATGGTGCGTTCCATAAACCCGCCTTCGCAATAGCACAGGTAGAACTCCCACAAACGCAGGAAATATTCGTCGTAGCCCAATTCCATGAGACGGCCATGGGCGCGGCGGAAGTTTTCATGCCACAGGCGCAGGGTACGGGCGTAGTGCAGGCCGAAGTCCTCCATGTGCAGCAGGTTCATGTCGGTGTCGCGGCTGACGATGTGCAGCATGTTCTGTACACAGGGCAGGGCGCCACCGGGGAAAATGTAGCGCTGGATGAAGTCGACGCTGCGCTTGGCCTGCTCAAAGCGCTGTTCGCGAATGGTGATGGCTTGCAGCAGCATCAGGCCGTTGGGCTTGAGCAAGTGCGCACATTGTTTGAAATAGGTCGGCAGGAACCGATGGCCCACCGCTTCGATCATCTCGATCGACACCAGCTTGTCATACTCGCCGGTGAGGTCGCGGTAATCGCTGAGCAGCAAGGTCACTTGATCTTGCAGGCCCTGCGTCTGGATGCGTTTTTCGGTGTAGGCGAATTGCTCCTTGGACAGGGTCGTGGTGGTGACCTTGCAGCCGTAATGCTGCGCCGCATACAACGCCATGCTGCCCCAGCCGGTGCCGATTTCCAGCAGATGGTCGCTGGGCTTGAGCGCCAGTTTCTGGCAGATGCGCTCCAGCTTGTTCAGTTGCGCTTGTTCCAGGCTGTCATCGGGTGTCAAAAACTGCCCCGCCGAGTACATCATGGTCGGGTCGAGAAACTCTTCGAACAGGTCGTTGCCCAGGTCGTAATGGGCGGCGATGTTTTTCTGCGAGCCCTTGCGTGTGTTGCGGTTGAGCCAGTGCAGGCCTTGGGTGAACGGGCGGGCCATGCGTGCCAGGCCACCTTCCATGGCGTCGAGCACTTCCAGGTTGCTGACCATCACCCGGACCACGGCGGTGAGGTCGGGACTGGTCCAGTAACCATGGATAAACGCCTCGCCGGCGCCGATCGAACCATTGGCGGCCACCAGGCCCCATACCGCCGAGTCGAGAATCTGAATTTCGCCTAACAGGTGCGCTTCCCGCGCGCCGAACACTTGTCGCTCGCCGTCTTCGATCACCACCAACTGGCCGTGACGCAGTTGGCTGAGCTGGCGCAGCACCGCCTTGCGCAACAGCGCAGCGGTCATGCCATTGACGTTCAGGCGGTTAGCCTTGACCGATAAACTAGGGTGTTTCATGGCGGCGATCCTTGGTGTACCCGACTGCGGTGCGAGAGGCGCCATCGGCGGCCCGGTGGGAAAAAATCGGTGTGCGCTTGAGCAGCAGGCGCAAGGCTTGCCAGTAGATTGCCAGGCAGGTCTTGGCGGTCATCCAGGGGAAACGCCACAAATATTGATGCAGGCTTGCGCGGCTGAGTGAGTGTTTTTCCAGGCTCAAGGTGGCGTCGAAAACCTTTTGCGTGCCCTGCCAGTCGGCCATGTGCACGCCGAGCCGGGCAGATGGAGGGCTGAAACTCATGCGATATTCCAGGTCGCGCGGTAAGAAGGGCGACACATGGAACCCCTTGGCCACGGCGAAGTGCTGATGCTCATCGGCGTCGAGGGGCTGGGCCGGCAGCACGTAGTGATAGCGCTCGCGCCATGGCGTGTTGGTCACTTCACACAGAATCGCGGCCAACTGCCCGTCGGCCTCGAAGCAGTAGAAGAAACTCACCGGGTTAAACGCCAGGCCCCAACTGCGGGCCTGGGTCAGCAGGCAGATAGCGCCCTGGGGTGTACGCCCCAGAGCTTTGCCGACTTCGTGGCGCACGGCATCGCTCAAGCTCATGCCGTGGCGCGTGAGTTCACGCAGGTAATCCTGCTGGCGAAAGCCGAAAGGCGCCAGGCGACCAGTGCCGGCCAGGGGTGAAAGCCCGAGCACCGCATCCTGTTCGCTGAGGTCCAGATACAGCAGGCCGATGCGGTAGCGAAAAGCGTGGGCCCTGGGCGTAAACCGGCGATGGGCGATCCAGCCGCTATACAGGGCGCTGTTCACAGGCTTTCCCCGAACGCCTGGGCCACGCGCAGGGCACTGACCACGCCGTCTTCGTGGAAGCCGTTGGCCCAGTACGCGCCGCAGTAGAAGGTGTTGCGGGTGCCGTGCAATTCTTCCCAGCGTGCTTGAGCGGCCACGGCGGCCAGGCTGTACTGCGGATGGGCGTAGGTGTAGCGCGCGAGGATCTTCAACGGGTTGATCACTTGCGTCTGGTTGAGGCTGACACAAAACGTGGTGTCGCTGTCGATGCCCTGCAGGATGTTCATGTCGTAGGTGACGGCGGCCTGATTCTGCGAGTGGCCGGTCAGCCGGTAATTCCAACTGGCCCAGGCCAGCTCGCGGTCAGGCAGCAAGCGCGTGTCGGTGTGCAGCACTACGTCGTTGTCGGCGTAGGGTAGGGCGCCGAGGATCTCTTGTTCGGCCTGGCTCGGGTCGTCAAGCAATGCCAGGGCCTGATCACTGTGGCAGGCCAATACCACCCGGTCGAAGGTTTCGCTGCCGTACGGGCTGTGGATAACCACGCCATTGTCGGTGCGTTGCACTTTATGCACAGGGCAACCGAGGCGCACACGCTCGCGAAAACTGCGGGTCAGCGGTTCGATGTAGCTGCTTGAACCGCCTTCGATCACGCACCATTGCGGCCGGTTGTTGACCGACAACAAGCCGTGGTTCTTGAAGAAGCGCACGAAGAATTGCAGTGGGAAACCGAGCATGTCCGAAAGGGACATTGACCATATCGCAGCCCCCATTGGCACGATGTAGTGGCGGATAAACCTTTGGCCGTAACCGCCGGCTGCGAGGTAGTCACCGAGGGTCATCTCGGCACTGATACGCTGCTCTTGCAGGTCCAAAGGCGCCTGGCGGTTGAAGCGCAGGATATCGCGCAACATGCCCCAGAACCCGGGCGACAGAATATTGCGGCGTTGGGCAAACAAGCTGTTGAGGTTGTTGCCGTTGTACTCGAACCCGCTGCTTTGGTCACACACCGAAAAGCTCATTTCGGTGGGTTTGAACGTCACGCCGATCTGGCCCAGCAACTGGATGAAGTTGGGGTAGGTCCAGTCGTTGAACACAATAAAGCCGGTGTCCACGGCATAGCGTTCGCCCTCTACGGTAACGTGGACTGTGTGCGTGTGCCCGCCGATGCGGTCGCCCGCTTCGAACACCGTGATGTCGTGGCGGCGGCTGAGCAGGTAGGCGCTGGTCAGCCCGGCGATACCGCTGCCGACAATGGCGATCTTCACGGAATGTCCTTTTTCGGTGGCGGGCTGCGCAACATGCGCTTGCCGATGATCAATTGCGCGCGGTTAGGCAACTTCGACAGCGGCCACAGGGTGGCAATGAACATGGCCGGGAAGGCAATTTCCAGCGGGCGTTTCTCCAGTTTCGCAAAGATGTGCCGCGCCGCCTTGTCGGCGGACCAGCTCAGGGGCATCGGGAAGTCATTGCGTTCGGTCAGCGGTGTGTCAACAAAGCCTGGGCTGATCACGGTGACGTCGATGTTTTCCGGTGACAGGCTGATGCGCAGGGACTCGAACAGGTAACGCAGGCCGGCCTTGGATGCGCCATAGGCTTCGGCGCGTGGCATCGGCAGGTAAGTCACGGCGCTGGCCACGCCCACCAGGTGCGGGGTACGCCCGGCGCGCAACAGCGGCAGCGCGGCCTCGATGCAATAACTGCTGGCCAACAGATTGGTACGCACCACATGTTCGATGATCGAAGCGTCAAATTGCCGGGCGTCGACATATTCACAGGTGCCGGCATTGAGGATCACCGTGTCCAACTCACCCCAGACCTGGGCGATGTGTTCACCGATCTCGCGCACGGTCTGGCTGTCGGTCAGGTCGCCGGCCACCACCAGCACTTGCCCCGGATAACGGTGGGCGAGTGCTTCCAGCGGGCCTTTGGTGCGGGAACTAAGGGCCACATGGGCGCCACTGTTGAGCAGCTCTACGGCCAATGCGGCGCCGATGCCACTGCTGGCGCCGGTTAGCCAATAACGGCGGGGCGATGCAAGGCTCATCCCATTCTCCTTTTCAGCCAACTGATGACGCGGCCGAGAATCGGCACATGTTCATAAAGCAGTGCGCCCGCATCGAAGTAATCGCGATGCCGGTAGACCTTGTCGCGCCACATCAAGTGGGAACAGCCCTCTACCCGGATCATCTTGCCTGCGGCCAGGCGCGGATGACGAAAACTCATGATCCAGCGCAGGTAGCCTTCGCCTTCGGCCGTCTGGTCGATACCCTGAAACTCGAAATCCAGTTGGCTGACGTTGCTGTATAGCTGAGCGAAATAACGCTGCAGTTCGGGCAGCCCATGGACTTCATGCAGCGGGTCGGCAAATACAATGTCATCACTGTACAAACTGCCAAGCAGGTGCAGGTTGTGCTTGTCCAGCGTAGTGAAGGCTTCGGCGAAGCGGCGCAGGAAGTCACTCATGATCGGCCATCTCCTGACGTGAAGGCAGGCGGCGAAAGGCAGCCAATGCGCGTTCCCGAGAGGCTTTGAGGTCGACGATGGCGCAGGGGTAATCCGCCACGCCAAACAAACCGCCAGCCGCTGCCGGGTGATGCACTTCTTTTTTATTCAGCGTGGCCAGTTCCGGCAGCCAGCGCTTGATGAAAATGCCGTCGCCGTCGAATTTCTCCGATTGGCTCAACGGGCTGAAAATCCGGAAATACGGTGCCGAGTCGGTACCGGTCGATGAGCTCCACTGCCAACCGCCATTATTGGCCGCCAGGTCGCCGTCGATCAGGTGGCGCATAAAAAAGCGCTCGCCTTCGCGCCAGTCGATCAGCAGGTTCTTGGTCAGGAACATCGCCACCACCATGCGCAGGCGGTTGTGCATCCAGCCGGTTTCCAGCAATTGGCGCATGGCCGCGTCGATGATCGGCAAGCCCGTGCGCGCCTGTTGCCAGGCCGCGAGGTCTTCGGGGGCATTGCGCCAGGCCAGCGCTTCGGTTTCCGGGCGAAAGGCGCGGTGGCGGGACACCCGTGGGTAGCCGACCAGAATGTGTTTATAGAACTCGCGCCATAGCAGCTCGTTGATCCAGGTGATGGCGCCGATGTCGCCGCTTTCGAACTCGCCCTGATTGGTTTGCAGCGCAGCGTGCAGGCACTGGCGCGGCGAAACCACACCGGCGGCGAGGTAGGCCGAAAGCTGGCTGGTACCGGGTTTGGCTGGGAAGTCGCGCTCGTCCTTGTAATAGCTGATCTGCTCGTCGGTGAAGGCGTCGAGGCGGCGGCGCGCCTCGTCTTCACCGGCTGGCCACAGGGCGCGCAAGGTTTCGCTGGGCGACTCGAAACCGTCGACCGTGGTCGGCACCGGATCGCTTTTCACGTCGAGCCTGGCCTGAGCTTTCGGCGTTGCCACCTGGCGCGGCAGGGCGCTGTGCAGGCGGTTGTAGCAAACCTTGCGAAACTGGCTGAACACTTGGAAATAGGTACCGGTCTTGGTCAGTACGCTACCGGGTTGGAAAAACAGTTGGTCCAGGTAGCTGTGAAACGTGATTCCCTGCGTTTGCAGCGTCTCTGCCACGCCAGCATCACGCTGGCTCTCGTGGATGCCGTATTCCTCGTTGACGTGCACAGACTCCACCGACAGTTCCCGGCACAGTTCGCTCAGTGCAGCGGGCGCCTGGTCCCAGGTCGCGGCGTAGCGGATCAATAAAGGGATGTTCAGTTCGCCCAGCGCCTGGCTCAAGTGCTGCAGGTTGCGCAGCCAGAAATCTATTTTGCACGGCGCGTCATCGTGGGCCAGCCACTGCTGGGGAGTGATCAGGTAAATGGCCGCGACGGGGCCACGCTGGCACGCAGCAGCAAGGGCCGTGTTGTCGTGCAGGCGCAAGTCGGTGCGCAGCCAGATCAGATGCATTTAGACGATTCCACGCTGGATCAATAATTGGTGGGCCGACAACGGGTCTTGCGCCATGAACAACTCAGGGATGTCGCGGGTGAGTACGGACAACTCGGCGTTGTGAATGCGCACCGTCGGGCCGGCAATCACTATTGGGCAACTGACGTCGCCCAATAGTTTTGTCAGTGTCGACAAATGGAGGGTCTTGCTCGAATACAACAGCACGGCGCGTGGTTGCAGGTGTTCCACCGCCAGGGCCAGTTCGCCGGCAGGCAGCGGCCAATCGAATACTTCCACCGGGCAGTCGGCGCTGCTCGCCAGCCAGGCGCTGAGCCACAGGTGCGGTTCCAGCGGTAAGTCGGAATGGTTGACCAGCAGCAGCGGCGCGCCGTGGAGTTGGCGATTGTTGTGATAAATCCGCGCGCCGAACTTGCTGCGCAGCCACGACAGGAAAAACGCCCGCTCCATCTGCGCGCCGAACTGGCCCTGCCACCGTTGTTCCAGCTCCTTGAGCAGCGGCAGCATCAATTGCTCGCACAAGGTGCGTGGCGGGTAGAGCGCCATGGCCTGGTTGAAGGCGTCATCGACCCGGCGTTCGGCCAGTTCGCTGATGGCATCCACCAAATGCTGGCGCAGGGCGTGCCACTCGTTTTCCATGGGCGCGGGGCTGGCCTGGGCTGAGTCGATCAAGCCTTTGACCTGACTGACCGGCACGCCTCGATTGAGCCAGGTGAGGATGGCGTGGATGCGTTGTACATGTTCGGCACTGAACAGCCGGTGCCCCTTGGGCGTGCGCTGGGGCACGATTAGGCCGTAGCGGCGCTCCCAGGCGCGCAGGGTCACGGCGTTGACGCCGGTCTGGCGCGCCACTTCGCGGATTGGCAACCAGCCGTTTTCAATGGCCAGGGCAATGTCTTCGCCGGGTTCGTCAAGCAGGGCAGCTTTCATGGGTTATATCGCATTACGCAGGCTGAGGTTTTCCGGGTGCGGTTGCAGGTAGGCCTGCTGCGCGATGTAACGGTCCGGATGTTGGCGAAAGTGATGCTTGAGCAGGGTGAGTGGCACTACCAGCGGCACGATGCCTTGACGGTACTGGCCGATCACGGTTTGCATTTCCTGTTTGTCATCGGCGCTGATGACCTGCTTGAGGTAGCCGCTGATGTGTTGCAGCACATTGCTGTGCGTGCCGCGGGTGGCGCACTTCTTCAGGCCCGTCATCAGCTCGCCGAAGTAGCCGTGGGCCAGAGCCTGGAGATCGACGTCCTTGCCCATGCTGCCGAGCAAATGGCCCAGGCTTTTGTAATGCGCCGGGCTGTGGGCCATCAGCAGGTACTTGTAGCGCGAGTGAAACGTCAGCAAGCCGTGGCGGGTGAGCCCCTCGGCCAGCAGTTGTTGCCAGCTGGCATACACGAATACGCGGGTCAGGAAGTTTTCCCGCAACACAGGGTCGTTCAGCCGGCCGTCTTCTTCTACCGGCAGGTTAGGGTGACGCGCACAAAACGCCTGGGCGTAAATGCCGCGGCCGCCACCGTCAACGGGCGTGCCGTTGGCGCGGTACACCTTGACCCGCTCCAGGCCGCACGATGGCGACTTCTGCATGAAGATATAACCGCACAGGTCTGGGTGTGCCTGGGCCATTTGCTGGCCGTAGTCGTGCAGTGGCTGCGTGACGTTGAGTTCACGGTTTACCGTGCCAACGGCTTGCGGCTGCGCAGGGTCGCCTACCAGCCGGATTGGCTCGCGGGGGATGCCCATGCCGATGGCAACTTCCGGGCACAACGGCACGAAGTCGAAGTAGTCGCTGAGTGTCTGGGTGCACAGCAGCGACTGTTTATGCCCACCGTTAAAGCGCACGTTTTCGCCAAGGAGGCAGGCGCTGATGGCGATCTTCGGTTTTGTACTACTCGACATACCCAAAACCTCTGCAATAATCCTGTACAACTTATAAAGTTTGTACAACTACGTCTCATCATAGATTCGATGTTGTACAAGTCAAATAGTTTGTATAGGTTTTTTGCAGCGTTACTTCCAGCCGATTTTCCAGCACTCGGCGTTTTGCAGGGTCTGCCATGGCAGGCGTTCGGCACGGTGGGTCAGCACCGCTTGCAGCTCGATTTCCAGCACCGTGCCTTCGTCATCACGAAACAACTCGGTGACCAAAAAGTGTTTTTCCTTGTTGCGTGGCTGTGCTGCCGTCCATTTCGACAGCAGCAGCTTGCTGGGGTTGAGGCGGTTCATTGCAGGTGTGCGATCAAGCGTCGTGCCGCTTCCTGGCCACTGAGCCAGGCGCCTTCCACCCGGCCCGAAAGGCACCAGTCGCCGCAGACGAACAGGCCCAGGTCGGCATCGGCCAGTACGCCGAACTCATGGCTGCCCGACGGGCGAGCGTAGAGCCAGCGGTGTGCCAGGCTGAATGACGGCGCGGGCATGGCGCTGTGCAGCAGTTCGGCGAAGGCGCCGTGCAAGTGCTCGATTACCGCTTCCTTGGGCAGGTCCAGGTGCGCCTTGCTCCAGGCGCTGGTGGCGTGCAGCACCCAGGTGTCGAGGGTGGTGTCGCGCCCGGGTTTGCTGCGGTTGCGCGCCAGCCAGTCAAGGGGGCTGTCTTGCACGAAGCAGCCCTCCATCGGTGTATCCAGGGGCTTGTCGAAGGCCAGCGCAATGGCCCAGGTCGGGTCCATTTTCACCCCGGCGGCGGCACTTGCCAGCTTGGGGGCAGCGGCCAGCAGGGCAGTGGCCTGAGGGGCCGGTGTGGCGATGATCACATGGCTGAAGGGGCCGTGACTCTCACCGTCGGCGTCGAGCAGGTTCCAGTGCTGTGTGCCCTGGAACACCTCGGTGATGCGGCAACCGAACTCCACCGGCAGGTCATCGAGCAGTGCGCGGGTGATCGCGCTCATGCGCGGTGTACCGACCCAGCGGATCTGTTCATCGGGGGAAGGCGTCAGTTGGCCGGACTTGAAGTTGTACAGCTGGGGCTTCCACTGTTCGGCCCAGCCATTGCTTTGCCAGCGCTGCACTTCGTTGACGAAGCGCCGGTCGCGGGCGGTGAAGTATTGCGCGCCCATGTCCAGCGCGCCGGCATCGCTGCGCTTGCTGGACATGCGGCCACCGCTGCCGCGGCTTTTATCGAAGAGTTGTACGGTGTGGCCCGCGTCTTTTAACGCTCGGGCGGCGGAGAGACCGGCTATGCCGGTGCCGATGATCGCGATGGGGACAGTCATGGGAGGCCTCGTTTTACCGTTGGGTACAGACTACGCCGACACCAATAGCTGTACAATATTGTTTTTTGGTATAAGTTTTGGCGTGCCTGATTGTGTGGCGTGACCTATGGTTAAGCTCAGGCTTGAACGCGCGTCACGCTCGATTATCAAATTGATCCCTGCTTATAAAATAGACCAGTGAGCGGCGGCGAACGTTACATGAGGAGAGTCCCATGCATATTTTGCTGACCGGCGGTACCGGCCTGATTGGCCGTCAACTTTGCCAACACTGGCTCGCCCAGGGTCATCGCCTGACGGTGTGGAGCCGGCAACCGGAAACGGTCGCCAGGGTCTGCGGCGCACAGGTGCTTGGGGTGGCTCGCCTGCAAGAGGTGATTGGCGCGGTGGACGCGGTGGTCAACCTTGCGGGTGCACCCATCGCTGACCGGCCCTGGACCCACAAGCGCAAGGCATTGCTGTGGAGCAGCCGCATCAACCTCACCGAAACCCTGCTGGCCTGGATCGACAGCCTGGAGCAGAAACCGGCGGTACTGATCTCCGGCTCCGCAGTGGGCTGGTATGGCGACGGCGGCGAGCGCGAATTGACCGAAGCCAGCGGGCCAGTGCTGGACGATTTTCCCAGCCAGTTGTGTATTGCCTGGGAAGAAACCGCCCAACGTGCCGAAGCCCTGGGCGTTCGCGTGGTGCTGGTGCGCACCGGCCTGGTGCTGTCGGCGCAGGGCGGCTTTTTGTCGCGCCTGTTGCTGCCCTTCAAACTGGCGCTGGGCGGGCCGATCGGTAACGGTCGGCAGTGGATGCCATGGGTGCATATCAAGGATCAAATCGCCCTGATTGATTTTCTTCTGCACAAGACTGACGCCAGCGGTCCTTATAATGCCTGCGCGCCACACCCGGTGCGTAATCGCGAGTTTGCCAAGACCCTCGGCCAGGTGTTGCACCGCCCGGCGTTCATGCCGATGCCGGCGTTTGCACTGAAGGTTGGCCTGGGCGAATTGTCTGGTTTGTTGCTGGGCGGGCAGAAGGCCTTGCCTGAACGGCTGCTGGCGGCGGGTTTCACTTTCCAGTTCACTGAGTTGCGTGCGGCTCTGGACGACCTGTCCAGCCGCCTCTAAAGATAGGATGTTGCATGACCGATCACGCGTTGTTACTGGTCAACCTGGGTTCGCCAAAGTCCACTTCGGTGGCTGATGTGCGCAGCTACCTCAATCAGTTCCTGATGGACCCTTATGTGATCGACCTGCCATGGCCGGTGCGGCGTTTGCTGGTGTCGCTGATCCTGATCAAGCGCCCTGAGCAGTCTGCCCATGCTTATGCGTCGATCTGGTGGGATGAGGGCTCGCCGTTGGTGGTCTTGAGCCGTCGTCTGCAACAGCAGATGACGGCGCAGTGGACCCAGGGCCCTGTGGAACTGGCAATGCGTTATGGCGAGCCGTCGCTGGAAATCACCCTGACACGGTTGGCCGCCCAGGGTATCGGCAAGGTGACACTGGCGCCGCTGTATCCGCAATTTGCCGACAGCACCGTGACCACGGTGATAGAAGAAGCCAGACGCGTGGTGCGCGACAAGAAACTCGCTATCCAGTTTTCGATCCTGCAGCCTTTTTACGACCAACCCGAGTACCTCGATGCTCTGGTAACCAGCGCACGCACTTACCTGGAGCAGGATTTCGATCACTTGCTGCTCAGTTTCCATGGCCTGCCCGAGCGCCATCTGAAAAAGCTCGACCCTACCGGCGGGCATTGCTTCAAGGATGCCGACTGCTGCAAGAACGCATCGCCAGAGGTGCTCGCCACCTGCTATCGCGCCCAATGCTTCAGCGTCGCCCGGGATTTTGCCGCGCGTGCCGGTTTGCCCGATGGCAAGTGGTCGGTGGCGTTTCAATCGCGCCTTGGCCGGGCCAAGTGGATCGAGCCCTACACCGAGGCCCGCCTGGAGGCGCTGGCCCAGCAGGGCGTGAAGAAGCTGCTCGTGATGTGCCCGGCGTTTGTCGCCGACTGCATCGAGACCCTGGAAGAAATTGGTGATCGCGGGCGGGAGCAGTTCCGCGAGGCGGGGGGCGAGGAGTTGGTGTTGGTGCCGTGCTTGAATGATGACCCGCAATGGGCGGCGGCGCTCAATACCCTGTGCGAACGAGCGCCCGTTGCCTTGTAGTCAAGCCTTGCGGTGACTCAAATGTGGGAGGGGGCTTGCTCCCGATGGCGGTGGATCAGTGACAGATATACTGCCTGATACTCTGCTATCGGGAGCAAGCCCCCTCCCACATTCAGTTCCATGCTCGTCAGAGATTGAGGGTCAGGCTGACGGTGAGGTTGCGCGGTTCACCGGGGTTGGTCCAATAGCGGCTGTAGGAGCGCTCGTAGTACTTCTCATCGAACAGGTTATTCAGGTTCAGCCCCACGGTGACATTCTTCGTGGCCTTGTAGTGGGCCAGTAAATCCACGGTGTGGTAGGCCGGCAGTTCGAAGCCTGTGCCCGCCTCACCGGAACGGTCACCCACATAAGTAAACGCCGCCCCCAGGTCTGAGCCGCGCAACGCCCCATCCTGGAATTCATAAACGCCCAACAGACTGCCGCTGCGCTTGGCGACCCCGAGAATGCGACTGCCCGTGGGGATGGCTTTGTCGCCCTTGGTCACTTCGGCGTCGATATAGGCCAGTGCGCCAATCACGCGTATGGCGTCGGTCACTTGCCCGGTCACCTGCAGGTCAAACCCCTGGCTGCGCGCCTTGCCAATGGCGCGGTCGGTGTTGGTTGCCGGGTCCAGGGTGAGGACGTTTTCCTTTTCGATATGGAAGGCCGCGAGCGTCGCGCTGAGGCGCTCGTCAAACAGCTCGCTCTTGATACCCACCTCATAGCCCACGCCTTCTTCTGGCTTGAAGGATTTGCCGCCGGCATCCAGGCCGCTGTTTGGCTTGAACGAGGTGGATGCGTTGGCAAATACCCCGACTTGTGGTGTGAGCTGATAGAGCAGACCGGCGCGTTGGGTCAGGGCGTCGTGAGTCTGGCGGCTCTTGGCGTGGTTGCGGGCGAAGTTGTCGGTGCTCTGTTCGAAGTGCTCGAAGCGCGCACCGATCATGCCCCGCAGACGGTCGGTGAAGATGATCTGGTCTTGCAGGTTCAGCGCGTGGCTTTTGGTCTGTTCGAAGAAGTCGGTGCCGGAGCGTGCGCCATTGGGTTTGGCCTGGCCGTAGACCGGTTTATAGATGTCGATAAGGTAGTCGCCGCCAATCGCCGTCACGCGTTCCTTTTTACGGTAATCCTCGTATTCGGTGCCGATCAGCAGTTCATGCTGCCAGCTGCCGATATCGAACAGGCCGCGCAGTTCCAACTGGGTGATGCTGTCATGCCAACCGGTGGAGCGTTCACGGTAGCGACGGCTGAGGGTGTGGCCATCCCCTTTCAATGCACGGCTTTCCGACGCATCGCCCCACAGGCTGCCCTGCTTGTAGTGGCTGGCCAGGCGCAGCTTCCAGGCGTCGTTGAGGTGGTGTTCCAGCGCGGCCTGGATGCGGTTGTTGTGGTTGCGGATATTGCCGTCGTTGGGCTCGCCGAGAAAGGTGGAATGGGACATGCCAGTATCGGCGACGATGCCCCGGTCGAAGGTGGAGCTGTGGCGCACGAATTCGCTTTCGACCAGCAACTGAGTGTCCGGGGTCAACTGCCAACTGAACGACGGCGCGACGAACACTCGTTTAGCGTCCACGTGATCGCGGAAACTGTGCTTGTCTTCAACCGCCAGGTTCACCCGCGTCAGTACGCGTCCCTCGCTGTCCAGCGGCGTATTCACATCCAGCGCAGTGCGGTAGCGGTCCCAACTACCACCACTGGTTTGCAAGGTGGTGAACGCTTCGGGCTGGGGTTTCTTGGTGACGATGTTCACCGTGCCGCCAGGATCGCCACGCCCATACAAGCTGGCGGCGGGGCCTTTGAGAACTTCAATGCGTTCGATATTTGCCGCGTCCGGCGTACTGGGGTAACCGCGGTTGGCGCTGAAACCGTCCTGGTAGAACTCAGACGTGGTGAAGCCGCGCACGCTGTATTCGTAGAGGGTCAGGCCACCGAAGTTGTTTTGCTTGGATACGCCGCCGGCAAATTCCAGGGCGCGCTCCACGCTGGTACTGCCCAGGTCCTTGAGCACCGTGGCGGGGATCACGCTGATCGATTGCGGTATGTCGCGAAGGGCGGTATCCGTTTTGGTGGCACTGGCAGAGCGGGTGGCGCGATAGCCTTGGACCGGGCCTGTGGCGGACTCATACGCCTCGGAGGTTACGCTGATGGTGTCCAGTTCCAGGGTGTTTTCTTCGGCGTAGGCAGGGTCGAGCAGCAAACCCAAGGCCAGGCCGGCCAAGGGCACAAACTTTCGAGACGGCATGATAGAGCGTTCCAATAGCGATATTGAAACAATATAACATGCCCAATGAGAATGAGTCGCCGCAAAAGTGGCCTTGCATGTGCCCGCGGACGGGCACTTGGGCGTATCGGCTACTGCTCTTCTTTTATCGGTGCGGTCGCCGGTGGCGGACGCAGGCCGATTTCCGCCGAGAGCTTGATCTCCTTGCCGTTACGCATGACCAGGATCGCCACCTTGTCGGTCGGCTTTATCCGCGCTACCTGGTTCATCGACTTGCGGCCATCACCGGCCGGTGCACCGTCGATGCTGAGGATTACATCGCCCAACTCCAGGCCGGCTTTCTGTGCCGGGCCATCGCGGAAGATCCCGGCGACCACGATGCCTGGGCGTCCGGTCAGGCCAAACGACTCGGCCAGTTCCTTGGTCAAGGGTTGCACTTCAATGCCCAGCCAGCCGCGAATGACCTGGCCGTGTTCGATGATCGACTTCATCACTTCCATCGCCAGCTTCACCGGGATCGCAAAACCGATGCCTTGGGAGCCGCCGGACTTGGAGAAAATCGCCGTGTTGATGCCGGTCAGGTTGCCATTGGCATCCACCAACGCACCGCCGGAATTGCCCGGGTTGATGGCTGCGTCGGTCTGGATGAAATCTTCGTAGCTATTAAGGCCCAACTGGTTGCGCCCGGTGGCGCTGATGATGCCCATGGTGACCGTCTGGCCCACGCCGAACGGGTTGCCGATCGCCAGTGCTACATCACCCACGCGCAACCCGTCGGAGCGACCGAGGGTGATCGATGGCAGGTTCTTCAAATCGATTTTCAGTACTGCGAGGTCGGTTTCCGGGTCGCTGCCCACCACACGGGCCAGGGTTTCGCGGCCATCACGCAGGGCGACCACGATCTGGTCGGCGCCGGTAGTCACGTGATTATTGGTGAGGATGTAGCCTTCGGGGCTCATGATTACCCCGGAACCCAGGCTCGACTCCATGCGGCGCTGCTTGGGGCCGTTGTCACCGAAATAGCGGCGAAACTGCGGGTCCTCGAACAGCGGGTGCGCCGGTTTGTTGATGACCTTGGTGGTGTACAGGTTGACCACCGCAGGGGCCGCAATGGTGACCGCGTCGGCATAGGTGACCGGGCCCTGCACCACCGTGTTGGTTTGCGGTGCTTGTTGCAGGTTCACATCCAGGGTAGGCAGGCCCACCCATTGGGGATAACGCTGAATAATCAGCATCGCGATCAGCACGCCAGCCAACAATGGCCATCCAAAAAAACGCAGTGCCTTGAGCATCAAGTAAGTCCTGACAGGTTGCAGGGGGCGGGCGAGCGCCCATAATGTCGCGCATTATACGAGGCTGCGATGCCTGCGAACCGGATATTTAGGAGTCTTTTATGGCCGTCCCTCTTACCACCCTCGTTGAGGAAGCCGACCGCTACCTTGGCAGTGCCAAAATTGCCGATTATTGCCCCAATGGCTTGCAGGTCGAGGGCCGCCCGCAGGTGATGCGCATCGTCAGCGGTGTGACCGCAAGCCAGGCGCTGCTGGACGCCGCCGTCGAAGCCGGGGCCGACCTGGTGCTGGTGCATCATGGTTATTTCTGGAAGGGCGAGAGCCCGTGTATCACCGGCATGAAGCAGCGCCGCCTGAGAACCCTGCTCAAGCACGACATCAGCCTATTGGCCTATCACCTGCCATTGGACCTTCACCCTGAGGTGGGCAATAACGTGCAACTGGCCAAGCAACTGGACATCACCGTCGAAGGCCCGTTGGACCCGAGCAACCCCAAGGTGGTCGGCTTGGTGGGGTCGCTGGCCGAACCTTTGTCACCGCGTGATTTCGCCCGCCGTGTGCAGGATGCAATGGGGCGCGAACCGCTGTTGGTCGAAGGCAGCCAGATGATCCGCCGCGTCGGCTGGTGCACCGGAGGTGGCCAGGGCTATATCGACCAGGCGATTGCCGCCGGGGTCGACCTGTACCTGAGCGGCGAGGCATCCGAGCAGACCTTCCACAGCGCCCGTGAAAACGACGTCAGCTTCATTGCTGCCGGTCATCACGCCACCGAGCGCTATGGGGTGCAGGCGTTGGGCGATTACCTGGCGCGACGCTTTGCCCTGGAGCATTTATTTATCGACTGCCCGAACCCGATCTGAGCCTTAGAGCGCGACTGAATGTGGGAGGGGGCTTGCTCCCGATGGCGATGGATCATTGAAATATGTACTAACTGACACACTGCTATCGGGAGCAAGCCCCCTCCCACACTTGAGTCTATTTGCGGCCAAACTGGTCGGTATATTCATATACCGTTTCGATCTAGATGGCGCCCTGAATAGAAGAAGGTGCTGTGCTAGCATGCCCCGCTCGAACACGGCCCGCCTGGCCGTCCATAAGATCGTTTTTCCGTGAGTAACCATGGTCGACAAACTGACGCATCTGAAACAGCTGGAGGCGGAAAGCATCCACATCATCCGCGAGGTCGCCGCCGAGTTCGACAACCCGGTGATGCTCTACTCGATCGGTAAAGACTCCGCCGTGATGTTGCACCTGGCACGCAAGGCTTTCTTCCCGGGCAAGCTGCCGTTCCCAGTGATGCACGTCGACACGCGCTGGAAATTCCAGGAAATGTACAAGTTCCGCGACAAAATGGTCGAAGAGCTTGGTCTGGACCTGATCACTCACGTCAACCCGGATGGTGTGGCGCAGGGTATCAACCCCTTCACCCACGGCAGCGCCAAGCACACCGATATCATGAAGACCGAGGGCCTCAAGCAAGCCCTGGACAAGCATGGTTTCGATGCAGCGTTCGGCGGCGCCCGTCGCGATGAAGAGAAGTCTCGTGCCAAAGAGCGCGTGTACTCGTTCCGCGACAGCAAGCACCGCTGGGACCCGAAGAACCAACGTCCGGAGCTGTGGAACGTTTACAACGGCAACGTCAACAAGGGCGAGTCGATCCGCGTGTTCCCGTTGTCCAACTGGACCGAGTTGGATATCTGGCAGTACATCTACCTGGAAGGTATCCCGATCGTGCCGTTGTACTTCGCCGCCGAGCGCGAAGTGATCGAGAAGAACGGCACGTTGATCATGATCGACGACGACCGCATCCTCGAACACCTGTCCGACGAAGACAAAGCCCGCATCGTCAAAAAGAAAGTCCGTTTCCGTACCCTTGGCTGCTACCCGTTGACGGGCGCGGTGGAGTCCGAAGCCGAGACGCTGACGGACATCATTCAGGAAATGCTCCTGACGCGAACTTCCGAGCGCCAGGGCCGGGTCATCGACCACGATGGCGCAGGCTCCATGGAAGATAAAAAACGTCAAGGCTATTTCTAAGGGGCTGTCATGTCGCATCAATCTGATTTGATCAGCGAGGACATCCTCGCCTACCTGGGCCAGCACGAGCGCAAAGAGATGTTGCGCTTCCTGACCTGCGGCAACGTCGACGACGGCAAGAGCACCCTGATCGGGCGCCTGCTGCACGACTCCAAGATGATCTACGAAGATCACCTGGAAGCCATCACCCGCGATTCGAAGAAGTCCGGCACCACCGGCGATGACATCGACCTGGCCTTGCTGGTCGACGGCCTGCAGGCCGAGCGTGAGCAGGGCATCACCATCGATGTTGCCTACCGCTACTTCTCCACCGCCAAGCGCAAGTTCATCATCGCCGACACCCCCGGCCATGAGCAGTACACCCGCAACATGGCCACCGGTGCGTCCACCTGTGACCTGGCGATTATCCTGATCGACGCCCGCTATGGCGTGCAGACCCAGACCCGTCGCCACAGCTTTATCGCCTCGTTGCTGGGCATCAAGCACATCGTGGTGGCCGTCAACAAGATGGACATCAACGGCTTTGACCAAAGCGTATTCGAGTCGATCAAGGCCGATTACCTGAAGTTCGCGGAAGGCATCGCGTTCAAGCCAAGTACCCTGGCCTTCGTGCCGATGTCGGCGCTCAAGGGCGACAACGTGGTGAACAAGAGCGAGCGTTCGCCCTGGTACACCGGCCAGTCGCTGATGGAGATCCTCGAGACCGTCGAGATCGCCAACGACCGCAACTACACCGACCTGCGTTTCCCGGTGCAGTACGTCAACCGCCCGAACCTGAACTTCCGTGGTTTTGCCGGCACTCTTGCCAGCGGCATCGTGCACAAAGGCGACGAAGTCGTGGTGCTGCCGTCACGCAAACGCAGCCGGGTCAAATCCATCGTCACCTTCGAAGGTGAGCTGGAGCACGCCGGCCCAGGCCAGGCCGTGACCCTGACCATGGAAGACGAGATCGATATCTCCCGTGGCGACCTGTTGGTGCATGCCGACAATGTGCCGCAAGTGACCGATGCGTTCGACGCCATGCTCGTGTGGATGGCTGAAGAGCCGATGCTGCCGGGCAAGAAATACGACATCAAGCGCGCTACCAGCTACGTGCCGGGCTCTATCACCAGCATCGTGCATCGCGTGGACGTGAACACCCTGGCCGAAGGCCCGGCGAGTTCGCTGCAGCTCAACGAAATTGGCCGGGTCAAGGTCAGCCTTGATGCCGCCATTGCGTTGGATGGCTATGACAGCAATCGCACCACCGGTGCCTTTATCGTCATCGACCGCCTGACCAATGGCACCGTGGCCGCGGGCATGATCATCGCGCCACCGGCCAGCCAGGGCGGTGCAGCGCAGCACGACAAATTGGCACACGTGGCCACTGAAGAACGTGCCCTGCGTTTCGGCCAGCAACCGGCCACCGTGTTGTTCAGCGGCTTGTCGGGTGCCGGCAAGAGCACGTTGGCCTATGCGGTTGAGCGCAAGCTGTTCGACATGGGGCGTGCGGTGTTCGTGCTGGACGGCCAGAACCTGCGGCATGACCTGAACAAAGGCTTGCCTCAGGACCGTGCCGGGCGTACCGAGAACTGGCGCCGTGCGGCTCACGTGGCGCGTCAGTTCAACGAAGCCGGTTTGCTGACCCTTGCGGCTTTTGTCGCGCCGGATGCCGAAGGCCGTGAACAGGCCAAGGCGCTGATTGGCAGTGATCGCCTGCTGACCGTCTATGTGCAGGCGTCGCCGCTGGTATGTGCCGAGCGTGATCCGCAAGGTTTGTACGCGGCCGGTGGGGATAACATCCCTGGCGAGTCCTTCCCGTACGACGTGCCGTTGAATGCCGACCTGGTGATCGATACCCAGGCCTTGTCGCTGGAAGACAGCGTCAAGCAAGTGCTGGAGTTGTTGCGTCAGCGCGGCGCGATCTAGGCTTTATTGCCGCACAAAAAAGCCCGCCACCGAGTGATCGGTGGCGGGCTTTTTACACATTCTCAAATGTGGACTCGGTCAATGTGGGAGCTGGCTTGCCTGCGATGGCGGACTGTCAGTTTATTTATCCTTAGCTGATCCACCGCTATCGCAGGCAAGCCAGCTCCCACATTGAATTGCATCCACATGCTGATCAGCGGCTGGCTGGAAAGTCTTTGTGCAACTGCTCCAGCAACGCATCCTTGTCTTCCCACAACCGGTTGATCCAGCCCTGGAACGCTAACCGGTACTCCCCATCCTGCTCATAATTCTTGCCAATGAATTCAGCCGGGATCTGCACCTCTTCAAAATGCACCACCACCTCCTTCACATTGCCGCACAGCAAATCCCAATAGCCTGGGCGCCCGGCAGGGTAATGGATGGTCACATTCACCAATGATTTGAGCTGCTCGCCCATGGCATCCAGCACAAACGCAATGCCGCCCGCCTTGGGTTTAAGCAGGTAGCGAAACGGTGACTGTTGCTGCGCATGCTTGCCCGGCGTAAAGCGTGTGCCTTCGGCAAAGTTGAAAATCCCCACGGGGTTGTCGCGAAACTTCGCACAGGTCTTGCGGGTGGTTTCCAGGTCCTTGCCTTTCTTTTCCGGGTGCTTCTCAAGATAAGCCTTGGTGTAGCGCTTCATGAACGGAAAGCCCAGTGCCCACCACGCCAGACCAATCACCGGCACCCAGATCAGCTCTTGCTTGAGGAAAAACTTCAGCGGGCGAATGCGCCGATTGAGCACGTATTGCAGCACCATGATATCGACCCAGCTCTGGTGGTTGCTGGTCACCAGATACGAATGCTGATAGTCCAGGCCTTCAAGGCCGCTTAGGTGCCAGCGTGTGCGGCGCACCAGGTTCATCCAGCCTTTGTTGTTGGTCACCCAGGCTTCGTGGGTGTGGTTCATCAGCCATTCGCTGAAGCGCTTGGCGAAGGGCAGTGCCTTGAACAGCGCGACAATAAACAGGAACGAGCACAGCAGGATCGTGTTCAGCGCCAGCAACAGCGAAGCGATCACCCCGCGTACGGCGGCAGGTAGAAAATCCAGCATTTAGATATCCATAGGTCGGTTGGCGGCTTGGATCGCAGTCAGCGCGATGGTGTACACGATGTCGTCTACCTGGGCGCCGCGCGGCAGGTCGTTGACCGGTTTGCGCAGGCCCTGGAGCATCGGCCCCAGGCTCACGCAATCGGCGCTGCGTTGCACGGCTTTGTAAGTGGTGTTGCCGGTGTTCAGGTCGGGGAACACGAACACCGTGGCCTTGCCCGCCACCTGGCTATTGGGCGCCAATTGCCGGGCCACGCTTTCATTGGCGGCGGCGTCGTATTGCAGCGGTCCGTCGATCAGCAGCGAGCCTTGCTGTTCGTGGGCGAGCAGGGTGGCTTCGCGGACTTTTTCCACTTCTTCGCCGCTGGCCGAATCACCGCTGGAGTAGCTGATCATCGCCACGCGTGGCGTGATGCCGAACGCGGCGGCGGAATCGGCGCTTTGCAAGGCGATTTCCGCCAGTTCCGCGGCGCTTGGGTGTGGGTTCATCACACAGTCGCCGTACACCAGCACCTGCTCGGGGAACAGCATGAAGAACACCGACGACACCAGGGTGCAGCCCGGCGCGGTCTTGATCAGTTGCAGGGCCGGGCGAATGGTATTGGCGGTGGAGTGGATGACGCCGGAGACCAGGCCGTCCACTTCGTCCAGGGCGAGCATCATGGTGGCGATCACCACTGTGTCTTCCAGCTGTTGCTCGGCCATTGGTGCGTTGAGGCTCTTGGTCTTGCGCAAGGCAACCATCGGCTCGACATAGCGCTGGCGAATCAGGTCCGGGTCAAGAATCTCCAGGCCCTCGGGTAGCTCGATACCCTGGGCACGGGCGACCGCTTCGACATCCGCCGGTTTGGCCAACAGCACGCAGCGGGCAATGCCTCGGGCCTGGCAGATGGCGGCGGCCTGCACCGTCAGCGGCTCGCTGCCCTCGGGCAACACGATGCGCTTGTTGGCGGCCTGGGCCCGTTGGATCAACTGGTAGCGGAACACCGCCGGCGACAGGCGCATCTCCCTGGGCGTGCCACACCGTTGGTGCAGCCAGCGTGCGTCGAGGTGGCTGGCGACGAAGTCGGTGATGATCTCCGCGCGCTCACGGTCATCGATGGGGATTTCCTTGTTGAGGCTATTGAGCTGGTTGGCGGTGTCGTAGGAGCCGGTGCTCACCGACAGCACTGGTAACCCGGCCTGGAAGGCGCCGCGGCACAGATCCATGATGCGCGGGTCGGGCAGGGTGTCGCTGGTCAGCAGCAGGCCGGCCAGCGGCACGCCGTTGATCGCGGCCAGGCTGACGGCGAGGATGATGTCGTCGCGATCGCCGGGGGTAACCACCAGGACGCCGGGCTTGAGCAGCTCTACGGTGTTGCGCATGGTACGGGCGCAAATGATGATCTTGGTCATGCGCCGGGTTTCATAGTCACCGGCGTTGAGGACCTGCGCACCCATCAGGTCGGCCACATCGCGGGTGCGCGGGGCATTGAGTTCGGGCTGGTAGGGGATGCAGCCAAGCAGGCGGAAATCGCCGCTGCGCAACAACGGCGAGTGCTCTTTAAGGCGCGCCGAGAATGCCTCCATGCTTTCGTCGGTGCGCACTTTGTTGAGGATCACGCCCAATACTTTCGGGTCTTTGGGGCCGCCGAACAGTTGGGCCTGCAATTCCACCCGGCCAGAGAGCTCGGTGAGCACTTCGTTCTCCGGCGCCGAGACCAGGATCACTTCCGCATCCAGGCTCTTGGCCAGGTGCAGGTTGACCCGCGCGGCGTAGCTGGCGCTGCGGGTCGGCACCATGCCTTCGACGATCAGCACGTCTTTGCCTACGGCGGCCTGCTGATACAGGGTGATGATTTCTTCAAGCAGCTCATCGAGTTGGCCGTCGCCGAGCATTCGCTCCACATGGGCCAGGCCCAGGGGTTGTGGTGGCTTCAGGCCGTGGGTACGTGCCACCAGCTCAGTGGAGCGCTCCGGACCGGTATCGCCCGGGTGTGGCTGGGCAATCGGTTTGAAGAAGCCGACTTTAAGGCCGGCCCGTTCCAGGGTGCGCACCAGCCCAAGGCTGATGGAGGTCAGACCCACACCAAAATCGGTGGGCGCGATAAAAAAAGTCTGCATGCGAATTCTCTGGAGGTGCATGGCTTGGGTGGCGCCCTATGCATGGGCGCCTACCGCGAATCAGGCGTCAAGGTTATCGTTATTCGCGCACTTGCGCACACCAGCCGCACGCAAAGGGTTGGCCTATTTTTTCAAGGCGTTGCGCGGGGTCGACGACCCAGGCGCGCGACTGCCACGGCGGCTGGTGGCGCAGGTGCTGGGTGTGGCCGCAGGACAGCTCGGCAACCCAGTGCCGGTCGTCATCCTGGTGGAATCCGGTGATCGTCGAGACCGTTGGTCGGCCCCGTCTGTCCGGGTTCTGTTCGCTTTCGGGCAAATCCTTGTTTAGACTTGTCCGTTCTTCATTCTTATGCAAAAGGTCTCGCCCCATGACGATCGCCGCTAACAAGGCTGTCTCCATCGACTATACCCTGACCAACGACGCTGGTGAGGTCATCGACAGCTCAGCCGGCGGCGCGCCGCTGGTCTACCTGCAAGGCGCAGGTAACATCATCCCAGGCCTGGAAAAGGCCCTGGAAGGCAAGGCAGTCGGTGACGAACTGACCGTAGCCGTAGAACCTGAAGATGCCTACGGCGAATACTCCGCCGAGCTGGTCAGCACTTTGAGCCGCAGCATGTTCGAAGGCGTTGACGAGCTGGAAGTGGGCATGCAGTTCCACGCTTCCGCGCCGGACGGCCAAATGCAGATCGTCACCATCCGTGACCTGGACGGCGATGATGTGACGGTCGACGGCAACCACCCTCTGGCTGGCCAGCGCCTGAACTTCCAAGTGAAAATCGTTGCCATCCGCGATGCTTCCCAGGAAGAAGTGGCTCACGGCCACGTCCACGGTGAAGGCGGTCATCACCATTGATTGTGGTTTGATCAATCGGTAGCAAAAACGCCCCGACTGGTTCGGGGCGTTTTTTTTTTGCGTTTTAATGTGGGAGGGGGCTTGCTCCCGATAGCGGTGTATCAGTACCAGATATTCTGACTGACACACCGCCATCGGGAGCAAGCCCCCTCCCACAAGGGAAGTTGTGATGAATCTTTGGGCAAACAAAAATGCCCCGGACCTTTCGGTACGGGGCATTTCTTAACTGTTACGCAGCCTGGGCTGCGTGGCAGTTGTTACCACTTAGGCTGCAGCAGGAACGCTCAGAGCCTTGATGTGGCCATTCAGGCGGCTCTTATGGCGAGCGGCCTTGTTCTTGTGGATGATGCCTTTATCGGCCATACGGTCGATAACTGGCACGGCCAGAACGTAAGCAGCTTGAGCTTTTTCAGCGTCTTTGGTGTCGATGGCTTTAACTACATTCTTGATGTAGGTACGAACCATGGAACGCAGGCTGGCGTTGTGGCTGCGACGCTTCTCAGCCTGTTTTGCACGTTTTTTGGCGGAAGGTGTGTTGGCCACCGTCGAGCTCCTCGAAAGACTTTTTAGGAAATAGCAAACAAAATAGGCCGCGAATCATGCCGATGACTTGATGGGTTGTCAAGGGCGGCTGATGCGAACTGCTGAGTGGTCGATCTGAAGAGGCGGGTGATTTATTTCCGGCGCTTGACCTGTAAACTCGCGAGCTTTGGCTCTGTGCTGTTGCAGGCGCGCAGTATCGCATAAGTGGGCGCTTTGTTCGCCTGCTCTTTATCTATAGGCGCAAACTCTTTCAATGAATCTGCTCAAATCGTTGGCTGCGGTCAGCTCTATCACGATGATCTCCCGGGTTTTGGGGTTTGTGCGTGACACTCTGCTGGCGCGCATCTTTGGCGCCAGTATGGCCACGGATGCCTTCTTTATTGCCTTCAAACTCCCCAACCTGCTGCGACGGATCTTTGCCGAAGGCGCGTTCTCCCAGGCGTTCGTGCCGATTCTGGCCGAATACAAGACCCAGCATGGCGAGGAGGCGACTCGTACGTTCATCGCCTACGTCTCGGGTTTGCTGACGCTGGTACTGATGCTGGTAACCATCGTCGGGATGCTCGCCGCGCCCTGGGTGATCTGGGCCACGGCGCCCGGTTTTGCCAATACGCCGGAAAAGTTTGCGCTCACCACTGATCTGCTGCGGGTGACCTTTCCTTATATATTGCTGATTTCCCTGTCTTCGCTCGCCGGGGCGATCCTCAATACCTGGAATCGTTTCTCGGTACCGGCCTTTGTGCCAACCTTGCTGAACGTCAGCATGATTATTTTTGCGCTGTTCCTTACGCCGTATTTCGATCCGCCCGTCATGGCCCTGGGCTGGGCGGTCCTGGCCGGCGGCCTGGCGCAGTTGCTGTACCAACTGCCGCACCTGAAAAAAATCGGCATGCTCGTACTGCCACGCCTGAACCTCAAGGACACCGGCGTCTGGCGTGTGATGCGCAATATGCTGCCGGCGATACTCGGGGTATCGGTCAGTCAGATTTCCCTGATCATCAACACCGCGTTCGCCTCGTTGCTGGTATCCGGCTCGGTATCGTGGATGTACTACGCCGACCGCTTGATGGAGTTGCCATCCGGTGTGCTTGGTGTGGCATTGGGCACGATCCTGCTGCCTACCCTGGCACGCACCTATGCCAGCAAGGATCGTCAGGAGTATTCGCGCATTCTCGATTGGGGCCTGCGTCTGTGCTTTCTGTTGGTGTTGCCATGCGCACTGGCCCTGGGAATCCTGGCCGAGCCGCTGACGGTCTCGCTGTTTCAATACGGGCAATTCGATGCGCACGACGCGTTGATGACCCAGCACGCACTGGTTGCCTACTCTGTCGGTCTGCTCGGCATTATTGTGATCAAGGTGCTGGCACCGGGCTTCTACGCACAGCAGAACATCCGTACGCCGGTGAAAATCGCGATTTTCACGCTGATTGTCACGCAACTGCTCAACCTGGTATTTATCGGTCCTTTGGCCCATGCCGGGCTGGCGCTGGCGATCAGTGCCGGAGCTTGTATCAATGCAGGCCTGCTGTTTTATCAACTGCGCAAACAGCAGATGTATCAACCACAGCCGGGTTGGGGGATGTTTACCCTCAAGTTGCTCGTGGCGGTGGCTGCGATGTCCGCCGTGCTGGTGGGCTTGATGCACGTGATGCCGGCCTGGGGCGATGGCGATATGCTTGAGCGCTTTATGCGCCTGGGCGTGTTGGTGGTTGCGGGCGTAGCGGTGTACTTCGGGATGTTGCTGTTGCAGGGTTTCCGCCTGCGGGATTTCAATCGCAAGTCGCTGGGATAGAGACTTCGCCGCGATAAAACGATTGTTTTATCGATTCGACCCATTTGGCCTGCGCTGTTGCCTGTCGTCCGGGGCCGGGTGTGGTTATAATCGACCACTTTATGAGCAAGAAGCGCGTTATGCAGCTGGTTCGAGGTCTCCACAACCTGCGCCCCGAGCATCGGGGCTGCGTCGCCACTATTGGCAACTTTGACGGTGTTCACCGTGGCCACCAGGCTATCCTGGCAAGGCTGCGCGAGCGTGCGGTCGAGTTGGGTGTGCCCAGCTGCGTGGTGATTTTCGAGCCACAACCGCGGGAGTTCTTTACCCCGGAAACAGCGCCGGCCCGTTTGGCGCGCTTGCGCGACAAGCTGCAACTGCTGGCGGAGGAGGGCGTGGACCGCGTCCTCTGCCTGGCTTTCAACCAGCGTTTGCGCAGCCTCAGCGCCGCCGAGTTCGTCGACCGCATCCTGGTCGATGGCCTG
Organism: Pseudomonas sp. W15Feb34; assembly: GCF_023127765.1. Lineage (NCBI taxonomy): Bacteria > Pseudomonadati > Pseudomonadota > Gammaproteobacteria > Pseudomonadales > Pseudomonadaceae > Pseudomonas > Pseudomonas sp. W15Feb34. Next base: position 114,101 of record NZ_SPKN01000009.1, read on the forward strand.
GGTGTACAACACCTGGAGGTCGGTGACGACTTCCATTTCGGTTGCGATCGGGTCGGGGATTTCGATTTCCTGCAACATGCCGGCGTCAACCAGGGCTTTACCGTTGAAGCCGCCCAAACCGTCGAACTGGACGGCCTGCGTGTGAGCAGCACCCAGGTGCGTAACGCCTTGGCTGCCGCCGACTTCGACCTGGCCGAGCGTTTGCTCGGTCGCCCCTTCCGCATTGCCGGGCGGGTACTGCACGGCCAGAAGCTGGCGCGCCAATTGGGCACGCCAACTGCCAACGTGCAACTCAAGCGCCGCCGTGTGCCGCTGACCGGGGTTTACCTGGTCAGCGTCGACATCGACGGCCAATCGTGGCCGGGAGTCGCCAATATAGGCGTCAGGCCCACGGTTGCAGGTGATGGCAAGGCCCACCTGGAAGTTCACCTTTTGGATTTTGCCGGTGATTTATACGACCGGCGTTTGACGGTGGTTTTCCACCAGAAGCTGCGTGAAGAGCAGCGTTTCGCCTCCCTGGAGGCGTTGAAAACGGCGATCAATGCGGATGTCGCCGCCGCCCGTGCACTAGCCGCACCTAGCGCCCATCGCTAACCGAAGAGCCTTAAATGACCGACTATAAAGCCACGCTAAACCTTCCGGACACCGCCTTCCCAATGAAGGCCGGCCTGCCACAGCGCGAACCGCAGATCCTGCAGCGCTGGAACAGTATTGGCCTGTACGGAAAGTTGCGCGAAATTGGCAAGGATCGTCCGAAATTCGTCCTGCACGACGGCCCTCCTTATGCCAACGGCACGATTCATATCGGTCATGCGCTGAACAAGATTCTCAAGGACATGATCCTGCGCTCCAAAACCCTGTCGGGCTTTGACGCGCCGTACGTTCCGGGCTGGGACTGCCATGGCCTGCCGATCGAGCACAAAGTCGAAGTGACCTACGGCAAGAACCTGGGCGCGGACAAGACCCGCGAACTCTGCCGTGCCTACGCCACCGAGCAGATCGAAGGGCAGAAGTCCGAATTCATTCGCCTGGGCGTGCTGGGCGAGTGGGACAATCCCTACAAGACCATGAACTTCAAGAACGAGGCCGGTGAAATCCGTGCCTTGGCTGAAATCGTCAAGGGCGGCTTCGTGTTCAAGGGTCTCAAGCCCGTGAACTGGTGCTTTGACTGCGGTTCGGCCCTGGCCGAAGCGGAAGTCGAATACGAAGACAAAAAGTCGTCGACCATCGACGTGGCCTTCCCGATTGCCGATGACGCCAAGCTGGCCGAGGCATTCGGCCTGGCAAGCCTGGCCAAGCCGGCTGCCATCGTGATCTGGACCACCACCCCGTGGACCATCCCGGCCAACCAGGCGCTGAACGTGCACCCGGAATTCACCTACGCTCTGGTGGATGTCGGTGATCGCCTGTTGGTGCTGGCCGAAGAAATGGTCGAGTCGTGCCTTGCCCGCTACGAGTTGCAAGGCTCGGTGATCGCCACCGCCACCGGCTCCGCGCTGGAACTGATCAACTTCCGTCACCCGTTCTATGACCGTCTGTCGCCAGTGTACCTGGCTGACTACGTCGAGCTGGGTTCGGGTACCGGCATTGTCCACTGCTCGCCTGCCTATGGCGTGGACGACTTCGTGATCTGCAAGAAGTACGGCATGGTCAACGACGACATCATCAACCCGGTGCAGAGCAACGGCGTATACGTGCCTTCGCTCGAGTTCTTTGGTGGCCAGTTCATCTTCAAGGCTGACCAGCCGATCATCGAAAAACTGCGTGAAGTCGGTGCGTTGATGCAAACCGCCGCCATCCAGCACAGCTATATGCATTGCTGGCGTCACAAGACCCCGCTGATCTACCGCGCTACGGCGCAGTGGTTTATCGGCATGGACAAAGAGCCGACCAGCGGCGACACCTTGCGTGTACGCTCGCTCAAGGCCATCGAAGACACCAAGTTCGTCCCGTCCTGGGGTCAGGCGCGCCTGCACTCGATGATCGCCAACCGTCCGGACTGGTGCATCTCCCGCCAGCGCAACTGGGGCGTGCCGATCCCGTTCTTCCTGAACAAGGAAAGCGGTGAGCTGCACCCGCGCACCGTCGAGCTGATGGAAGTCGTGGCCCAGCGTGTCGAGCAGCAAGGCATCGAAGCCTGGTTCAAGCTGGACGCTGCCGAGCTGCTGGGCGACGAAGCGCCGCTGTACGACAAGATCAGCGACACCCTCGACGTGTGGTTCGATTCGGGCACCACTCACTGGCATGTGCTGCGTGGTTCGCACCCGATGGGCCACGAGACCGGCCCGCGTGCCGACCTGTACCTGGAAGGTTCGGACCAACACCGTGGCTGGTTCCACTCGTCGTTGCTCACCGGTTGCGCCATCGACAACCATGCGCCGTACCGCGAGCTGCTGACCCACGGCTTCACCGTCGACGAGACGGGCCGCAAGATGTCCAAATCGCTGAAGAACGTGATCGAGCCGAAAAAGATCAACGACACCTTGGGCGCCGACATCATGCGCCTGTGGGTGGCTTCCACCGATTACTCGGGTGAAATCGCCGTGTCGGACCAGATCCTGGCCCGCAGCGCCGACGCCTACCGTCGTATCCGCAATACCGCGCGATTCATGCTGTCGAACCTGACCGGCTTCAACCCGGCCAGCGACCTGCTGCCGGCCGAAGACATGCTCGCCCTCGACCGTTGGGCTGTGGACCGTACCTTGTTGCTGCAGCGCGAGTTGCAGGAACACTACGGCGAATACCGCTTCTGGAACGTCTACTCCAAGATCCACAACTTCTGCGTGCAGGAGCTGGGTGGTTTCTACCTCGACATCATCAAGGACCGCCAGTACACCACTGGCGCCAACAGCAAGGCGCGCCGTTCGGCGCAGACCGCGCTGTACCACATCAGCGAAGCGCTGGTGCGCTGGATCGCACCGATCCTGGCATTCACCGCTGACGAACTGTGGGAGTACCTGCCGGGCGAGCGTAACGAGTCCGTCATGCTCAACACCTGGTACGAAGGCCTGACCGAACTGCCGGCTGACTTCGAACTGGGCCGCGAGTACTGGGAAGGCGTGATGGCCGTCAAGGTTGCGGTGAACAAGGAACTGGAAGTCCAGCGTGCGGCCAAGGCCGTGGGTGGCAACCTGCAAGCCGAAGTCACCCTGTTTGCCGAAGACGGCCTGACCGCCGACCTGGCCAAGCTGAGCAACGAGCTGCGCTTCGTGCTGATCACCTCTACTGCGAGCCTGGCGCCGTTTACCCAGGCTCCGGCAGATGCGGTGGCTACCGAAGTGCCTGGCCTTAAGCTCAAAGTGGTCAAGTCGGCCTTCCCCAAGTGCGCTCGTTGCTGGCACTGCCGTGAAGACGTCGGCGTGAACCCTGAGCACCCGGAAATCTGCGGTCGTTGTGTCGACAACATCAGCGGTGAAGGCGAGGTTCGCCACTATGCCTAATGCAGACAGTCGTTTCGGACGTCTGGGCTGGCTCGTACTGAGCCTGCTGGTCCTGGTCATTGACCAGGTCAGCAAGGCTCACTTCGAGGGCTCCCTGGAAATGTTCCAGCAAATCGTGGTGATCCCGGATTATTTCAGCTGGACCCTGGCCTACAACACTGGCGCCGCCTTCAGCTTCCTCGCTGACGGCGGTGGCTGGCAGCGCTGGCTGTTTGCTGTGATCGCCGTGGTGGTAAGTGCCGTACTGGTGGTGTGGCTCAAGCGCCTGGGCCGCGACGACACCTGGCTGGCCATCGCGCTGGCCCTAGTGTTGGGTGGCGCGCTGGGCAACCTGTATGACCGCATCGCCCTGGGCCATGTGATCGACTTTATCCTGGTGCATTGGCAGAACCGCCACTACTTCCCGGCGTTCAACTTTGCCGACAGTGCTATCACCGTCGGCGCAATCATGCTGGCGCTGGATATGTTCAAGAGCAAGAAAACCGGAGAAACCGTCAATGACTGATCAGGTATTGGCTGAGCAACGCATCGGCCAGAACACGGAAGTCACTTTGCATTTCGCACTGCGCCTGGAGAATGGCGACACGGTCGACAGCACGTTCGACAAGGCCCCCGCGACCTTCAAGGTCGGCGACGGCAACCTGCTGCCGGGTTTCGAAGCGGCACTGTTCGGTTTCAAGGCCGGTGACAAGCGCACCCTGCAAATCCTGCCGGAAAACGCCTTTGGCCAGCCCAACCCGCAAAACGTGCAGATCATCCCCCGTTCGCAGTTCCAGAACATGGACCTGTCGGAAGGCTTGCTGGTGATCTTCAATGATGCGGCGAACACTGAATTGCCTGGCGTGGTGAAAGCATTTGATGACGCGCAAGTGACCATCGACTTCAATCACCCGTTGGCCGGCAAGACGTTGACCTTTGACGTCGAGATTATCGACGTCAAAGCGCTGTAACCGACCGTACGCGGTCTAAAATGTGGGAGGGGGCTTGCTCCCGATAGCGGTATATCAGCTAAATGTGCAGACTGATATACCTATATCGGGAGCAAGCCCCCTCCCACCTTTGATCTCCATTGTCGGTTGAGTCAGTGTCAAATTGACTCAATATGGCTGCAATACACGAGGCACAGCATGCAAATCAAACTCGCCAACCCCCGTGGCTTCTGCGCCGGCGTGGACCGGGCGATCGAAATCGTCAATCGCGCCCTGGAAGTCTTCGGGCCGCCGATTTATGTGCGCCATGAAGTCGTCCATAACAAATTTGTGGTCGAAGACTTGCGCGCGCGCGGGGCGATCTTTGTCGAAGAACTCGATCAGGTGCCCGACGACGTGATCGTCATCTTCAGTGCCCACGGTGTTTCCCAGGCTGTACGTACCGAAGCGGCGGGCCGTGGCCTCAAGGTGTTCGATGCCACCTGCCCACTGGTGACCAAGGTGCATATCGAAGTGGCGCGCTACAGCCGCGACGGTCGTGAGTGCATCCTGATCGGCCACGCCGGTCACCCGGAGGTAGAAGGCACCATGGGCCAATACGACGCCAGCAACGGCGGTGCTATCTACCTGGTCGAGGACGAGAAAGACGTCGCCAACTTGCAGGTGCACAATCCGGAACGCCTGGCCTTCGTGACCCAGACCACCTTGTCCATGGACGACACCAGCCGCGTAATCGATGCCCTGCGCACGCGGTTCCCGGCCATTGGCGGCCCGCGCAAGGATGACATCTGCTACGCCACGCAAAACCGCCAGGATGCGGTCAAGCAACTGGCAAATGAGTGTGACGTAGTGCTGGTGGTCGGCAGCCCTAACAGCTCCAACTCCAACCGCCTGCGTGAGCTGGCCGAGCGCATGGCTACGCCGGCGTACCTGATCGACGGTGCCGAAGACATGCAGCGCAGTTGGTTCGATGGTGTCGAGCGTATCGGCATCACGGCAGGCGCCTCCGCACCGGAAGTGCTGGTACGCGGCGTGATCCAGCAGTTGCAGGCCTGGGGCGCTACTGGCGCCGATGAGCTGGCAGGTCGTGAAGAGAACATCACGTTCTCGATGCCGAAGGAACTGCGGGTCCGCTCGCTGCTCTGACGCCAACAATGCCGGCATCGGCTCGGCATAATGCCTGCTCGGTCTTGTCACTGCGCAGGCTGATGCGTCCGCTGGGGGCCAGCACGATCTGATACAGGCTCTGTGCCTGGCTCGTGTCGCACACATGCACGGTGCCGGCACGGAAGCCTCCGCCGGCGAAAACCGGTTCTCCCAAGCCGCTGAAACGCACCTGGTCCGTGACCGGGCCATTGCCTGCCACTGGCACGCGACCATCACCCTGGCGCTCCAGCAGCACCGGGTTGTCGTCGTCCTGATGGCCGCGTCCACTGACATCCAGTATCACCCGCCACCCCAGGCTCCAGTCCCTGTCGTTTGCATGAATGACCACCGCCTGATTGCGCGTGATGGCCTCCATGCGTGCGTAACGCAGTCCGGCGGCAAGTGATTGGGCCACGCTTTGTCGTTGCTGCGATTCAAGCAAACCTTTGAAACCGGGTACGGCCAATTGCGCGAGGAAGCTGGTGACGATCAGCCCCAGCAGCATTTCAATCAGGGTGAACCCTCGTTGTGTCATGTGCGTTCCCTCCGTGGACGCGAGTGAATCTTCGAGTTGCAGACCTAGGTATAGCGCCTGGCCGCGAATGCTGGGTGATGGCCTTTATGTCCAAAGTATTTCCCTTTGTTCCGGCAGCAGCGCTGCTCGAAATCCGCCGCTAGTCTTGGATCGCACAGCAGGGTTTGCCTGCTTTTTTCCGGCCTTCGACATGGATGACGACGGTAATGCCTGCCCGCCCGAATCGATTTTTTCTGCGCTTCGCGCATCGGCACCAATCCGGCATGACGCTGATCGAGGTGCTGATAGCGCTGTTGATCCTGGCTGTCGGCCTGATGGGCGCTGCAATGCTTCAGCTCAACGCGCTCAAGTACACCGACAGCGCCAGGATGATCAGCCAAGCCAGCTTTATCGCCTACGACATGCTCGACCGAATTCGCGCCAATGCTGGTGCGGATTACACGTGGGGGAGGGACGAGTCGGGGCCGCCCAACACTTCGGCCGCCAGTGTGCGCGACCTGGACCTGCACGATTTCGAGGCCAATATCATTGGTTTTGCTGGCAAGGATGCCAAGGGATCCGTGGCGGTAAGCGGGCATGAGGTCACCATCAGCATCAGTTGGGAGGATCGCCGCTCAGCAGGCACCCCAGGAGCACGGGAAACCTTCACGCTGACCAGCCGAGTCACCAGTGAGCAGGGAGCCTTGCAATGAATCGTCATGCCCGAGGTTTCAGCCTGGTGGAGTTGTTGCTGGCACTCGCCGTCGGGCTGGTGCTGGTGTTGGGGGTGAGTCAGGTGCTCATAAGTTCACGATTGACTCACGACAGCCAGCAGGCCGCCATGGTGCTGCAGGATGATGCGCGGCTTGCCCTGGGCAAGATCACACAGGACATTCGTCAGGCAGGCATGTTGGGATGTTTGGCCGCGACCGTTATCGACAACGCCCCGGCTGCCTTCGATCGACCGATAAGCTGGGACGCGTCGGGAAGTTCAAGGTCGCTGACGTTGGTCACCGCGTACGTCGGTAACGGCGCTGGCAAGCCCGATTGGACGGTGTTGTCCGACTGCAAGGAGGCGGCCCAGGCGTATGAGGGGGCAGCACCTGCTGCCGCCCCTGGCCTGATCCGCTTTGGCATACGCCAGCTTACCTACACCTATGAATCGGGCCAGTTGAAGGTCAGTACTCCGGCAGCGCCGGCAAAGGCGGTACTGATTGATAACATGGGGGCATTCGACATCAGTTTTGGCTTGGCGGCTGAACCTGCATCAACGGTTGTGGTGCGTTACGACAGCCATCCAGCTGACAGTTCTTTGGTACGTAGTGTGCGTATCTCCATGACTCTGCAAGACCCAACTGGGCGGGTTAAGGACCAGACCTACAGTGTCGTTGCGGCGCTGCGAAATCGGTTGGGTTAGGGGCGATGTCGATGCTTGGCGGTATTCGGGTACGGCAGAACGGGATGGTGCTGCTGATCAGTCTGGTATTCCTGCTGTTGTTATCGCAGGTGGGGCTGTCGTCGATACAGGGGGCGGTCGCCCAGCAAAAAGTCGCGAGTAGCCTGTGGCAGCGTAATCAATCCTTTCAGTCTGCTGAAAGCGGTTTGCGGCTGGGGGAGTCGGTTGTGCAGAGGGGCGGCCCTGCGATGCCTGTGTGCAACTCGGTTATTACGTGTGTACCGCCCAATGAAGCATTTTCCTTGACTGGCGCAGGGGCAAACCCTGTCTCAGCGGTCACCTGGTTGGCCTTGAGGGGTGGGTTTTATGGCGTTCAATCCCTGGGGGAGGGAGCAGGGCTGGCTCATTTGCCTCCCGATACACGGGCAGCGCTCTTTCGCATCACTGCCGTGGGCCTTACAGGCCAATCGCGCACGGTGCTGGAGTCGGTTTATGCACGGGTGGAGGAGGGCGGCAACGTCAGGTTTCGACGGATTTCATGGCGGCAACTTCAATAAGGAGCAATGGGATGGGCATGGATAGCCAGGGCTTTACCCTGATGGAGTTATTGATCGCCGTGGCGATCGTTGCGTTGTTGGCCGGCATTGCGTATCCCGGGTACATCGGCCAGGTAAAAAAGGTGTATCGCGCGCAAATAGTCGCGTTGCTGAGCGAGCAAGCCCAGCACCTGGAGCGCGCATATACCAGAAACGGCACTTTTATTGATGCGGGCGGCGCCATTGCGGGTAACGATCACTATAGAATCAGTGTGATTTTAAACCCCCAGGATTTCGACTTGCTCGCTACGCCTGCCGTGGACTCAGTCATGGCGGACGACGCGTGTGCAGCTTTCAGCTTGAGCAGCACCGGTATGCGAAGCAACCCGGGAGCGGCGCCTGAAATGTCGCGCAAAGTCTGCTGGGGGCAGTGATGAGAGTGCTTGAAGAGTGGGCGCCGGGCGCGCCTTTCCCTGTTTATCGGCGGGATCAGATGATGGCAAAGCAACAGCAAGTGGTGATTGTCGGCGGCGGAGTAATCGGGCTGTTGACGGCGTACAACCTTGCCAGAGAAGGGCGTGCAGTCATGCTGCTGGAGCGTGCGGGGCTTGGGCAGGAGTCTTCCTGGGCGGGTGGCGGAATTGTCTCACCGTTGTATCCATGGCGTTATAGCCCGGCCGTGACTGCCTTGGCCCATTGGTCCCAGGATTTCTATCCGCAGTTGGCACAGCGCTTGTTTGCCGCAACCGGTGTCGATCCCGAGGTTCATACCACGGGTTTGTACTGGCTTGACCTGGATGATGAGGCTGATGCATTGGCCTGGGCTGCGCGTGAAGGGCGGCCATTGAGCAAGGTGGATGTGTCCCAGGCTCATGATGCCGTGCCGGCGCTGGGAGGCGGCTACTCCCGGGCGATCTACATGGCCGATGTGGCCAATGTGCGCAACCCTCGCCTGGTCAAATCCTTGAAGGCGGCGCTGCTGGCGTTGCCGGATGTGACGATTCACGAGCACTGCGAAGTGTCGGGTTTTGTGCAGAACAACAATCGCGTGGTGGGGGTGAACACTGCTACGGGACCGGTTTTTGCCGATCAGGTGGTGCTCGCCGCCGGGGCCTGGAGCGGGCAGTTGCTGAGCACACTGGGCATGACCCTTCCCGTGGAGCCGGTCAAAGGCCAAATGATCCTGTACAAGTGCGCGTCCGACTTTTTATCCAGCATGGTCTTGGCCAAGGGGCGCTATGCAATCCCCCGCCGCGATGGGCACATTCTGATTGGAAGCACATTGGAACATGAGGGGTTCGACAAGACGCCGACCGAAACTGCGTTGGCGAGCCTCAAGGCGTCTGCGGTGGAACTGATCCCCGCCTTGGCGGACGCCGAGGTAGTCGGGCATTGGGCGGGGTTGAGGCCCGGTTCGCCGGAAGGTATCCCCTATATCGGAGAGGTTCCCGGCTTTCAGGGCTTGTGGCTCAATTGCGGGCATTACCGCAATGGCCTGGTACTCGCACCTGCCTCCTGCCAGTTGTTCGCCGACTTGCTGTTGGGGCGGGCTCCGATCATTGATCCGGCGCCTTATGCCCCGGCAGGTCGCCTCAACGCTGGATAGACTTCGGCCCTTGTTCCAGGTGCGCCTGGGTGCAGTACCACTCCTGGCGCGAACTCAGTGCGCGATCCTGCGGCAGGTGCACGCCGCAGTGGGCGCATCGCACCATCAGCGCTGCGTTCGGCTCGGCAGGTCGTTGCTGGCGGGCTGCAGGGTTTTTGAATTTGCGCCAGAACCATACCGCGGCAGCAATGACGGCAATCCAGAACAGTAGACGAAGCATGATGGGCAGTTTCTCGACAAGGAATGCGCCAGTTTAGCCAAGCTGGCCACAGGCGCACAGCGCAATAAATACTCGCTCATAAAAAAGGGAGCTCCTTCAGAGCTCCCTTTTGCGTTGCGTCGAACAATCAGTCGAACACACCGAAGGTCATGTAGCTGAACCACGAACGGTCTTCGTTGTTGCCAAGGGCCTGCGGCTCCTCTTCTTCGATAACGTCGCCGTTCTCGTCGTGAGGCTTGAGGTCCGAAGGGATGGCATCCTTGGCGTCCTGGTACTGCTTGATCACGTCCTGGTTGGCGCGGGTTTCACCCGGCGGCAGTGGCGGACGAGACTCGATCAGGCCCAAGGTGTACTTGCTCAGCCACGAACGGTTGTCGGCTTCGGCAACCTGAGGCACGAACTGGCCATCTTTCAGGCTTGGGTGATCTGGGTAGTTGAGCTTCAGGGTTTCCAGGCTGGTGGTCGCCAGGGTGTCCAGGTGCAGACGCTGGTAAGCCTCGGTCATCACCGCCAGGCCGTCGCCCACGGATGGGGTTTCCTGGAAGTTCTCCACAACATAGCGGCCACGGTTGGCGGCAGCTACGTAGGCCTGACGGGTCAGGTAGTAGTGGGCCACGTGGATTTCGTAGGAGGCCAGCAGGTTGCGCAGGTAGATCATGCGCTGCTTGGCGTCCGGCGCGTAGCGGCTGTTGGGGTAGCGGCTGGTCAGCTGGGCGAACTCGTTGTAGGAGTCGCGTGCAGCGCCCGGGTCACGCTTGGTCATGTCCAGCGGCAGGAAGCGCGCCAGCAGGCCAACGTCCTGGTCGAACGAGGTCAGGCCCTTCATGTAGTAGGCGTAGTCCACGTTCGGGTGCTGTGGGTGCAGGCGGATAAAACGCTCGGCGGCGGACTTGGCAGCTTCCGGCTCGGCGTTCTTGTAGTTGGCGTAGATCAGCTCCAACTGGGCCTGGTCGGCATAGCGGCCGAATGGGTAGCGCGACTCCAATGCCTTCAGCTTCGCTGTGGCGCTGGTGTAGCTATTATTGTCCAGGTCTGTCTGAGCTTGCTGGTACAGCTCGACTTCGCTCAGGTTTTCGTCGACGACGTCCTTTGTTGACGAGCAAGCAGCAGTCATGGCGAGGATGGCGATCAGCAGCAGGTGTTTCACTTGCATGGCGGCTTGCGTCCCTATGACGGCCGCTGTCTTGGGCGGGGCCGTCCTGTTATGATGAGCGCCCCGTTGAAAGCCTCGGGGCAAAAGACGCCGTATTTAACCACAAGCGCGCAGCCGAAACCAAAGGCTGTGCCACGCCTAGTCTGAGCATGTCCGATAAAATTGAACTTCGCGCAGAGGTGCCGTCCGAATTGGGCGGCCAACGCCTCGATCAAGTCGCCGCACAATTATTCGCTGAGCACTCGCGCTCGCGCCTTTCCGCCTGGATCAAAGACGGCCGCCTGACTGTGGATGGAGCGGTTATCCGCCCGCGAGACATAGTTCATGGCGGTGCGATTCTTGAGCTGACTGCCGAGCAGGAAGCCCAGGGAGAATGGGTCGCCCAGGACATCGAGCTGGATATCGTCTATGAAGACGACGACATCCTGGTCATCAACAAACCCGCTGGCCTGGTGGTTCACCCGGCTGCCGGGCACGCTGATGGCACTTTGCTCAATGCCCTGTTGCACCACGTCCCGGACATCATCAATGTCCCGCGCTGCGGCATCGTGCACCGTCTGGACAAGGACACCACCGGTTTGATGGTGGTGGCCAAGACCATTCAGGCGCAGACGCAACTGGTTACTCAGTTGCAGAGTCGCAGCGTCAGCCGGATCTACGAGTGCATCGTGATCGGTGTGGTGGTGGCCGGGGGCAAGATCAACGCCCCGATTGGTCGCCATGGCCAGCAGCGCCAGCGTATGGCGGTGATGGAAGGTGGCAAGCAAGCCGTCAGCCACTACCGTGTGCTGGAGCGTTTCCGCTCCCACACCCATGTGCGGGTCAAGCTGGAAACCGGGCGCACCCACCAGATTCGCGTGCACATGGCGCATATCAACTTCCCGTTGGTCGGCGATCCTGCCTACGGTGGGCGCTTCCGTATTCCGCCGGCGGCAAGCCAGACAATGGTCGAGTCGCTGAAGTCCTTCCCGCGCCAGGCACTGCACGCACGCTTCCTGGAACTGGATCATCCGACGAGCGGTAAGCGCATGAGTTGGGAATCGCCACTTCCAGACGACCTGGTCTGGTTGTTGTCGCTGCTCAAGCAGGATCGTGAGGCGTTTATCGGATGAGTGACTGGCTGATTCCTGACTGGCCCGCGCCGTCTCAGGTCAAAGCCTGCGTCACGACTCGTGCGGGCGGTGTCAGTCTGGCGCCGTTCGACAGCCTCAACCTGGGCGATCACGTCGAGGACAGCCTTGAGGCCGTCCTTGAAAATCGCCGTCGTCTGAGCAGCGCCTTCGATATCCAGCCCGCCTGGTTGCGCCAAGTCCACGGTACTCACGTGGTTGAGGCCGATCCAGGCCTTACCGTCGAGGCAGATGGCAGTTGGACCAGCACCCCCGGCATCGCCTGCACATCCATGACCGCCGATTGCCTGCCTGCGCTGTTCTGTAATCGTGCGGGTACCCGGGTTGCCGCAGCCCATGCCGGTTGGCGTGGCTTGGCGGCTGGCGTGCTGGAGGCCGCATTCGAAAGCCTGGATACTGCTCCTGAAGACGTCCTGGTCTGGCTCGGCCCAGCCATTGGCCCGCAAGCCTTTGAGGTCGGCCCGGAGGTACGTGAAGCGTTCATGCAGCAACTGCCGGCCACCGCTGAAGCCTTTGTTCCCAGCCACAACCCCGGCAAGTTCATGGCCGACATCTACCAGCTGGCGCGCCTGCGTCTGGCAGCAAACGGTGTCACCGCTGTATATGGTGGTGGTTTTTGCACCGTGACCGATCCACGCTTCTTTTCTTATCGCCGCAGCCCGCGTACGGGCCGATTCGCCTCCCTTATCTGGCTTGAACGCTAGACTGTCCTGACCTGTATCAACAGTCCGCCGCTTGAAACCCCCAGAATCCACCCCATCTATAAGGGTATCTGGCAGGTTTCTTCATTCAGGATGTGTTTGTTCATAGCTCCGGCCTGCTCAAAAGGAAGGTGACTAATGCGTATTGATCGTTTAACCAGCAAATTGCAGTTGGCCTTATCGGACTCCCAATCCCTGGCGGTCGGCCTCGACCATCCGGCGATTGAGCCGGCGCACTTGATGCAGGCGCTCCTGGAGCAACAAGGTGGCTCTATCAAACCCTTGTTGATGCAGGTGGGCTTTGACATCAACAGCCTGCGCAAGGAGTTGAGCAAAGAGCTCGACCAACTGCCGAAAATTCAAAACCCTACCGGCGACGTGAATATGTCCCAGGACCTGGCGCGCCTGCTCAATCAGGCGGACCGCCTGGCCCAGCAGAAGGGTGACCAGTTCATCTCCAGCGAACTGGTGCTGCTCGCCGCCATGGACGACAACAGCAAGCTCGGCAAATTGTTGCTGGGGCAGGGCGTGAGCAAGAAAGCCCTGGAAAACGCTATCAACAACCTGCGTGGCGGTGAGGCCGTGAACGACCCCAACCATGAGGAGTCGCGACAGGCCCTGGACAAATACACCGTCGACCTGACCAAGCGTGCCGAAGAAGGCAAGCTCGACCCGGTGATTGGTCGTGACGATGAGATTCGTCGCACCATCCAGGTCCTGCAGCGTCGCACCAAGAACAACCCGGTGCTGATCGGTGAGCCTGGCGTGGGTAAAACCGCGATTGCCGAAGGCCTGGCCCAGCGCATCATTAATGGTGAAGTGCCGGACGGCTTAAAAGGCAAACGCCTGTTGTCCCTGGACATGGGGGCCCTGATCGCCGGTGCCAAGTTCCGTGGTGAGTTCGAAGAACGACTGAAATCCCTGCTTAATGAATTGTCGAAGCAGGAAGGCCAGATCATTCTGTTTATCGACGAACTGCACACCATGGTCGGCGCCGGTAAAGGCGAAGGCTCGATGGATGCTGGCAACATGCTCAAGCCGGCCTTGGCGCGGGGCGAGTTGCATTGCGTCGGTGCGACCACGCTCAACGAATACCGTCAGTACATTGAAAAGGATGCGGCCCTTGAGCGGCGTTTCCAGAAAGTGCTGGTGGAAGAGCCAAGCGAAGAAGACACCATCGCGATCCTGCGGGGCCTGAAAGAACGCTATGAGGTCCACCATAAGGTGGCGATCACGGATGGCGCAATCATTGCGGCGGCCAAGCTGAGCCATCGCTACATCACCGATCGTCAGTTGCCGGACAAGGCCATCGACTTGATCGACGAAGCGGCCAGCCGCATTCGCATGGAGATTGACTCCAAGCCGGAAGTGCTCGACCGCCTGGATCGGCGCCTGATTCAACTGAAAGTCGAATCCCAGGCGTTGAAGAAAGAAGAGGACGAGGCAGCGAAGAAACGCCTGGAAAAACTTCAGGAAGAAATCGTCCGTCTGGAGCGTGAGTATTCGGACCTCGAAGAAATCTGGACCTCGGAAAAAGCCGAAGTACAGGGTTCGGCGCAGATCCAGCAGAAAATCGAGCAGTCCCGTCAGGAACTGGAAGCCGCGCGTCGTAAAGGCGATCTGAGCCGCATGGCTGAGTTGCAATATGGTGTGATTCCGGACCTGGAACGCAGCCTGCAGATGGTCGACCAGCACGGCAAGCCTGAGAACCAGTTGCTGCGCAGCAAGGTGACCGAGGAGGAGATCGCCGAAGTGGTCTCCAAGTGGACCGGCATTCCAGTCTCGAAAATGCTCGAAGGCGAGCGCGACAAACTGCTGAAAATGGAAAGTTTGTTGCACCAGCGCGTCATCGGTCAGGAAGAGGCGGTGGTGGCGGTATCCAATGCGGTACGGCGTTCCCGTGCCGGCTTGTCCGACCCGAACCGTCCAAGCGGCTCGTTCATGTTTCTCGGCCCGACCGGCGTAGGTAAGACTGAGCTGTGCAAGGCCCTGGCCGAGTTCCTCTTTGATACTGAAGAGGCCATGGTACGCATTGATATGTCCGAGTTCATGGAGAAACACTCGGTGGCTCGCCTGATCGGCGCACCACCAGGCTATGTGGGCTACGAGGAGGGCGGTTACCTGACCGAGGCCGTTCGACGCAAGCCTTACTCGGTGATCCTGCTGGATGAGGTCGAGAAGGCGCACCCGGATGTGTTCAACATTTTGCTGCAGGTGCTGGAAGATGGTCGCTTGACGGACAGCCACGGGCGTACGGTGGACTTTCGCAATACGGTGATCGTGATGACCTCCAATCTGGGCTCGGCACAGATCCAGGAACTGGTGGGGGATCGCGAGGCCCAGCGCGCAGCGGTGATGGACGCCTTGACCACCCACTTCCGCCCGGAATTCATCAACCGGGTGGATGAAGTGGTGATCTTCGAGCCTCTGGCACGGGATCAGATTGCGGGTATCACCGAAATCCAGTTGGGCCGCCTGCGCAGTCGCCTGGCTGAGCGTGAGCTCGACCTTGAGCTGAGCGGCGAGGCGTTGGACAAGCTGATCGCAGTGGGCTACGACCCGGTGTATGGCGCACGGCCGTTGAAGCGTGCGATCCAGCGCTGGATCGAGAACCCGCTGGCACAGTTGATCCTGTCGGGCAGCTTTATGCCGGGCACTCGCGTCACGGCAACGGTGAAAGACGACGAAATCGTCTTCCACTGAGGCCAGCACCCGGTGTAATAACGAGAGGCCTCGCATTGCGAGGCCTTTTTTTTCGATAGGGCGTTGAACTGTAAGGCAAAGGCTTGTAAAGTGCGCCCCGCAGCAACGTCAGCCCACGGGTTTCTTCTCCCCAAGAAGAAATCAGAAAGAAGCGCAAATCATTGTCTTAAAAGCAATTTAAAGGGTTGACAGGGGTTTTTAAGATTGTAGAATAGCGCGCCTCAGAGACGCTAACGTAGCGATACGGACAAGGTCGAAGAGAAGGTTACACAGCAGTAAATTTGAAATATGTAGTTCCGTGATAGCTCAGTCGGTAGAGCAAATGACTGTTAATCATTGGGTCCCAGGTTCGAGTCCTGGTCACGGAGCCAATTTCAAATCGGGGTATAGCGCAGTCCGGTAGCGCGCCTGCTTTGGGAGCAGGATGTCGGGAGTTCGAATCCCCCTACCCCGACCATATTTGGGTCGTTAGCTCAGTTGGTAGAGCAGTTGGCTTTTAACCAATTGGTCGTAGGTTCGAATCCCACACGACCCACCATTTTTGAGACCAGTTCAGGCTGGAATCGAATCTTAAGATCAGAGGCCAAAAGCGCTGATCGAAGAAGGCGACTGAAAGGTCGCCTTTTTTTTACCGGGGTATAGCGCAGTCCGGTAGCGCGCCTGCTTTGGGAGCAGGATGTCAGGAGTTCGAATCCCCTTACCCCGACCATATTAAAAATCCTCGTATCGAAAGATACGGGGATTTTTTTTGCGCGCGCGAATCTTGAATTCTCCGCAAAACAAATGTGGGAGGGAGCAAGCCCCCTCCCACAGGTGTTATGCGTTGTTAGTGGAGTTTGAGGCGCGGTTCTGTGCCTCGCCCAATCTTGCTGCCCAGCATCAGCATCGCCGTGCGGAAGAAGCCGTACAGCGCCATCTGGTGCATACGGTACAGCGACACA
This sequence comes from Pseudomonas sp. W15Feb34, assembly GCF_023127765.1. Lineage (NCBI taxonomy): Bacteria > Pseudomonadati > Pseudomonadota > Gammaproteobacteria > Pseudomonadales > Pseudomonadaceae > Pseudomonas > Pseudomonas sp. W15Feb34. The sequence goes on from NZ_SPKN01000009.1 coordinate 130,516, forward strand.
TAGAACATCCGCGCCAACCAGCCCTCCAGCATCACGCTGCCAGTCAGGTTACCCATCAGGTTACCTACCGCCGAGAACCGCGACAGCGAGATCAGCGAGCCGTAGTCGGTGTACTTGTAGGTCGGCAGATCCTTGCCTTCAATGCGCAATCTCAGCGACTTGGCCAACAACGAAGCCTGCTGATGCGCGGCCTGGGCTCGTGGGGGCACATTGCGGTCGGTGCCCGGTTGCGGGCAGGCGGCACAATCGCCAAAGGCGAAGATGTTTTCATCGCGAGTGGTTTGCAGTGTTTGCAGCACCTGAAGCTGATTGATGCGGTTGGTTTCCAGGCCATCGATGTCTTTGAGAAAACCCGGTGCGCGGATCCCGGCCGCCCATACCTTGAGGCTGGCGGGAATCACTTGGCCGCTACTGGTAATCAGTGCGTCGGCGGTTACTTCGCTGACCGCCGAGTTGGTCAGCACGGTCACCCCGAGTTTTTCCAGGGTTTTATGCACTGGGCCGCCGATCCGCTCTGGCAGGGCAGGCAATACCCGCGGGCCGGCTTCGATCAGGGTGATATGCATGTTTTCCGGTTTGATGCGGTCCAGGCCATAGGCAGCCAGTTCATGGGCTGCGTTATGCAGCTCGGCGGCCAGCTCCACCCCGGTGGCGCCGGCACCGACGATGGCCACGCTGATTTGTTCAACGGCATCGGTTTGCCCGGCATGGGCGCGCAGGTAGTGGTTGAGCAGTTGTTGGTGGAAGCGCTCGGCTTGCTTGCGGGTATCGAGGAACAGGCAATGCTGCGCCGCACCCTCGGTGCCGAAGTCGTTGGTGGTGCTGCCTACGGCAATGACCAGGCTGTCATAGCCCAGTACGCGCGCGGGCACCAGCTCGCGGCCTTCTTCATCGAGGGTGGCGGCCAGCTGGATTTTCTTCTGTTCACGGTCAAGCCCACTCATGCGCCCAAGCTGGAACTCGAAGTGGTTCCATTTTGCCTGGGCGACATAATTGAGTTCGTCTTCCGAAGAATTCAGCGAGCCGGCAGCCACTTCGTGCAGCAGAGGCTTCCAGATGTGAGTCAGGTTGGCGTCCACCAGCGTGATGCTGGCCTTGCCGCGCTTGCCCAGAGTCTTACCCAGGCGGGTAGCCAACTCCAGGCCGCCGGCGCCGCCGCCGACGATAATAATACGATGGGTCATGGGGATATCTCGCAAGGCTAAAAGAAATCGGAGCAGTTACCCCCGCGAGCGCCAGGCAGCTCATAGCGTCAGGTAACTCAATAGGCGGCTCAGCACGCCGAGCCCGATCACCACTACCAGCACCACACAAAGGAGCAGCCATGGCCGGAAAGGCTTGCGTTCGACTCTGTGCTGGGAGAGTTGCAGGTACTCTTGGACATGCTGTTGGTCATCGGGGTTCAGGCGGCTGGTCATAAAGGCCTCGTCAGGTAGACGTTGCAAAAGGGCGCCACGTTACAGCCAAGGGTTCAAAGGCTGATGCCCACATCGAACACTATGCTGCGGCCCAGGTTGTTGCGCAAGAAGTCCGGCGCGTCCGGGTGTGCGAACAGTACGCGCGCGAAGGTTGGCCCCACCAGTGACAGTGAGCGCCAGCCCTGGCGCAGGTATTCGGTTGGCGGCGGAAAGTGGCTGTTGAGGTCCAGCACTTCGCGTTTGAGGCTGGTGAAAGCGATAAGGTCCAACTCCCCCAGATCCATGCCGCGTTCTTTGTAGTTATGTGCTTTTTTGCGCAGTGTCGGTGCCAGGCGCAACAAAAACTCATGGGCGGGAATGCGTCGTGGCTTGGCTTCGCGCCGCACCAGTTGGCTCAAAGAGAACGCGCTACGCCTGCGCAGCAATTCATCGCGCCATTCGTCGTTCAGGCGGCGCCCCTCGTCCAGCACGAAAAACACCTCGAAACTGGCGTCGCGAAACAACACATCCGGCGGCTCCTGGCCCGCAGCGTGAAACTCTTCGACGCGGTAGGGCACATTCAAGCCCTGCAGCAGGCGCTGGCAGACCCAACGCTCACGCTCCCATTTGCGGGCATTGGACAGGAACGCATTGGCTTGTTCGGCTGCTACGGTGAGCAGGCGCAAATAATCTGAGTCATCCATATTCCCAGCTTAGCGTTCAAATGATGACCACAGGAAGTCCTGCTTTAAAACGCGGGTGTAGACTGGTCACCTGGCAGCAGGCCCAAGGATGAGGTGTGTGGTGAGGCTTTTTATAAAGGTAGTGCATCCGTGATCAGTGCAGCTGTTCTGGCGCCATCGACCCTCGGCATTGGCTGGCTGTTATATGCGCCGGTGGTGATGTGGGCGACGTTGCGCTCGCCTTGGGTCGAATTGTTCGCCGACCGACGGCGCCAGCATTTGCTGTTCGGTACGGTGTTCGCGTTGTTTATGCTGTGGCTGGTGCGCCGGGATTTCGATACCGGGGTCTCGTACCACTTTATCGGCATGACCGCCGTGACCTTGCTGCTGGATTGGCCGCTGGCAATCGTCGGTGGGTTTGCTGCACAGTTCGGCTTGATGCTGCTGGGGCGCCAGGATCTGGCCGCCCTTGGCGTCAACGGCCTGCTTCTGGTCGGGCTGCCGGTGCTGGTCACCGAAAGCTGCGCGCTGTTGGTCGAACGGGCGCAACCGCGAAACCCCTTTGTGTATATCTTCTGTTCCGGTTTTTTTGCGGCGGCGCTGTCGGCATTGTTGTGCCTGTTGGTCGGCCTGGGCCTGTTGTGGTTGGACGGCCGCTTTGCGATGCCGGAATGGTTGGAGGACTTTGTAGGTTACCTCTGGCTGATCATCTTCCCTGAAGCCTTTATCAACGGCATGGTCGTCAGCGCGTTGGTGGTGTTTTGCCCGGAATGGCTGGAGACCTTCAACCGAACTCGCTATCTCTCGGCCCCCTGGAAGGACGACGATTCACGGCGTTGATCCAGGTCAAATGCCGGGCACCGGCGCAGGTCCATGCTCTGCAAAATTTTTTCTGGAGCACCGATCATGAGTGTGTACGAGTGGGCACGGCAGGAGTTGCGCAGAAGCCAGGACGCAGCGCAGGAAATCGGTTTTGACCCCGGCTTGACCTTGCGCGCCATGCTCAGTGCGGTGGTGCAGCAAAGCAAGGGTGTACGCAGTTTTGAAGACCTGGCCGACGAGTTGCAATACCTTGCAGAAAACCTCGACGACCAGCAGGAATATGCCTTTATGCGGCCTTAGTGGCGCGGCGGCAGGTCTTCGGAAAACAGTTCATCTTCAGCGTCCGGGGCCACCGGAATCTTGTGTTCTTCAGCGGCCCAGGCACCCAGGTCGATAAGCTTGCAACGGTCCGAGCAGAACGGCCGGTTGAGGTTGGTCGCTTTCCATTCCACGGGTGCACCGCAGGTTGGGCAGTCGACGGTCAAGGGTTGGCTCATGATCGGCCTCCACGCAAAGTAAGGTAAAAGTGGTGCAGTCGCTCGACCTCGCCGTGCAGCCAGGCAAGGTCCTTATCGTTGACCAGCACGTCATCGGCATGGTTCAGGCGGTCTTCGCGGCTCGATTGAGCCTTGAGAATCGCCTGCACCTGTTGTTCGCTGATGCCATCGCGCTGCAGGGTACGCTGAATCTGCAGCGATTGCGGCACGTCGATCACCAGGATGCGCTGGGTCATGCTGTATTGGCCGGACTCGATCAGCAGCGGTGACACCAGGATCGCGTAAGGCGACTGGGCGCGTGCCAGGTGGCTGCGAATTTCCTCGGCAATCAGCGGGTGCAGCAAGGCTTCCAGCCACAAACGTTCTTGCGGTATCTCAAAGATCAGTTTGCGCAGCGCGGCGCGATCCAGCTGGCCGTCGGGTTGCAGCACGCCGTCGCCGAAATGCTCGGCAATGCGCGCCAGTGCCGGTCGCCCGGGTTCGACGACCCAGCGGGCAGCATGATCGGCGTCCACCAGGTCGATGCCCAGGTCGATAAAGTGCTCGGCCGCAGCGCTTTTGCCGCTGCCAATGCCGCCTGTGAGGCCAAGAATCCAGGGTGTTGCGACAGAAGTGGTCATCTGAAACCGACAGACTGCAAATAGAAGTCGGTTATTTGACCACCCCAGAGCAATGCAATCCAGCCGGCAATTGCCAGGCACGGCCCAAAGGGCATCGGCGTCGACGTTTGGGCCTTGCGCAAACGCAGCAGGATCAGCCCTGCAAACACGCCCATCAGTGAGGCCATCAGCAACGTCATCGGCAGGATCTGCCAGCCACCCCAGGCTCCCAGCAATGCCAATAACTTGAAATCGCCATGGCCCATGCCATCCTTGCCGGTGACCAGCTTGAACAACCAGAACACGCTCCATAGGCTCATGTAGCCAATGACCGCGCCCCACAGTGCGTCGGGCAGTGTCGCCAACAGGTCAGCGCTGTTGATAACCAGCCCCAGCCAGAGCAGCGGCAGGACCAGCACGTCCGGCAGCAATTGGTGGTCCAGGTCAATCAGGCTCATGGCCAGCAAGCCCCAGCTCAGCAACATCACCGCAGCGGCTTGCCAGCCGAAGCCGAAATGCCAGGCAACAGCGGCAGTGATCAGCGCGCACGTCACTTCGGTCAGGGGATAGCGGACGCTGATGGGGTCACGGCAATGGGCGCAACGACCCCGGAGCATCAGGAAGCTGAGCAGCGGAATATTTTCCCAGGGCTGAATCGGCTGGTTGCAGCGCGGACAGCAAGAGTTCGGGCGCATCAGGTTGTACACCGGACCGGCGGGCTCGGTTGGCAGGCCGAGGACCTCATGGGCCTGGGCACGCCATTCGCGTTCGAGCATTTTGGGCAGGCGCCAGACCAGCACGTTGATGAAACTGCCGATGATCAGGCCGAGCACCAGTGCCATGCAGGCAAACGCCCAGTGCTGCTCGCTCAGCAGCAGGCTCAAAAGGCCGTACCCAATTGAAAGACCGGCAGGTACATCGCAATCACCAGCGCGCCGACAATGGCCCCCAGGACAACCATGATCAGCGGCTCCATCAGGCTGGTGAGGTTATCGACCAGGGTGTCTACGTCCGACTCGTAGTGGTTCGCGACTTTTTCCAGCATCCGGTCCAGGGTGCCGGACTCCTCTCCAATGGCGGTCATCTGGATCGCCATGCCGGGAAACAAACCGCAACTGTGCATGGATTGATTCAACTGCATGCCTGTGGATACATCGTGGCGCATACGTTCGATTGCCTGTTTGAAGGGGTCATTGCCGACGGCTCCGGCTACCGAGCCCAGTGCCTGGACCAGCGGGACACCCGCTGCAAACGTGGTCGAAAGCGTGCGGGCGTAGCGGGCGACGGCGGTTTTTTGCAGCAGTTTGCCTGCCAGAGGCGCTTTCAACAAACTCGCTTGCAGCCAATGGCGAAAGCCAGGGTAACGGCGGTAGGCGTGGCGCAGCCCGCCCACCCCCACGGCCAGGCCCAGCACGAGTATCCACCACGCTTGTTGCAAGAACTCGGACAGGGCAATGACCCCCAGGGTAAACCCGGGCAGTTGGCTGTCGACCCCGGCAAACAGATGCTGGAACTGAGGCACGACGTGTATCAACAGCACTGTGCTGACCAGTGTCGCGACTACCAGGACTGCGACAGGGTAAGTCATGGCTTTTTTGATCCTGGCTTTGAGCTGTTGGCTTTTTTCCAGATGAATCGCCACGCGCTCCAGCAGGGTTTCCAGAGCCCCGGCCTGTTCTCCGGCAGCTACCAGGTTGCAGTACAGGTCATCGAAATAACGCGGGTGCAGGCGTAGCGCTGCGGCCAGGTTATTGCCGCTGGCGATCTGTTGTTTCAACGCCTTGACCAGTTCACGCACCTGCTGGTTTTCAAAACCCTCACTGATGATGTCGAAGGCTTGCAGCAGCGGGATCCCGGCTTTGAGCAAGGTCGCCAACTGTCGGGTAAACAGGGCGATATCGGCTGGCAGGATTCGCGGGGTGAAAGCCGAACGTGATCGAGGCCTCTTGCGCACACGCTCGGGGCAGATCCCTTGCTGGCGCAGTTGTGCCTTGATCAGCGCAAGGCTGTCGCCAGCGGTTTGCCCGGTCACCCTGCGTCCTTTGCGGTTGATGCCTTCCCAGGCATAGATCGTTGACGTGTCGTTCATATCGGTTTGCGCACCCGGCAGTGAAGAATTTATAGCGTAGTCAGGTGGCGGATTCGGGGCGGCTGGTGTTATGGGATAAAGTGTCAGAATGTGCGTCTTGCAGGCGATGGGCTTCGTGGTGGTGGGTACACTGGCGCCGTTGCACACTTCGGGGCGCAGGACGCGCCTTGTCATGGTTTTATTCTGGAGAGTGAAAGAGATGCGTCAAAAAGGCTTTACCTTGATCGAGTTGTTGATCGTTGTGGCAATCATCGGCATTTTGGCCACGATCGGTTTGCCCATGTACACCAAGCACCAGGCCAAGGCCAAGTTTACGGCGGGGCTGGCTGAAATCAGCGCGTTGAAGGCCGGTTATGAAGACGTCATCAACCAGGGCACTGTGCCCACTGTGTCGTTGATCGGTGGCAACAGCCCCACTGCCAATTGCAAGATCGACGTGACAGGAGATGTAGCCTCGGGCGCCGGCTCCATCAGCTGTGAAATCCTCGATGCGCCAGCGCCCGTGCTCGGCAAGACCATCACCTTGACCCGCAACGCAACCAGCGGATGGACCTGTGCTACCACAGCGGATCCGCAGTACGTTGCCAAGGGCTGCTCTGCCAACGGCGCGTGATGGCGCCGGGCGGTGAGCGAGTCAGTTGCTGCATGACCAATGCAGTGCTAGCTTTAGCCCACCGCCCGTGTAGCTCAGCCGGTAGAGCAGCGCACTCGTAACGCGAAGGTCGCAGGTTCGATTCCTGTCTCGGGCAAAAGCGCACCACTGCTTCAAAGGCAATGTTTTCAGATGATCCCAGAATGGTTCTGAAGGCCAGACGAGTCGGCATTCGTGCTCGCTCTTTTGTATCTGCGCAACCTTGATGACCCAGATGCATCCCCATTCCTCGATCCAAGAGAACGACATGACCACGACTGAGATGACCCAGGAAGTTCGGCACCAAGCAGCTCTCGAGAAATACCTTGAGGCGACGCCGCAGCTTAAAGAAGAGATCAAGGACCTGAGCGCTGACGACCAGCGCGATCAGATTCAGTGGGCATTCGAGGACGAGGCAGAGAGCCAGAACCTCCAGCCTTGGGAGTTGACCCTCAAGTACACCTCGACACCGGAAGAATTCGAAGCTGCGCGGTTGGCCTTGCATAAAGAGGCGGCCGAGGTGCTGGGCGTCGAATGGGACGAGTACTGCGAGATGAATAATCTTGTAGTTTAAAAGCAGCCGCGAGTTTCAAGCTGCAAGCGGCAAGTTGTCTCGCAGCCTTCTTGCAGCTTGCAGCTGGCAACTACTCAGATACTGAGGCGCATCGACAGATCCACTGCCTTCACATCCTTGGTCATCGCGCCGATGGAGATGAAGTCCACACCGGTTTCAGCGATAGGCAGCAGGGTACTTTCATTGATCCCGCCGCTGGCTTCCAGCTTGGCCTTGCCGGCGTTCAAGCGCACGGCCTCGCGCATGTCTATCAGGCTCAGTTCATCGAGCATGATGATGTCGGCTCCCGCCGCCAGGGCTTCGCGCAACTCATCCAGGTTTTCCACTTCGATTTCCACCGGCTTGCCTGGGGCGATCTTGTGGGCGGCCGTAATCGCCTGGGCAATGCCACCGCAGGCGGCAATATGGTTTTCCTTGATCAGGAACGCGTCATACAGCCCGATGCGGTGATTGTGGCAACCGCCACAGGTGACCGCGTATTTTTGCGCCAGGCGCAGGCCCGGCAATGTCTTGCGAGTGTCCAGCAGCTTGACCTGGGTACTGGCGACAAAGTCCGCGAGGAACTGCGCTCGGGTGGCTACACCTGACAGCATCTGCAAAAAATTCAGCGCACTGCGTTCACCTGTGAGCAGCGAGCGTGCCGGGCCTTCAAGGTGGAACAGCGACTGGTTGGGGCTCACACGTTCACCGTCGGCCACCTGCCAATGCACGGCGACCCGTGGGTCCAGTTGGCGAAATACCGCATCCACCCAGGCCGTACCGGCAATAACAGCCGCTTCGCGGGTAATGATCGTGGCCTTGGCCAGCCGTTCGGCGGGGATCAACTGCGCGGTGATATCGCCACTGCCGATGTCTTCCAGCAGTGCGCGGCGCACGTTGGCTTCGATTTCGGCGGTGAGGTCGGCAAGACGGAGGTTCGGCATAACAGGCTCCACAAACAAAGTGCCTGGATTATAGGGGCTGCGTGCGTTCGAACCCAGCGCGCCGCTCATTTACAGCGTAAAGGCAGAGTTTGCTGGCGCAACCCCCCTCATTTGCAAGATAATCTCGCGCCTTTCAATTGGCGTCATAGCTTTGACGTCGAGGTGGTAGCCGGTTTATTTGCAGCGCACTGCCGTGCCTGCCCCGTTCTTTGCCCCTCTCAACACCGCCGTTTCAGGAGGCCAGGATGCACAATGACGGAAAGGTGGTGCCTATCAACAGGGCACAGGCCACGCCATCGCCGCTCGCGCGCCTGCCGGTGGTGTTGCTGCAGGTGCGTGACAAGGCCGCGCAACAATTGCAGCAGGGTTTGCAGGAACTGTTCGATAACGCCGACGACACCCTGTTCGAAATGGCTGACAAGGCCCGAAGCACCGTCGACCATCATATTTTTTTCGAAGCAATGCGCGACCTGCGCCTCAAGCGCAAGAACTTCGAACGCGTGTTCATGGAGCAGCTGTTTGTCGCCTTCGCCAATCTGGGCCAGGCCGGAAGCGGCGATCTGCACCTGGTGCCGGTGGTGTCCTACGAAGCGGTATCCGGTACCAGTGCCGACGATATGGAAAAAGCCGTAGCCCTTGAGGCGATGCTCGGTCGGGTGCGACATCGTGATGGCTTGGCCCTGGGACAGTTAAGCGCGCGCATGAGCCGATTGCTGGGCCGGCGACTGGATGACCATACCAACCCACTGGGTCCGGCACTGCTCTGTGAGTTTTTCCTGCAGGCAGGGCGCAGTCTGGGGGTGGAAATCCGCGTCAAACTGATCATGCTCAAGCTCTTTGAAAAATACGTGCTCAGTGACGCGGACCTGTTGTATGGCGAAGCCAATCAACTGCTGGTCGCCGTTGGTGTACTGCCTGAACTCAAGGCCGTGCCATCCCGTCGTCCCGGCGGGCGCGCCAGCCGGGAACACCAACGCGCCAGCCAGCCGATCGTCGACCCGCCGCTCGATAAAAGCGGCCAGCAAGCGTTCAGCGCATTGCAGAAGTTACTGCAGGCCGTGCGTGGCAGCGTGGCGCCGACCCTCGAAGCCAGTGCCGAGCCGCAACCCATTGCCACCCGTGATCTGCTACGCCTGCTGTCGCATTTGCAGCAGTACGTCCCCGAGCCCGAGGCTGAAGACGATTTCGACCTGCGTAACCAGCTTGAACAGCTGCTCACCCGAGTCAGCGTCAAGAGTGGCAAGTCGCGGGTCCTGGAAGATGCTGACGAAGATGTAATCAATCTGTTCGCTATGCTGTTCGCGTTCATACTCGGTGATAGCAGCGTGCCGGACGCGTTCAAGGGCCTGATCGCCCGTTTGCAGATCCCCTTGCTGAAAGTCGCCGTGCTGGACAAGAGCCTGTTCAGTTGCACGCGCCATCCGGCGCGACGCTTGCTCAATGACATCGCGGGCGCCGTCATGGGCTGGAACCCGCCCGAAGACGCCTCCCGCGATACTCTGTACCTGTGTGTCGAGCAGGTCGTGCAGCGTTTATTGAATGAGTTTGTTGAAGACCCGGCGATTTTCTCCCAGCTACTGACGCAATTCAGCGCGTTTACCGCTGATGAATCCAGGCGCAGCGAGTTGCTTGAGCGCCATACCCGAGAGGCCGAGCAGGAGCGCCTGCATACCGAGGCTGCCCGCCAACGTGTGGCGCAGGTGCTTGATCGAAGGCTGGCGGGCAAGGTTCTGCCGCAGTTTGTGGTGCAATTCCTCCAGCAAGCCTGGAGCCAGGTGTTGCTATTGGCCATGCTCAAGCATGGCGGACAGTCGCTGCAATGGCAGGCAGCGCTGCGCACCCTGGATGAGTTGATCTGGAGCGTCGGCCTGCGGGAAGACACCGAAGCGGGCCGGCATTTGCTTGAGCAACTACCCGCGTTGCTCAAGGCGTTGCGTGACGGTTTGGCCGCTGCGGCGTTCGACTCTTTTAGCACCCGCGAATTTTTCCGGCGGTTGCAGGCCATGCATGTTCAGTGTTGCGGGGGCGACGGCGGCGAAGTGCTGGTCGAAGTGCGTGAGTCCTTCACGCTTGGCACCGGTGCGCCATCCGTCGTTGCGCCGCTGCCCGATGATGACCCCGACCTGCTCAAGGCCAGGCAGTTGCAGATCGGCGCCTGGGTAGTGTTTCAGCACGATCAGGAAATCGCCCTGCGCTGCAAGTTGACGGCAATCATGCCGCCTGCCAATACCTGTATTTTCGTCAGCCGCACCGGGCTCAAGGTTCTGGAAAAAACTACCGACCAATTAGCCCATGCGTTCAAGCGTGGTGTGCTGCGCACGCTGGATGATGGCCCTTTGTTCGAGCGTGCGCTGGCTGCGGTGATGGGCGACCTGCGTCAACTCAAACGCGGCAAGTGATCGCAACCGCAGGGTGGAACGCGGCATACTGGTAACACCTCGTCTCATTTCAGGAGCCTGTATGCAGTTGGACCCCGCCAGCGGTTGGTGCCAGGGCATCCGTCATTGCCCGTCGCCCAATTTCAACGAGCGCCCTGGAGGCGAAATCTCGCTGTTGGTGGTGCATAACATCAGCTTGCCTCCAGCGCAGTTCGCCACGGGCAAGGTGCAAGAGTTTTTTCAGAATCGTCTGGATGTTTCAGAGCATCCCTACTTTGCCGGTATCGACCACCTACGCGTGTCTGCGCATTTTCTGATTGAACGTGACGGCACTGTGACGCAATTTGTCTCGTGCCGGGACCGGGCCTGGCACGCCGGTATTTCCAGCTTCGAGGGGCGCGAGGTGTGCAATGATTTCTCGCTGGGGATCGAACTGGAAGGCACAGACGAACTGCCGTTCACCGATGCCCAGTACGCGGCGCTGACCGAGCTGACGCGCCAGTTGCTCAAGGCTTACCCAAAGATCACTCGCCAACGTATTTGTGGTCACAGCGATATCGCCCCGGGGCGCAAGACTGACCCGGGCCCCGCTTTTGATTGGGCGCGCTTTCTCGGCGCCCTGCAGGATGGAGGACACGAACAATGAGTTTCCTGGTGTTGGTGCTGGCGGTGTGGATCGAGAAGTTCTCGGCCTTGCGCCTGCGGTTGCAGCGTGACGGTGGATGGCTGCGTGAGCTGGCCAAGCTGGAGTCGAGCCCGCGTATGGGCAAGCGACCCTGGCTGATCCTGACGCTGCTGGTGCTGCTGCCGGTAGCGTTGCTGGCGCTGTTGTTGTTGGTACTGGAGCCGGTGGCCTATGGCCTGTTGGCGTTACCGGTGCACATGCTGGTGGTGATCTATAGCCTGGGCCGTGGTGATTTATTGGCAGGGCTGGGGCCGTTCCGTGATGCCTGGCGACGTGGCGACCTGCAAGCTGCAGAGCATGTGGCCGAGCGCGACCTGAAGCTTGGCGCCGACAGTGGCGAGCAATTGCTGGAGCGGGTCCAGGGCTATCTGTTGTGGCAGGCGTACCAGAGCTTTTTTGCGGTGATTTTCTGGTATTTCCTGCTGGGCCCGGTGGCGGCTTTGGCCTACCGGCTGTTGGCGCTGGCCAGCGAACATAGCCAGAACCCGTTGGTGGCTGAACGTGCCGCGCAGTTGCGTCACGCGTTTGACTGGTTGCCGGTACGCCTGTTGGCGGCGAGCTTTGCTTTGGTGGGCAACTTTGTCGGGGTCAGTCGGGTGATGCTCCACGAACTGCTGAGCTGGGACATCAGCGCGGCGCAGTTGATGGAAAAGGTCGGGCTGGCCGCGGCTGAAATCCCTCCTCCAGTGGTGGGGGCTGACGGCATCAATAGCCTGGATCGGTTGTGGGAGCTGCTGCTGCGTGCGGCGGTGTTGTGGTATGCCGGGTTTGCCATTTGGACTGTGTTGCCCTGAACACTGTGGGAGGTGGGCTTGCTCCCGATGGCGGCCTCCGGGCCAACCAGGGTGCTGGATCAGACCGAGTACATATCCATTCCTGCGGTAACGGCCACGGTTGGTTCCGCTTTTACAGCGGGTCACTTTGGAAAAGAGCCCCAAAGTAACCAAAGGGCTCTTGCCCCACCACTCGGCACCTCGCTTAGGCTCGGTGTGCCCGTAATCCGCCAGTGATTTGGGGGGCCGCCGCCACGCGCCATCCATGGCGCGGGGCGGCTAAAACCGGCATCCCTGCCGGTTTACCCCCCAAATCCCTGTCGAATTCCGGCCAGCGTGGTTTGACGGGGCGCCTGAGATCAAGATCAAAAGCAGATCAAGATCAAGAGCGGCTCGCTTCGCATCGTGGTTACGGGGGCAAGCCCTCCTACATGTGCTCTCCGGATACGCCGTTAACCTTACGTTACAAAACTTCCCTTCGAATTGAGCTATACAGACAGAGCGCCAAATAGTGGCTATCTGCCGCCGCCCTGCGCCTCAATAACAATAAAAGAAGGGGAGATCACCTGTGATGAGCTTGCTCTATCCTGCCGTCGCGCTGATGAACCGCCTGAGCTTCGGCATGAAGTTCAGCCTGATCAGCGTGCTGTTCCTGCTGCCGATGCTGGCGACCAACTATTACCTGGTGCGTGACTCGTGGCGCGAATTCCAGGGCACCCGTATCGAACTGCAAAGTCTCGACCTGCTTGGCAGCAGCCTGGCATTGCGTCGTGAGTTGGAAACGCTCAACAACCAGGTGCAGATCAACGTCATTCTCGGACAGTCGGGCAAGGCGGCTGATCTTGAAGCGCAGATCACTGCCCTGGAGCAAGGTGTGCTGGAGCGGTTGCAGGGGTTGCACGCCATGGCGACGCAGCCCGAGCAAGTCGAGGTTTTTGAAAACAAGCGCGACGAGCTGATCGCCGCGTTCAAGGCGCAGCAACAGGAAACCTCGTTGCTCAACAAAGCGGCGTTGATCGGCAAGTTACTCAACCAGGCCCAGATGCTCAGCCAAATCATCGCCAGCCAAGCCGGCTTGAGCCGTGATGCGCAGAGTGACCTGCGCCAACTCAGCGACCTGGTCACTGCGGTCACCCCACAGGTCACCCAACTACTCGGTGAGGGCCGCGCGATGGGCGCGTATTCTCTGGGCCAGGGCTTTATCAATTCCTCCTCCAGTACGCGCTTTGACGAGTTACTGCAGCAGGTGGAAAAGCTCCAGGGCGAATACGGCTTGAAGCTGCAGGACGCGCTGGGCGCCAGCAACGCCGCGCATGCAGCACTCGATAGCTTGGCGCAAGCCAGCCAGGCCAGCCTCAAGCAAGGCAGTGAGTTGTTCGAAGAACAGGTAGTGATGGCCGAGACCCTGGATACACCTTGGCAAGGTTTTTACGACGGCGTCAGTCAACTGATGGCCAAGACCTATCAACTCGATGACGCCACCTTAGCGTTCATCGGCCAGCAACTGGAGCAGCGTCTGACGCAAAACCGCCTGCACATGGTGTTGCTGGTCGCGGCCCTGGTGGCGGTATTTGCGCTGATCTTCTACTTGTATGCAGGTTTCTTTGTCTCCACTCGCACTACCTTGCGCAGCCTGGGGGCGATGATGGACAAAGTCGCGGCCGGTGACATGACGGTCACTTTCGTCGCCCACAGCCGCGACGAGCTGGGAGACCTGGGCCAAGTATTCAATGGCACCGTGGCCAAGATCCACGACCTGATTGAGCGCGTCGGGCATACGGTCAGCCAGGTCGAGTTGCAGGCCAGCCAGGTGCAGACGATTTCGGCACAGAGTAACCAGGCGGTATCCGGCCAGCGCAGCCAGATCGAACAAGTGGCAACGGCGATGAACCAGATGTCTGCCACCGCACAGGAGGTGGCGCGCAGCGCGGCGGCGGCGGTCAACAGTGCACAGAGTGTCAATGATGAAACCGTCAGCGGACGGGCGCTGGTGCAATCTCAACAAAGCGGCATCGCACGCCTGGCTTTGGAGATCGATGAGTCGGTGCGGGTGATCAATCAGTTGGCGGCCGATAGCCAGTCCATCAGCAGCGTATTGGAGGTGATCAAGAGCATCGCCGAGCAAACCAATTTGCTGGCGCTCAACGCGGCCATCGAAGCTGCGCGTGCCGGTGAGCAAGGACGCGGTTTTGCCGTAGTGGCCGATGAGGTGCGCACCCTGGCCCGGCGTACCCAGCATTCCACCGGAGAAATTGAACAAATGATCAGCCGCTTGCACAGCGGCGTCGGCGCAGCGGTAAAGGCGATGGGCAGTAGCCATGAAATGGCGAGTGGCACGGTAGGGCAGTCGGAAAAGGTCCAGCACGCCCTGGAAAATATCCTCGGTGCCGTAGGCATGATTGTTGACCAGAACCAGCAGATCGCCGCTGCCGTGGAGCAGCAAACGGCGGTCGCTCACGACATCGACCAGAATATTGTCCAAATCAACCGCGCCGGTGAACATGCAGCACAAGGCGCCCAACAGACCGAAGCGGCCAGCCGGCAGTTGTCGGCGCAGGTCATTGAGCTGAAGCAATTGATTGGTGCGTTTCGGGTGTAAGAACTTTCTGTGGGACTGGGCCATGAATCACGTGGCATTTGTCCTGATTTGCCGGGCTGTGTTTTATCGCGACGTGAATGGGTGAGAATTTGTTTCATCAGTCACGGTCACGAGGGGATACGACGATGGCCGCTGCAATCGGCATCAAAGGGCATTGTGCCCAGTGCAACATGACGTTTGAACTCAAGCCTTGGCAACTGAACGCCATCGCCATGGAAGTACCGTTTGACTGTGCGTACTGCCACTCGGGCCTGCAGTTGTGCTGCCACAAGCAGTTGCGTCAGTTTCGCGCCCTGGACCAGTGGGCGCTGGTGCGGCCCGGCATGATCATGCTGACGTGCGCGACCTTGCTGATGGCGTTGTTCGCAGAGTGGTTGGGGCTGCTCAGCGTGATCGGGCAGCTGAACATTTCGCTGGTCGCGGTGTTGATTTATCTGCTGGTCGTGCGCTACGCCCGTTATCGGCAAAGGATGACCTTGAACTTGCAGGTCATCAGCCCGCTACCAGTTGAACAGCTCGCACGCATTGCGTGTGCTCGTCTCACCCAGCAATAAAGGGCTGATGCCCATACGCTCAGCCAGGGCGGTGCAGATATCCGGCAGGTGTTGCGGGCAATTGCGCTGGTTGGGATACATGGCCGGGGCCATGTCCGGCGAATCGGTTTCCAGTACCACGGCTTCAAGAGGCAATTGTGCCAGTACCTTGTGCATGCGCAGGGCCTGGGGCCAAGTGGCGGCGCCGCCCAGACCGAGTTTGAAGCCCAGTTTGATGTACTCGCGGGCCTCTTCAATGCTGCCGGCGAACGCATGAATGATCCCGCCCCTCGGTAGACGGATGCGCTTGAGCGTGGCAATCACGACGGCGTGGCTGCGGCGTACATGCAGCAAGGCGGGGAGTTGGAAATCCGCCGCGAGTTTCAGCTGGGCTTCGAACAGGCTTTGCTGGCGCTCGCGATCCAGGTGCTCAAGGAAGTAATCCAGACCGATTTCGCCCACGGCGCAGAGTTGCCGATGGCCGTGCAAGCGCGTCAACCAGTCACCCAGCTCCAGCAGGTCGGCAGGGCGATGCTCATCGAGATACACCGGGTGCAAACCAAAGGCAGCGAACAAACCGTCGTCCTGCTGCACCAGATCCCACAGCCGCTGCCAGTTTTTCTGATACACCCCCAGTACCACCAGACGCCGTACCCCGAGTTCACGGCTATGGGCGAGGACTTGCGGGCGGTCGTGATCGAAGTCCGCAAAGTCCAGGTGGGTGTGGGTGTCGATCAGCTCCACGTTCAGACCTCGTGAATGCGCTGCTTGAACGTGCGGCCAATCGCATGCACACCCGGTTGGTACTGTTCTTCTTCGATGGCCGCCAGGGCCAGGCGCAGAGCTGTCTCGGCGATCAGTTGATGTTGCTGGGCCATGGCGTTGACTGGCAGCGGCAGGAAGTCCAACAGTTGGGTGTCGCCAAAGGTGCCCAGGCGTAGCGGCCGCGACCGGAGCGGGAAGTCATGCAGCGCATCGAACACGCCTTGCAGCAGCACGTAGGAGGTAGTCACCAGCGCGTCAGGCAAATGCCCCAGGCGCTGCAGCAGTTGCTCCATCAGCTGTCGGCCACAGTCACGGCTGAAGGCTTCGCCCTGTTCGATAATCACTTCGCCGGTGAAGTCTTGCAGCGCTTCACGAAAACCCGCAGTACGTTCCTGGCTGATGCTCAGCTCGGGACGTGCGCCGATCAGCGCGATTTGCTTGGGCAGCGGTTGTAGCAGGCTGCTGGTGAGTTGCTGACAGGCCTGGTGATCATCGCTGACCACTGAGCAGAACTGGTCAGGCTCCATCACCCGGTCGATGGCAATCACCGGCAACCCCTTGGCTTGCAAGTCTCGATAGCTGTCATCGCTGGCCGGCAGGCAACTGGCGACGAACAACGCATCGCAACGCCGCGCACGGAACAGTTGCAGCAGTTGGCGTTCGCTGTCGGCTTCGTCATCGGAGCTGGCAATCAGCAACTGATAGCCCCGTGCCCGGGCGCCTTGCTCCAACAGTTTGGCAATGCGTGCGTAGCTGGGGTTTTCCAGGTCTGGCAGGATGAACCCCAGGGTGCGCGTATGCCGGCTGCGCAGCCCGGCGGCTTGAGGGTTGGGGGTAAAACCATGGGCCTGGACCACGGCACGCACACGCTCAACGGTTGCGTTGCTGATGCGCTGCTGTTCTGCCTTGCCATTGATGACATAGCTGGCGGTGGTCACGGACACACCGGCCAGACGTGCAATATCACTGAGTTTCAAACCGGGATTTCCTTGTTTTTTAGAGCGTGCCCCGACATTTTGTCCAATCGTAACCGATTCCAGCCCACGACCAATGTCCCACGACAGGTGCCGAGTGGTGCTTCAAGGTTGCGCAATTAACGCGTAATCTGCCATAAATTCTAGATTAAACGTTTCAGCAAGCGTATTTTTACGATGTTCGCCGCTGAGTGGCTACTGCCAATTGACCACTCAGTCAGTTATTTTTGAACGTCTCGCGCTGATTTATTCAAAACAATACCTAGTGCGCACATCGCACTAACTAGGAGAACGGCATGCTTGAGCTCACTGTAGAGCAGATATCCATGGGCCAGGTGGCTGTGGATAAATCTGCTGCCTTGCACCTGCTCGCTGACAAACTGGTGGCCGATGGCCTGGTTGCCGAGGGGTATCTGAGCGGCCTGCAAGCCCGTGAAGCCCAGGGTTCGACCTTTCTCGGCCAGGGCATCGCCATTCCCCACGGTACGCCAGAGACCCGCGACCAGGTGTTCACCACGGGTGTGCGCCTGCTGCAGTTCCCCGAAGGGGTGGACTGGGGCGATGGCCAGATCGTCTACCTGGCGATTGGCATCGCCGCCAAATCCGACGAACACCTGCGCTTGCTGCAACTGCTGACCCGTGCCCTCGGTGAAACCGACCTCGGCCAGGCGTTGCGCCGTGCCGGCAGTGCCGAAGCGTTGTTGAAGCTGTTGCAAGGTGCGCCCCAGGAACTGGCGCTGGATGCGCAGATGATCAGCCTGGGCGTGTCTGCCGATGATTTTGAAGAGTTGGTATGGAGGGGGGCGCGCCTGCTGCGCCAGGCCGACTGCGTGAGCAATGGTTTTGCTGCGGTGTTGCAACAGGTCGACGCGTTGCCCCTGGGCGATGGCCTGTGGTGGTTGCACAGTGAACAGACAGTCAAGCGTCCGGGCCTGGCGTTTGTCACGCCGGACAAACCCATGCGCTACCTCGGCCAGCCGCTGCACGGCCTGTTCTGCCTGGCGAGCCTGGGCGAAGCCCACCAAACATTGCTTGAACGCTTGTGTGCCCTGTTGATTGAAGGGCGCGGCCAGGAATTGGGGCGTGCCACCAGCAGCCGTGCGGTGCTGGAAGTGCTGGGCGGCGAATTGCCACCGGACTGGCCCAGCGCCCGCATCAGCCTGGCCAACGCCCACGGCCTGCACGCCCGTCCGGCCAAGATCCTTGCGCAACTGGCGAAAAGTTTTGACGGCGATATCCGCGTGCGCATCGTTGATGGACCGGTGGGCGCGGTATCGGTCAAAAGTTTGAGCAAGTTGCTCAGCCTCGGTGCGCGTCGTGGCCAGGTGCTGGAGTTTGTCGCCGAGCCGACGATTGCCGGCGATGCACTGCCTGCACTGTTGGCCGCGGTCGAAGAGGGCCTTGGCGAGGAGGTCGAACCATTGCCGGCCCTGAGCGCCCAGCCTGCTCCTGTGGATATCGAGCCGGTGCTCAGCGCGCCATCGAGCGGCAGCCAGATCCAGGCCATCGCCGCCGCGCCGGGCATCGCCATCGGCCCGGCGCATATCCAGATTCCACAGCTGTTCGATTATCCCCTGCGCGGTGAGTCTGCCGCCACTGAACGCCAGCGCCTGCACGCCGCCCTGGGCGATGTGCGTAAGGATATCCAGGGCCTGATCGAGCGTAGCCAGGCCAAGGCCATCCGCGAGATTTTCATTACCCATCAGGAGATGCTCGACGACCCGGAACTGACCGACGAAGTCGATACCCGCCTCAAGCAGGGCGAAAGCGCCGAAGCGGCGTGGATGAGTGTGATCGAAGCCGCCGCCAAGCAGCAGGAAGCCTTGCAGGACGCCTTGCTGGCCGAGCGCGCCGCTGACCTGCGTGACATCGGCCGTCGCGTGCTGGCGCAGTTGTGCGGTGTCGAAACCGTCCAGGAACCCAGCGAGCCCTACATTCTGGTGATGGATGAAGTCGGCCCCTCGGACGTTGCGCGCCTGGACCCGGCCCGCGTAGCCGGCATTCTGACTGCCCGCGGTGGTGCCACCGCTCACAGCGCCATCGTCGCGCGCGCCCTGGGGATTCCCGCCTTGGTCGGTGCTGGTGCTGCGGTGCTGCTGCTGAGCGCCGGTACGCCACTGCTGCTCGACGGCCAGCGCGGTCGCCTGCATGTCGACCCGGACGCCGCCACCCTGCAACGCGCCACCGTGGAGCGCGACACCCGCGAACAACGCTTGCAAGCTGCCTCGGCTCAACGCCACGAGCCGGCGCTGACCCGTGACGGTCACGCCGTGGAAGTGTTCGCCAATATCGGTGAAAGCGCCGGTGTGGCGAGTGCGGTGGAGCAGGGCGCCGAAGGCATTGGCCTGCTGCGCACCGAACTGATTTTCATGGCCCACCCTCAGGCGCCGGACGAGGCTACCCAGGAAGCCGAGTACCGCCGCGTCCTCGATGGGCTCGGCGGTCGCCCGCTGGTGGTGCGCACCCTCGATGTAGGCGGCGACAAGCCCTTGCCCTATTGGCCCATCGCCCAGGAAGAAAACCCCTTTCTTGGCGTGCGCGGCATTCGCCTGACCTTGCAACGCCCGCAGATCATGGAAGCGCAATTGCGGGCACTGCTGCGTTCGGCGGATAACCGGCCGCTGCGCATCATGTTCCCCATGGTCGGCAGCGTGGATGAATGGCGCGCCGCCCGCGACATGACCGAGCGCCTGCGCCTGGAAATCCCGGTCGCTGATTTGCAACTGGGCATCATGATCGAAGTGCCGTCAGCCGCCTTGCTGGCGCCGGTACTGGCCAAGGAAGTCGACTTCTTCAGCGTCGGCACCAACGACCTGACCCAGTACACCCTGGCCATCGACCGCGGCCACCCGACCCTGTCGGCCCAGGCCGATGGCTTGCACCCAGCGGTCTTGCAACTGATCGACATCACCGTGCGCGCCGCCCATGCCCATGGCAAATGGGTCGGCGTGTGCGGTGAGTTGGCGGCAGACCCGCTGGCGGTGCCGGTGCTGGTCGGCCTGGGGGTGGATGAGTTGAGCGTGTCGGCCCGCAGCATTCCTGAAGTGAAGGCGCGGGTGCGCGAATTCAGTCTGAGCGAGGCCCAGGGCCTGGCGCAACAAGCACTGGCGGTGGGTTCGCCCGCGCAAGTGCGTGCCCTAGTGGAGGCCGTGTAGATGGCGAAGATTCTGACCCTGACGCTGAACCCGGCGTTGGACCTGACGGTGCGCCTGGCGCGCCTGGAGCCCGGTGCAGTCAATCGCAGTGAGGCGATGTTGACCCACGCGGCCGGCAAGGGCGTGAATGTGGCGCAGGTGCTGGCCGACCTGGGCCACCACGTCAGCGTTGGCGGGTTTCTCGGTGACGCGAACCCTCAGGCTTTCGACGCGCTGATCGCCAGCCGCGGGTTTGGCGATGCGTTCGTCCGCGTGCCGGGCGAAACCCGCAGCAATATCAAGATTGCCGAACAGGACGGACGTGTCACCGATATCAATGCGCCGGGGCCGCTGGTGAGTGAAGCGGCGCAAACAGCGCTGCTTGAGATGATCGCGAAGAAGGGTGCGCAATTCGATGCGGTGGTGGTGGCCGGTAGCTTGCCGCGCGGCGTCAGCCCGCAGTGGTTTCAAGCACTGTTGGGTCAGTTGAAAGACCTCGGTTTGAAAGTCGCCCTGGACACCAGTGGTGAAGCGTTGCGCGCTGGTTTGCAGGCTGGCCCGTGGCTGGTCAAACCCAATACCGAAGAGCTGGCAGAGGCCCTGGATAATGCCACCGATGCCATCAGCCAATTGCATCAGCAAGGCGTCGAGCATGTGGTGGTCTCCGACGGCGCCGCAGGCGTGACCTGGTACCGCCCAGGCGCGGCGCTACACGCCACGCCGCCCAAGGTGACGGTGGCCAGTACCGTGGGCGCTGGCGACTCGCTGCTGGCCGGGATGCTTCACGGTTTGCTCAGCGGCGATACGCCTGAGCGCACCTTGCGCCGCGCCACGGCGATTGCCGCGATGGCCGTCACTCAGATCGGTTTTGGCATCAGCGATGACGCGCAGTTGGCGCGCCTGGAAAGCGGCGTCGATGTACGCGCGCTGACAGAACAATAAGAGGGTTTGTGATGAAGTTAGCCATTGTTACCGCCTGCCCCAACGGCATGGTCACCAGTGTGCTGTGCGCCCGCTTGTTGGACGCCGCCGCCCAGCGCATGGGCTTGCACACCAGTGTCGAGGTCGTTGATGTGCAGCGCCCGGAACGTCAGTTGTCCCAAGCCACGGTCGATGATGCCGAGTGGGTACTGCTGGTCAGCAGCACGCCGGTGGATATGCAGCGTTTTGTCGGCAAACGCGTGTTTCAAACCACACCGGCCCAGGCGCTGGCAGATGTCGAAGGCGTATTGCGCCGGGGCGCTGAAGAGGCCCAGGTGTATGTCGCCAGTGACGCCCCGGTATCGGCGAAGAATGCGCCGCGTATCGTCGCGATTACTGCGTGCCCGACCGGGGTGGCCCACACCTTCATGGCCGCCGAAGCCTTGCAGCAGACCGCCAAGCGCTTGGGCTACGACTTGCAGGTCGAGACCCAAGGCTCGGTCGGCGCCCGCACACCGCTGAGCCCGCAAGCCATCGCCGAGGCCGACGTGGTGTTGCTGGCGGCGGATATTGAAGTTGCCACCGAGCGTTTTGCCGGCAAGAAAATTTACCGCTGTGGCACCGGCATCGCCCTCAAGCAATCCGAAGCCATCCTTAACAAAGCCCTGGCTGAAGGCGCGGTGGAAAACGCCGGCAGTGGCGCGCCGGCCAAGTCGGAGAAAACCGGGGTCTACAAGCACCTGCTCACTGGCGTGTCGTACATGTTGCCGATGGTGGTGGCGGGGGGCTTGTTGATCGCCTTGTCATTTGTGTTCGGCATCCATGCTTTCGAACAGCCAGGCACCTTGGCAGCGGCGCTGAAAAGCGTCGGTGACCAGGCATTCCTGCTGATGGTACCGCTGCTGGCGGGCTACATCGCCTACTCGATCGCCGACCGTCCTGGCCTGGCGCCGGGCATGATCGGCGGCTTGCTGGCGGGGACGCTGGGGGCTGGGTTTATCGGCGGCATCCTGGCCGGTTTCGTCGCGGGTTACTGCGTCAAGCTGATCAGCCGTGCGGTGCAATTGCCCCAGAGCCTGGAGGCGCTCAAGCCGATCCTGATCATCCCGTTGCTGGCCAGCCTGTTCACCGGCCTGGTGATGATCTACCTGGTGGGCCCGCCGGTCGCACGTTTGCTGACGGGTCTCACCGATTTTCTCAGCACCATGGGCACTACCAACGCAGTGCTGCTGGGCATTTTGCTCGGCGGCATGATGTGCGTGGATTTGGGCGGGCCGATCAACAAGGCGGCGTATGCGTTTTCTGTCGGCCTGCTGGCGGCGTCGAGCGGCGCACCGATGGCCGCGACCATGGCTGCCGGCATGGTGCCGCCGATTGGCATGGGCATCGCTACGTTATTGGCTCGGCGCAAGTTCGCCCAGACTGAACGCGAAGCCGGCAAGGCCGCGATGATCCTGGGCCTGTGCTTTATCTCCGAAGGCGCGATCCCGTTCGCGGCCAAAGACCCGCTGCGCGTGATCCCGGCCAGCATCGCCGGTGGCGCGCTGACCGGTGCGCTGTCGATGTACTTCGGCTGCAAGTTGGCCGCGCCCCATGGCGGGTTGTTTGTGCTGGTGATTCCGAATGCGATGAACCACGCGTTGTTGTACTTGCTGGCGATTGTGGCGGGCAGTGTGTTGACGGGGTTGGTGTATGCGCTGCTCAAGCGACCGGAAGCCGTGGAGCTGACGGTCACTGCTGCCAGGGGCTGATGGGATTCAGAATGTGGGAGAGGGCAAGCCCCCTCCCACATTTGGATCTCCATTGTTTGTATGGCCGGTGTCATCTTCGCTTCATCCCATCATGCTTAAGTGGCCCTTTTGATACTCAAGAGGGCACCTGCATGAGCCACTTCGATCTCGGCCGCCGCCGCGTGATGCAAGCCGTGGGCGCCGGCCTGTTGTTGCCGGGCCTGGCCCCGGCAGTGATCGCTTCGGTGAAGGACCGGCCGCAACTCACGGATGGCGTGCAATCGGGCGACCTGCTCGGCGACCGTGCGATGATCTGGAGCCGCAGCGACCGCCCCGCGAAAATGGTGGTGGAGTGGGATACGCGCAGTGTGTTCAGCAACCCCCGCCGATTGGTTTCCCCGCTGGCCGACAGCCGCAGCGACTTTACTGCCCGTGTCGAGCTCACCGGTTTGCCGGTCGATCAGTCGATCTTCTACCGTGTTCACTTCGAAGACGCCCAGACCGGCGTCGCCAGTGAACCCTGGTTCGGTCACTTGCGCAGCGAGCCGCAACAGCGTCGCGATATCCGCTTTGTATGGAGCGGCGACACCGTTGGCCAAGGCTTCGGCATCAACCCGGAGATTGGCGGTATGCGTATCTACGAAGCCATGCGCCTGCGCCTGCCAGACTTTTTTATCCACAGCGGCGACACCATCTACGCCGACGGCCCGGTGCCCGCGCAGTTGACCACCGAAGGCGGACGTATCTGGCGCAACATCACCACCGAGGCCAAGAGCAAAGTGGCGGAAACCCTCGATGAGTATCGCGGCAATTACCGCTACAACCTGCTGGATGAAAACGTGCGCCGCTTCAATGCCCAAGTGCCGCAGATCTGGCAGTGGGACGATCATGAGGTGATCAATAACTGGTCCTCCAGCAAGCAACTGGATGAGCGTTACCAGACCCGCGACATCAATACCCTGGTCGGCCGTGCGCGGCAGGCCTGGCTGGAATATTCACCGATGCGCCGCCAGAGTGCCGACGGCGGCGGGCGTATTTATCGCAAGCTCAGTTACGGGCCGCTGCTGGACGTGTTTGTGCTGGATATGCGCAGCTATCGTGGGCCGAATGATGACAACCTGGGCGGCGAAAAACCCTTCCTCGGCCGCCAGCAACTGGACTGGCTCAAGCGCGAACTCAAGGCGTCGCAGGCGCAGTGGAAGGTGATCGCCGCCGACATGCCGATCGGCCTGGGCGTGCCCGACGGTGAAGTCAGCCCCGGCGTGGCGCGCTGGGAAGCCATCGCCAATGGCGACCCCGGCCCGGCGCAAGGGCGTGAGCTGGAGATTGCCGAACTGCTTGGCTTTCTGCGTGCGCAGAAGGTGCGCAACCATGTGTGGCTGACGGCCGATGTGCACTACTGCGCGGCGCACCACTACCACCCGGACCGGGCGGCGTTCCAGGATTTCGAGCCGTTTTGGGAGTTTGTGGCAGGGCCGCTGAATGCCGGCAGCTTCGGGCCGAATCCGTTGGATAAAACCTTTGGCCCGCAAGTGGTGTTCGAGAAAGCGCCGCCTGCGCAAAACACCTCGCCGTTTGCTGGCTTTCAGTTTTTTGGTGAAGTGCAGATTGATGGGCAGACGGGGGAGTTGACCGTCATTTTGCGCGATCTCGATGGCGTTTCGGTGTTTGAGCAAAAACTGCAACCTGCCTGATTGGAATGCAGTTAAAACTGTGGGAGGGAGCAAGCCCCCTCCCACAATTGATCTTCATTGCCTGACGGGTCAGTAGACATCCCGGCGATAGCGGCCCTGTTCAATCAAGCGCTCCACCGCCTCACTGCCCAGGATATCCACCAACGCCTGATCCACCCCCGTCGCCATCCCTTGCAAACTGCCGCACACATAAATCGCCGCGCCGTCCGCCAGCCATTTGCGCAACACATCTGCCGATTCGCGCAGGCGATCCTGTACGTAGATCTTCTCTTCCTGGTCCCGCGAAAACGCCAGGTCCAGCAGCGCCAGGTCGCCACTGGCCAGCCAGCCTTGCAGTTCGTCCTGGCACAGATAATCGTGGGCGATATTGCGCTCGCCAAACAGCAACCAGTTACGCTGCTGGCCATCGGCAATACGCGCCTTGAGCAGGCTGCGCAGGCCCGCAAGGCCGGTACCGTTGCCCAGCAGGATCAACGGCACGGGAGCGTCCGGCAGGTGGAAGGCACTGTTGCGGCGCAGGCGCAGGCTGATACCCGAACCGATGGCGGCGTGTTCGGTCAGCCAGCCGGAGCCCAGGCCCAGGCTGCCGTCGGGGTGGCGCTCCTGGCGCACGATCAGTTCCAGCACGCCGTCGCTGGCAATCGAGGCGATGGAATATTCGCGCATACCCAGGGGCACCAGTGCGTCCACCAGGGCTTGGGCATGCAAGCCGACCAGGTGTGCACGGTTGTCCGGCAGTTGACGGTTGGCCAGGGCTTGATCGAGCGTTTGTGCCAAGCCGTCGATCAACACGCCGTCACTGCCGGCCAGGCCGAGGCCGTCGAGGAAATGCTCCACGGCCCACGGACAATTGCGCGGCAAGACCTCCACCAAGTCACCGGCGAGCCAGCTCTGAGGCGAGGGTGGAGTGAGACCTAGCAGGTAGACATCGGCCCCCGCGCTGCCGGGGTTGAGCAGGCGGCGTTGGCTCAACGTCCAGTTTTCGTACGGGTCTGCCTGCCAGGCTGCCGCGGATCCGTGACCGGTGAGCTGGCCCAGTTGCTGTTGCCAGGTGTGCAAGGCCACTGCGTCGCCGCTGTCGACTTCCACCGGGGCAAACAGCGGGTTGCCGCCCTGGTTGGTCAGCCAGAAATGCAGGCGCCGGGCGAAGCCACAGAAGTGTTCATACTGCCGATCACCCAGGGCCAGTACCGAGTAATTCAAGCCTTTGAGGGGCAGGTCCTGGCCGAGCACGCTGCGCTCGAAACCACGGGCGCTGTCGGGGGCTTCGCCGTCGCCGAAGGTGCTGACCACAAACAGCGCATGTTGCGATTGGCTGAGGTCGTCGCGGCTGACGCTGCCCAGGGGCTGCACCTTGACCGCAACGCCGGCGGCCTGCAATTGCCCGGCAGTCTGCCAGGCCAACTGTTCGGCAAAGCCGCTTTGGCTGGCAAACCCGATCAGCCAGGCCGGCGCATCGCTGTGAGGGGCACTCAAACCTTGGCGGGCTTCGCGTACCTGGCGTTTCTTGCGACGACGGTCGAGGTACAACAGCCAGCCAGTGATGAAAAACAGGGGCATGAGCAGCGAGCTGACGGTGAGCACGATGCGCCCGATCAGGCCGAAATAACTGCCGGTGTGCAACGCATAGACGCTGGTCAGCAGTTGAGCCTTGAGGCTCTTGCTGGCATAGCGATCATGGGATTTGACCTCACCGGTGGCCGGGTCCAGGTTGATCTGGTTCAGCGCACGGTCATGGGGTGAATCCTTGAGCAGGTAGTACACGGTTGCCGGTTGCCCGGCGACGGCCGGCATACGGATATTGTAGGCACTCAGGTCGGGGCCGGCGTTGCTGTAGATGCTGCTCCAGATCGCCTCGTAGTTGGCCACCGGGGCAGGGCCCGGGGGCGGCGGGCCGCGTTTACGCATCCGCTCGTTCTGCGGCGCATCGGAGAGCAGTTTGGTCACGCCCTGGTTGTACCAGTCGTAGGACCAATACAGCCCGGTCAGTGCCGCCAGCAGATAAAACAGCAGGCACCAGGTGCCGAACACCGAGTGCAGGTCCCAGTTGAAGCTGCGGCCCTTTTTGCGCCAGTCCAGGGTCAGCCACACGCGCCAGCTTTTTACCTGGCGCGGCCAGCGCAGGTACAAACCAGAGAGGCAGAAAAACACCAGGATCAGGGTGCAGGCGCCCGTGATATTGCGCCCAGTGTCGCCGATGGCGAGGAAGCGGTGCAGTTGCAGGATAAAGCCGAATACATCCTGGCCGACGGCGTCGCCCAGGTAGTCGCCGGTGTACGGGTCGAAGTAGCGCATCTGGCCACGACGCTCCCCCGGTGGCGGGGTGAAGGACACCCGGCCGGCATTGCCGCTGTCGCTTTCCACCCACAGCATCGCGACGCTCTTGCCTTCGGTGGCCTCCAGCTTGCGCACCAGCTCGGCAGGCGGCAGTACGCCGGCTTCGCGTTTCTGTACGTTCAATACTGTGGGGTTGAGGGCCCGCAGGATTTCATCCTGGAACGAGTACGCAGCCCCGGTGATCCCCATCAAGGCCAGCACCAGCCCGGCAGTGATGCCGAAGAACCAGTGCAACTGAAACAGGGTTTTCTTCAACACGTCGGAGCGCCTCGCTGATCTGGATATCGATGTCACGGCGCGCATTATGCCGTGGGTTATCGAGAAAAATTCTGTTTTACACACAAAAGCCCCACGCATCCGATGCGTGGGGCCTTGGGTCGAGCATTGACTGCGTTTAGAAGTGGAAGCTGGTGGTCAACAGGGCGGTACGACCGGCCGCCTGGTTGGCGAAGTGCGCCGAGTAGGCCTTGTCGTAGTAGGTCTTGTCGGTCAGGTTCTGCACGTTCAATTGCAGGTCGACGTTCTTGGTCAGCTTGTAGCTGGCCATGGCGTCGTAGCGAGTGTAGGAGGGTACGTACACGGTGTTGCCTGCATCGCCGTAAACCTCATCGACGTAGAACGCGCCGCCGCCGACTGTCAGCTTGGGGGTGAGGTCGTAGGTGGTCCACAGGCTGAAGGAGTTCTTCGGCGTGTTGGGCATCTGGTTGCCTTTGTTGGAGCCGGCACTCACTACACCGTTACGCCCGTTCAGGCCGGATTTGACCAGCTCGCTGTCCAGGTAGCTGTAGCCCGCAAACAACTGCCATTTATCTGTGATCTTGCCGCTGGCGGACAACTCGATGCCGTCGACCTGAGATTCACCGGCGTTCTGGTAGGTGAGAGCGTCCACCAGGATGCGGGTGTTTTTCTTCTCGGTGCGGAAGATAGCTGCGGTCAGAGACAGGCGATCGTGGAACAGGTCCCACTTGGTGCCCAGTTCATAGTTGACGGTTTCTTCGGGCTGCAAGTCGCTGGTGGCGGCACCGGCTGACAGTGGGTTGCCGTCGGAGCCTTCGCCGATCAGGCCACCGGCAGGCGTGGCCGAGGTCGCGTAGGAAGCGTAGATGCTGCCGTTCTCCAGCGGCTTCCACACCAGGCCGGCCTGCCAGTTGAAGAACTGGCTGTCGTCCTTGATCTTGGAGCGTCCGGCCACGGCGTTGCTGTTGGCCTCGGTATCGAAGGTGTCGTAACGCAGGCCCACGTTCAGCAGCCATTTCGGATCAAGCTCGATGGTGTCGAACACATAGGCGGCGCGGCTGGTGGCCTTGGTGTTGGTGCCCATGTAGTTGCGCGCAACGCTGCCGTTCCAGGCGTCGTCCGGGTTCGGGTTGCTCAGTGAGGTGCACTGGCCGCCCAGGCTGCCCTTGGCCGGGTTGCACACCGGGTTGGCGTTGGGGCTGACGGTATAGCCGCTGACACGGGTCTCTTCCCCGGTGAACTCCAGGCCGGTGGAGTAGCTGTGCTTGAAGCCCAGCGCCTGGAAGCTGCCAAACAGGTCGGTCTGGTTGGTGGTTGTGGTGGTCGTGGAAACACGGCTATTGGCACGACGCCATACGGTGCCGAACTTGTTGACGTTGAGTTTGCTGTCGTCCGGTTGTGTCAGCACATAGTCCTGGCCGGTGCTGCCATGGCGCAGGGTATTTTTCAGCGTCATGTTGTCGTTCAGGTCGTGCTCGATGGAGAACGTGCTGATGTCGGCACGGGTCTTGCGGAAGTCGCGGCTTTTCAAACCGTAGAAATTGTTGCTGTCGCCGCCGTCGTTGGGTTTGTCGTGCGCGTGGGCGGTGGCGGTCGAGGAACCATAGCCATACGGAATCCCCGAATCCGGCAGGTCATCGCTTTCCATATGGTAATAGCTGAGGTTGACGCGGGTCGGCGTGCCCAGGCCAAACGTCAGCGACGGGGCTACACCCCAGCGGTCGTAGTTCACCGCATCGCGGCCTGCCACGTTTTGTTCGTGGCTCATCAGGTTCAGGCGGAAGGCGGCGCTGTCGTCGAGGAACTGGCGGTTCACGTCGAGCACGTAGCGGCGGGTCTGGTCGGAGCCGTAGGTAAAGCCGCCGTTGGTGAAGTCACGTGCTTGTGGGGTTTTGCTCACCAGGTTGAGGCTACCACCGGCCGAACCACGGCCGCCGAACGAGGAGTTCGGGCCCTTGCTGACTTCGATGGACTCGATATCGAAGATCTCGCGGCTCTGGCCGCCGGTGTCGCGCACGCCGTCCAGGTAAGTGTCGCCTTGGGCATCAAAACCACGAATGAACGGGCGATCGCCTTGGGGGTTGCCGCCTTCACCGGCGCCGAAGGTAATGCCCGGTACGGTGCGCAAGGCGTCCTGCAACGACGTGGCGGCAGTGTCCTTGAGTACTTGTTGCGGCACCACGGTGACCGAACGCGGTGTGTCCACCAGCGGCGCGGTGTATTTCTGCGACGAGGCTTTTTCCACCTGATAGGAGGTGTTGTCTTGGTCCTGGCCGGTAATGTTGGTGGCGCCGAGGGAGATAGGGTTGCGCTCGCCTTTTTGCTCGGTGTTTTCTGCTGCCTGCGCCAGGTGGGCGGCAGAGCTGGCGCTGAGGGCAACGCCGATGGCCGAGGCCAGCATACGTGGTGAACTGGCGGTTGTTATTAGCGTAGTGCGCGACATGACGTGTCCCTTCCCCAAGGATGTGAGGCCGCGGAATATAGGGCCAACAAGACTTTGTATCAATTGAGAGATATTGCTATTCGCATCGAATTTACATTCTTTACACTTTTTCGTTACGGATTTTGCGTTCTCGTTCGTCCCCGGGTTTTACAGGGCGGATAAGAATCAATACCATTGGCGCCTCTCTGATCGCAGGTATTGCCTCATGTTGCTGCACATTCCCGGCCTGTTCTCTCGCGAGGAGGTGCTGCGCATTCGCCAAGCCCTGGAAGAGGCCGAATGGGCCGATGGCAAAATCACTGCCGGGCATCAGTCCGCCAAAGCCAAGCACAACCTGCAATTGCCCGAAGGCCACCCATTGGCCAAGGAAATCGGCGCAGCCATGCTGGAGCGGTTGTGGAGCAACCCGCTGTTCATGTCGGCGGCGCTGCCGCACAAGGTCTTCCCGCCGCTGATCAACTGCTATACCGCAGGTGGCAGTTTTGACTTCCATATCGACAATGCGGTGCGCCAGCCCAAAGGCAGCCACGAGCGCGTGCGCACCGACCTGTCGTCCACGCTGTTCTTCAGCGATCCCGACGAGTACGACGGCGGCGAACTGGAGATCCAGGACACCTTCGGCCTGCAACGGGTCAAGCTCCCCGCCGGCGATCTGGTGCTGTACCCCGGCTCCAGCCTGCATAAAGTCAACGCCGTGACCCGTGGTGCTCGCTATGCCTCGTTCTTCTGGACCCAAAGCCTGGTGCGCGAAGACAGCCAGCGCACCTTGCTGTTCGAAATGGACGACGCCATCCAGCAACTGAGCCGCGACGTGCCCGAGCACCCGGCGCTGATCCAGCTCACCGGCACCTATCACAACCTCCTGCGCCGCTGGGTCGAGGTCTGAGATGGGCTTTTTATTGCGTCGCCAGGAAGTGCTCAACGTCGAGCAATTGCAGTCCATGCTTGATGATTCCCCGGTGCGCGTCGCCCAGGCGATCCTGATCGCAGCCAAGGAAGGCGTGGTCGATGCCCAGGCGTTGCTCGGGCAGATCCTGCTGGAAGGGCGCGGTATTGCACGCGATGAAGCGCTGGCGCTGCGCTGGTTCCAGATTGCGGCGCAGGGCGGGCACGTGATGGCGCGCAATATGGCCGGGCGTTGCCTGGAGCATGGTTGGGGTTGCGCCGTCGATGAAGCGGCAGCTGCGCGGCAATACCGGCTGGCAGCAGAGACCGGCCTGGATTGGGGCCAGTACAACTACGCCAACCTGCTGGCGACCGGCCGTGGCGTTGTGCAAGACCAGGCCCAGGCGCTGACGCTTTATCGCCAGGCGGCAGAGCAGGGCCACGCCAAGTCGATGAATCTGTTGGGGCGTTATCTGGAAGATGGGCAGTATTGCCCCAAGGATCTTGAGGCAGCCGTTGAATGGTACCGGCGCTCCGCCGAAGCCGGGGATTTTCGGGGGCAGTTCAGTTATGCGGCGGTGCTGGCGCACAGAGGCCAAATCGACGCTGCGCTGGAGTGGCTGCGCAAGGCGTTGGCGCATGGGAATCTCAAATTCCTGCGAACGGCGCACAAGGCGCTGGCGCTGGCCAATGAGCCGCAGATTCGCGCCATGGCCAATGCCTATCAACAGCGTGCCGCGACCTTTTCCTGAAGCCAAAAAAACCCATGACTTGTCATGGGTTTTTTATATGCGGCGTTCTTACACGTAGAACGATTTCAACGGTGGGAACCCATTGAACTCAATCGCGCTGTAGCTGGTGGTGTACGCACCGGTCGACAGCCAGTACAAACGATCACCAATCGCCAGGTTCAGCGGTAGGCCGTACTTGTAGTTCTCGTACATGATGTCGGCGCTGTCGCAGGTTGGGCCGGCAATGACCACTTCTTCCATCTCGCCTTTCTTCTCGGTCCAGATCGGAAACTTGATGGCTTCGTCCATGGTTTCGATCAGGCCGGAGAACTTGCCCACATCCGTGTACACCCAACGCTCGACGGCGGTACGCGACTTACGGGCCACCAGCACCACTTCGCTCACCAGGATACCGGCGTTGGCGATCAGCGAACGGCCTGGCTCCAGGATGATTTCCGGCAGGTCGTCGCCGAAGTCTTCCTTGAGGAAGCGGATGATTTCTTCGGCGTAGGTTTCCAGGCTGTTGGTGCGGGTGATGTAGTTGGCCGGGAAGCCGCCGCCCATGTTGATCAGCTTCAGTTCGATGCCGTCTTCTTCTTTCAAACGCTCGAAGATCACCTTGACCTTGGCGATGGCCGCGTCCCACACGCTGATGTCGCGCTGTTGCGAGCCAACGTGGAACGAGATGCCGTAAGGCACCAGGCCCAGGTCGCGGGCGAGGATCAGCAGGTCCATGGCCATGTCGGTCTGGCAGCCGAATTTGCGCGACAAAGGCCAGTCGGCCGTGGTCGAGCCTTCGGTGAGGATGCGCACATACACTTTCGAGCCCGGCGCGGCCTTGGCGATGTTGCGCAGGTCGGCTTCGGAGTCGGTGGAGAACAGGCGCACGCCCTTCTCGTAGAAGTAGCGGATGTCCTTGGATTTCTTGATGGTGTTGCCGTAGCTGATACGGTCGGCGCTGACGCCGCGGTCCATGACCTTGTCCAGCTCGTAGATCGAGGCGATGTCGAAGCTCGAACCCTTGTCTTTCAACAGGTCGATGATCTCGACGGCCGGGTTGGCCTTGACGGCGTAATACACTTTGGCGAATTCGAAACCGGCGCGCAGGTCATCGTAGGCCTGGCTGATCATCGCGGTGTCGATCACCACGAATGGGGTTTCTTGCTTGTCGGCGAACGCCTTCATTTTGTCAAAGGTGGCGCGCGCGAAATAATCTTCGACGTTGATCGACATGCTGGGGAACTCCTAAGGGCAAACTGTATTGATCAATGGGTGCAAATGAACGTCCTCCGTATCCCCACTTTGGTTCGCCTACTTCCCAAGGCATGTCGCCGAAAGCAAAAAGGCCACGGGATAAGCTTCCCTTGGCCTTGCTGTCTCGTCGTCAGTACTTGAGCCGGATGGATCGTTTCCAGCATGGACGTTCGGCGCGAACTTTAGGGCTTGATGGGCGTGGGATCAACTAAAAATGTCGCGTTTTTGCACGCGTTCGTCGCGGGACCCAGTCCAGCTACTTATGTAACCGACCGGTGTGACGGATTGATGTTCCCCGCTGAATGGGAATTGAGGACATTTCCCTGACTCACCGAGGGGCAAATGTGGGAGGGGGCTTGCTCCCGATAGCGGTGTGTCAGTCACTTCTCAGTCACTGATTCACCGCTATCGGGAGCAAGCCCCCTCCCACATTTTTATCCCTGTTGTATCAGGTCAGGCCAGGGCGGTCTCGGCCGGCGAGACAATACTGGTCTTGCCCCCACGGGACTTGCCAGAGCTCAGGTACTCGGCAATCGACTCCTGAGTCACTTCACCCAGGAACACCCGCTCGGCATCCATCACCGGCAACCACGAGCGGTTGAACTCATACATGCGCGACAGCAGGATGCGCAAGTGTTCGTCATAGGCAGCGGTGGCGTTGAACTCGCGCAGGTACTGGCCGCAGGTACCGGTCTGACGGTGTAAGTCGCGACGGCGCACATACCCCAGTGCCTTGTTCTCGGCACAGGTGACCACCACGTAGCGGCGGTCGTGCTCGTCCATCAGCTCCAGCGCATCGGCCACCGGTGTTTCCGGGCTCACCGACGGAGCGTT
Organism: Pseudomonas sp. W15Feb34; assembly: GCF_023127765.1. Lineage (NCBI taxonomy): Bacteria > Pseudomonadati > Pseudomonadota > Gammaproteobacteria > Pseudomonadales > Pseudomonadaceae > Pseudomonas > Pseudomonas sp. W15Feb34. The sequence continues at coordinate 163,638 of NZ_SPKN01000009.1, forward strand.
GTCCGCTGCGTCTTCGGCTTTTACCAGCAGCAGGCGCTTGAGCGTGCTGTCCTGACCCACGAAGTTGCTCACGAACTCATCGGCCGGGTGCGCCAGCAGCGTGTCCGGGTGGTCGATCTGCAGCAGCTTGCCGGCACGGAAGATGGCGATCTTGTCACCCAGCTTGATGGCTTCGTCGATGTCGTGGCTGACCATGATCACGGTCTTGTTCAGCGCGCGCTGCATCTCGAAGAACTCGTTCTGGATCATCTCGCGGTTGATCGGGTCAACCGCGCCGAACGGCTCATCCATCAGCAACAGCGGCGCATCGGCCGCCAGCGCACGGATCACGCCGATACGCTGTTGCTGGCCACCGGACAGCTCACGTGGGTAGCGATGCAGGTACTGCTTGGGTTCCAGCTTGATCATGCTCATCAGTTCGCGGGCGCGGTCGTGGCATTTTTGCTTGTCCCAACCGAGCAGCTTGGGCACGACCACGATGTTTTCCTCGATGGTCATGTTGGGGAACAGGCCGATCTGCTGGATCACGTAGCCGATGTTGCGACGCAGGGTCACCTCGTCAAGGTCGGTGGTGTCTTCGCCGTTGATCAGGATCTTGCCCGAGGTGGGTTTGATCAGGCGATTGATCATCTTTAGCGTGGTGCTCTTGCCGCAGCCCGAGGGCCCCAGGAATACGCAAATCTCGCCTTCGTTGACGGTCAGGCTTACATCGTTGACGGCGGTGACAGTCTTGCCGTTGCTTTGAAAAGTCTTGGACAGGTTTTGAAGTTCGATCATTTGAGCAATCCTTTTGGAGTCAGCGAGCGTTGCAGCCATTGCAGAAGCAGGTCGGCGAAGATGGCCAGGAGACTGACCAGCACGGCGCCGACAATCAGCATCGACATATCGCTGCGGCTGATGGAAGCCAGAATAAGTACACCCAGGCCACCGGCACCGATGGTGGCGGCGATGGTCATCACACCGATATTCATCACGACGGCGGTGCGCACGCCAGCGAGGATCACCGGCACGGCAATCGGCAGTTCGACCATGCGCAGGCGCTGGCCGAAGGTCATGCCGATGCCTTTGGCGGCCTCGCGAATGCCTGGCTCAACGCCGGTGAGGGCCAGGTAGGTGTTACGCATGATTGGCAGCAGGGAGTACAGGAACACGGCGGTGATCGCCGGCATCGGCCCCAGGCCCTGGCCGAACTTGGAGTAGAACGGCAACAGCAGCCCGAACAGCGCAATGGATGGCACGGTCAGCAACACCGTGGCGCTGGCTTGCAAGGGACCTGCGAGGGTTGGGAAGCGCGTCATCAGAATACCCAGGGGCACGCCGATAAAGATCGCGAGGATCACGGCGATGCCGACCAGGGTGATGTGCTGCCAGGTCAGGTGCAGGACTTGGGCCCAATCAAGATGGGAAAAGGCGTTCAAAAATTCCATGTCTTCTCCTTCTTAGTTGATCGGATGTTGGCGCAGGAAATCGGCGGCGACAGCGGACGGGCTTTCGTGGTCGACGTCGACCCGCGCATTCAGCTCGCGCATGGTTGCGTCGTCGAACAGCTCGGCCAAGGGCTTGAGCTCTGCGGCCAATTGAGGATGCTGGTCGAGATATTCCTGACGGATCACCGGAGCTGCGGTGTAGTCCGGGAAGTAATGCTTGTCGTCGGCCAGCAGCTTCAATTTGAACGCGTTCAGGCGGCCATCGGTGGTGTAGACCAGACCGGCAAACACCTGGCCATTACGCAGGGCGGTGTAGACCAGGCCAGCGTCCATCTGCCGGGTGTTTTTGCGCGTGAGGTTCATGTCATACAGCTTGACCATGCCGCCCATGCCGTCGGAACGGTTGGCGAACTCGGTGTCCAGGGCCACCAGGCGGTTTTCCTTGGTGTCCTCGGCCAGGGCTTTGGTCAGGTCGCTGATGCTGTTGATCTGCGGAAATTCCTTGGCCACGTTTTCCGGCAGTGCCAGCGCGTAGGTGTTGCTGAATTTCGACGGCGAGAGCCAGACCAAGCCTTTTTTCGCGTCGAGTTCTTTCACCCGGGCGTAGGACTGTTCGCTGTCGAGCTTCTCGTCGATGTGGTTATAGGCCACCAGCGATACGCCGGTGTATTCCCAGATCAGATCCAGTTGCCCGCTTTCCTGGGCACTGCGTGCCAGGTTGCTGCCCAGGCCACCCGTTACACGGGCGTCGTAACCCTTGGTGCGCAGGTACTGGGAGGTGATTTCGGCGAGCAGGGTCTGCTCGGTGAACACCCGGGCGCCAATGCGAATCACCGGTTTTTCAGCGGCTTGCGTAATACCTGCAAACAGCAGGACGCAGCCTAATATCAAGCTTAGTTTTTTCATGTCGATTCCTTTCCTGGCGTTAAGACGGGCGCAACCCGCGTTCCAGCCAGAGGCGGCTGGCCATGGTCACCAGGCCGTCAAGCAGCAATGCCAGCAGCGCGGTGCATGCAGCGCCGAGCAGCAGTTGCGGCTGGTTGTTCAGGGCAATGCCGGGGAAGATCAGGCTGCCCAGGCTGTTGGCACCAATCAGGAACGCCAGTGGCGCGGTGCCGACGTTGATCGCCAGGGCCACACGTACACCGCCGATGATGATCGGCACGGCGTTGGGCAGTTCCACGCGAAACAGCACCTGGCGCGGCGTCATGCCGATGCCGGTGGCGGCTTCCTTGAGGGAACCCTGGACGTTTTTCAAGCCTTCGTAGGTGTTACGCACGATGGGCAGGAGGGAGGCGAGAAACAGCGCGAAGATGGCCGGGCCGCTGCCGATGCCGAGGACGCCGAGGGCGATGGCCAGTACAGCCAGGGGAGGGACGGTGTTGCCGATGTTGAAGATCTGCATGAAACGTTCTGCACGCCCGACCATGTTGGGTCGGCTGAGCAGGATACCAGCGGGGATGCCCACAATCAGGGCTGCCAGCATGGAGACTAGGACAAGAATCAGGTGAGCTTGCAGGTAAAACAACAAATCGTCGCGGTACAGTTCGATCGTGTTGATGCCGATCCAGTGGACCAGCAGGGCCAGGAGCGCGACGACAACCGCGCCTCCTATCAGCCCTTTGCCATAGCGAATAGCCACAGGCGGACTCCTTTTTTTCTTTTGTCGGCGAACACATTCTCCGGCGGCAATGCCATTCCTGGCTGTCGGCGAATAGGTTCGCGAAAAGCAGCTCGCCGATACTGGCAATGCAGTATGCGATCAAGCCATGAGCGCAGCCTCGTCAGGCTAACTTGCTGATATTTCAGCCCCTGTTCCGAGTGCGGTAGCAGGGGAGTGGACGTCTCGACCTTTTAAAAGGTTCCACACTTGGGCGCATTTAGCCACCCCCAATGGGCTCAACGGTGGTCTGTACCCTCGCGTTTGCGCTATACTCGCCGCCCTTTTTTGACTCACCTGCCAGGCGATTTCCCATGACCCACCAGGCCGCCGAAGTCGCGAAACGCCGCACTTTCGCCATTATTTCCCACCCCGATGCCGGTAAAACCACCATCACCGAAAAGCTGTTGCTGATGGGCAAGGCGATCGCGGTAGCCGGCACGGTGAAATCGCGCAAATCCGACCGCCATGCCACCTCCGACTGGATGGAAATGGAAAAACAACGGGGTATTTCCATTACCACGTCGGTCATGCAGTTCCCGTATCGCGACCACATGGTCAACCTGCTCGACACCCCGGGCCACGAAGACTTCTCCGAAGATACCTACCGCACCCTGACGGCAGTGGACTCGGCATTGATGGTCCTCGACGGCGGTAAGGGCGTTGAGCCACGTACCATTGCGCTGATGGACGTTTGCCGCCTGCGTGACACGCCGATCGTCAGCTTCATCAACAAACTCGACCGTGATATCCGCGACCCGATCGAGTTGCTGGATGAAATCGAAGCCGTCCTGAAGATCAAGGCCGCGCCGATTACCTGGCCGATTGGTTGCTATCGCGACTTCAAGGGCGTGTACCACCTGGCCGACGACTACATCATTGTCTACACCGCCGGCCATGGTCACGAACGTACCGAAACCAAGATCATCGAAAAGCTCGACTCCGACGAAGCCCGCGCCCATCTGGGTGACGAGTACGACCGTTTCGTCGACCAGCTGGAACTGGTGCAGGGCGCCTGCCATGAGTTCAACCAGCAGGAGTTCCTCGACGGCCAGTTGACCCCGGTGTTCTTCGGTACCGCCTTGGGCAACTTCGGCGTCGACCACGTGCTCGACGCGGTAGTGGACTGGGCCCCGCGCCCGCTGGCGCGTGTCGCCAACGAGCGCACCGTGGAACCGGTTGAAGAGAAATTCACCGGCTTCGTGTTCAAGATCCAGGCGAACATGGACCCTAAGCACCGCGACCGTATCGCCTTCATGCGCATCTGCTCCGGCAAATACGAAAAAGGCATGAAGATGCGCCATGTGCGCACCGGCAAGGACGTACGCATCGGCGACGCCCTGACGTTCTTCTCCTCCGAGCGTGAACAGCTCGAAGAAGCCTACGCCGGCGACATCATCGGTTTGCATAACCACGGCACCATCCAGATCGGCGACACCTTCACCGAAGGCGAAGCGCTGGGCTTTACCGGTATCCCGCACTTCGCCCCGGAACTGTTCCGCCGCGTGCGCCTGCGCGACCCGCTCAAGTCCAAGCAACTGCGCCAAGGCTTGCAGCAATTGGCCGAAGAAGGTGCCACCCAGGTGTTCTTCCCCGAGCGCAGCAACGACATCATCCTCGGCGCCGTGGGTGTGCTGCAGTTCGACGTGGTCGCCAGTCGCTTGAAGGAGGAATACAAAGTGGAGTGCTCCTACGAGCCGATCACCGTGTATTCGGCGCGCTGGATCGAGTGCAGCGATAAGAAGAAGCTGGAAGAGTTCTCCAACAAGGCGGTGGAAAACCTCGCGGTCGACGGCGGTGGTCACCTGACCTACCTGGCGCCGACCCGGGTCAACCTGGCGTTGATGGAAGAGCGCTGGCCGGATGTGAAATTCCGCGCGACCCGTGAGCATCATTAAAGCTAGAGCGGTACACCCAAGGGCGAAGCTGTGATGGCTTCGCCCTTTTTATTGGGGGGCTGGTATGGCCCGTTGGGCGTGAGCGCAATCAGGTTCAGCAACGGCTGGAAGTGTTCGCTGCACTGGATAATCCAGCGTGCCAACGTTTGCCGGGGGATCTCGATACCGTGTCGGCTCTGCACCGTTTCAAAACGATGCAGCGGCAAGCCATCGACATACTTGGTGGTCAGCAGCATGCCAGTACGCTTGGGCTGGCCATGCTCTTTTCGATTGACTGCGCAGGCTTGTCTGCGGTGATCGGGGCTCTTTCACAACCGCGGCAGCCGTAGACCTTGCGCACATGTTTGATCACGTGGATCTGCATCGGCAAGATGTTCAACTGCTCGCTGGTTTCTTCGCCAATGACATGTTCGCAGCAACCACAAGCGCAGGTCAGATCGTGCTCTGGCAAGTCGTGGATGACTTCGATATGCGCCAGATCAGCCGACAGTGGCTCGCTTTCCGGCTCGTGGAGCCAGTTCAGTTCCTGGACGCTCAGGACAATAGCTTCGTCAGTAATGTCGGGCGAGGTTTTGAAACGTTCGGACTCCAGGCGCTTTAGCCAAAGACAGAAACTGTTGCGCTCCCAATACAACACCTTGACCCGATTGCGGTGGCGATTTAGAAAAACGAAAAGCACGAAAAGCACGGGGTCAGACACCGCCACCTTGATATCCAGTTCGACAAGGGCTGCCAAGCCGTCGATGGGTTTTCGACAGTCGACCGGTTTTGGATAGAGGTACACTTTTTCAACGCTGGTATTGGGACGCATCATGACGATGGGCTTCTGGTTGAAGTCGAGAGCACAGCATGATGATGACAGTTGACCTAGCACTGAAGGGCGCGAGTTACAAAAAAAAATAATGCGTGCCCCCTCCAACTGACAGTATCTAGTGAAACACATTAAGAATCGTCTTATTTTGCCCTCCACCAAAAACACAATATAATTATAATTCATTCCATTTCATTCCCCTCTGTTAATATTGGGGTCCAACTGTCAAAGCGAAGTTAGCACATGAAAAGGCACGCGTTTAATATTTTGCACTCCCTATGTTTAATAGCGCTCGCTGGGTGTTCACCTATCTCTATGCCGCAGACGTAGCTCAACCTGCCCGCGTCCGATTTCGAAACATATAGAAGCGACTTCAAAGTCAGGTTCCACAATTAAACTCAGTCTTCCTTCAAGAAGCTAGGCACTATGAAAGTCATTAAGCTATTATTGCTATTTTTTATCTTTTGCACGACGGCCAATGCAGTTGCAGCAGTATGCGAGTACGAAACAGGCGACTCTGCTGTTACGCGAAACATCGTGCTGCCCACAAGTGTATCGATACCTAGAGATGCAGCTAACGGCACAGTTATATATGAGAGCGTGCAAGTTACAAATGCTGAGGTGGGCGTTTTCAATTGCAGCGATTTTCATTTGGAGGGGATCAAGAATTACTTGGGCCAGGACGTGGCCGGGACAATACAGCCTATTGGGGATACAGGAATTGGTTGGCAATGGATTTATAATGGATACCCACATTATGGAGTGGCAAACAATAATAGTGGCCGACCTAGCCGATACTCGTTCAAAGACACAGCTGTCGCGTTAAGATTTGTAAAAATAGGAGCAATAAAAAGCAATGCTCTAATACCTGCCGGAGCAATCGGTGCGTTCGAATTTGGAACAATTTTTCCGTTTATAATCGAAACCAGCGGAATGTCTATAGTAGTACCTTCATGCGAAACACCCGATGTAATTGTGGACATGGGAAGCCAAGACTTGAGTCAGTTTTTTTACAATGCTCCATACACTGCATCGAAGCGCTTCAACATAAAACTCAACGACTGTCCAGTTGGCATCAAAAAAGTAAATTACAAATTGATTGCAACATCAACAGCTCCTGCCATAGATCCAACCTCAGGAATTATTAGCCTAAACTCCACCTCAACTGCCAAAGGCATTGCATTGCAAATAATGGACAGTAGCGAGCAGCCAATAAATCTCAACCTGACACATGTATTCAACGATTACTCAAGTGGCGGGGGGAGTTTCGAAATCCCTATGTTTGCACGATACTTTAAGAAGACAGGGGGAGATGGAGAAATCAAAGCCGGAACCGCAAATACGGAGATTACTTTTGTTATGAGTTACTTATAATGTCGCTCAGTCTCCTTGTCACATAGAGCGACTTAAGGAGCCCTTGAACGTGGCTATCGCAATCGAACCTCAAAAACGTATAGACTTTGTTTTTTTTGAATTCGGACGAAACGGTAGAACTGGCGAGAAAAACCTCATTGCTCGGCAGTCGTGTTGATCCATGCGTATGGATGGCAAGTTTGAAATTCATCAAGCCGACTAAGTCAAGCAAATCGCATAGTGTATTCCAATACATTCACGTCCTCAGATCCTATCCAAGTCTTAGGAGGAACTCGACTCTGGGCCACTACCGCCACACTTGTCCGCACACCCAGAATTCTCTGCTCCCTATCACCACCTACAGTGATGTTGTGCTTCTGCCCTACCACCAAGTTGAAGTCCCGCCCGGTGACCAGTATCAGGGCGGCAGCAAGGACGATAATGACGCCACCACTAGCGACGATCCGGATGATGAAGGCGATAGCCAGACCTAGTCCCGGCCAGATACAAACCCGCCCGGCTAGCCGGGCGGAGTACGTTATGAACTTACAACGGCCCGATCAGAACGAAGTGGTCACCGACGCGAAGTAAGCCCGGCCCGGCTCATTGTAAGTCTGCGCACCCGCATCCTCGGCGTTGCCTTTGCGCGACAGGCGCTTGTCCAGCAGGTTGTTGATGCCCACCCGTACGCTCAGGTTTTTGCTGAACTCGTAGCCGCTGCTCAAGCCCATCAACCCATACGGGTCGACGTCCTGCTGGGCGCTGCGATCGTAACTGCTGGCGCTGCGTGAGTTGAGCTTAGGCGCTTGCTGCTTGCCGTAATAGGTGCCGCTGACCTGGAAGGACAACTTATCGGTGGCTTGCCAATCCAGCGTGGTGTTGACGGTGTACTTGGGGATGATGCTCAAGGGCTCGCCGGTGTCTTTGTCCTTGGAGTCGATCATATAAGTCAGGTTGGTGTTCAAGTCCAAGTCATCGCGCAGGCTGACGAACAGGTTGCCTTCAACGCCCTGCACCAAGGCGGGGCCGCTGTTTTCCCACTCCAATACACGTCGGCCGTTGCCCAGACGGAAAGCCGCCTCGTTACTGGCGTTGATCTTGTTCTTGTAGTCATTACGGAAGTACGTCGCACTGGTGCGCCAGGTGCCCTTGTCGAAAGCCAGGCCGATTTCCTTGTTGACGCTGATTTCCGGCTTCAGGTCCCGGTTGCCCACCAGGTAGCATCCGCCCATGTTGGCTTCGCTGGCGTTGCAGCCATTACCACGGCTGTAGAGCAAATAGTTCGGGTTGGACTGGTACAGGTTGGGGGTTTTGTAGGCGCGGGCAATGCCGCCCTTGATGCTCAGTTCGTCGGTCAACTGGTGCGAGGCATTGAAGCTGGGGCTCCAGTTGCCGCCGTATTCCTCATGATCGTCGAAGCGCAAGCCAGGCGTGATCACGGTTTTGCTGCCCAACTCGATGTTGTTCTCGGCAAACAAGGCGTAGCTCGAGGCGGTGGTCTTGGTGCTGTTGCGGCTGACGCCGGGGATGGCGGGGACGCCGCCGGTGCCCGGGTCATAAGTTTGCGGGCGCAACGAGCCTGGATCGTTCATCGACTCGTAGAGGTATTCGCTGCCCAGGGTCAGGACTTGTTCGGCACCGAAGCTCAGGGGCAGGTTGACCTCGGCGGTGGCCCGGGTGTTACGCAGGCGTGATTCGAAACGCCCGGCGCTGGCCGAAGGCGCGCCCTCGCCGGATCCGGCCAGGCCTTCGTTGAGACGCTCATTGCGGGTCAGGTCGTGGGTCAGCGAGGCCAGGGTCGAGCCCCAGTCAAATTCACCACGGTGGGTTGCAGAGAAGCTGCTGCGTTGAATCACACTGGTTTCCTTGCCCACCAGGCTTTCAACGAATGCGCCACCGCCGTTGAGCATGGTGTCGCCGGCAAAAATATTACCCTGGCGGCTGTAGCTGGCTTCCAGGTCGAGTGTTTGCTCGGGGGTGAATTGCCAGCTCAGCAAGCCATTGACGTCTTTATTGCGCACGCCCTCGCGGCCAGCGACCAAAGAATCAGGCGTCGCTTGAGCTGCGCGGTTGATGTCGGCGTCATCGGCGTCGGTCTTGTTCAGGCCGCCATAGACGCGGAATGCCAGAGTGTCGGTCAACGGGCCGCTGAGGTTGAAGTTGGTGCGCTTGCTCGCGCCTTCGGCATCGTTTTCGGGGAAGGCGGTGTAGGCGGTCAGCGAACCGTGCAATTGATCGGTCGGGCGTTTGGTGATGATGTTGATCACCCCGCCCATGGCCCCGGAGCCATAACGAGCGGCGGCCGGGCCGCGCAGGATTTCAATGCGCTCGACTTCTTCGGCCGGCACCCAGTTGGTTTCGCCACGGGTATCACGGTCACCGCTCCAGCCATAACGCACGGCGTTGCGTGAGGTGGAGGGCTTGCCATCGATCAGGATCAGGGTGTTTTCCGGGCCCATGCCGCGCAGGTCGATCTGACGGTTATTGCCGCGGCTGCCGCTGGAACTATTGCCGGTCAGGTTGACGCCTGGCTCGCGGCGGATGATCTCCGACAGGTCGTTGCTGGGTGGGCGCTTCTTGATGTCTTCGGCGGTGATGATCGACACGCCGGGTGCTTGCTTGAGTTCTTCGGCAGCGGTCCCCAAAACACGCGTCTCGCCCAACACCAAGGCTTGGGAGGTGCCATCTACAGGCAGGTCCGTTGCCTGGATCGGCACTTTATCGCGCTCTTTTTCCACACTCTCCGCCAGCAGCGCGGGAGACGAGAGGGTAGCGATAAACGCCAGCGATAGATGGCTGAGCCTGAATTGAGACGACATGTCCACAAAGTCCTTTACGAGGGGCGATTGAACGAGAGGCGTCTGAATTTTTCGCGTAGCCAACCGTGGCTTGGCAGCCAGTATCCAGCGCCCTCTTTGCGTCGTGATGGTATTGATTCTCAAACAAAAGTAAATTTCATTTACAATCTATACACTTTCCAGAGGGCTCTGGCGCAATGTTTTCAAGGCCGGAGGCATTGAAAGGCGCAGGTCCATCTGTATTTTCTTTGCTACAAACGCGCAAAAAAAAGCCCCTCCGGCCAGACTGATGCGCAATCTGGCGGGAAGGGCGATGGAACTCATTGAAGCTGCAGTTCCTACAAGGGAGGCGTCAGGCCACGAATTGCTCTGCGTAGTGGCAAGCCACCTGCCGATTATCCAATGGTCGCAACAGCGGCTCCTCGCTGCTGCAGCGCTCGGTCGCATACGGGCAGCGCTTGTGGAACGCGCAGCCAGGTGGCGGGTTCAGCGGGTTAGGCAGTTCGCCGACGATTTTGATCTTCGGCTTGTTCGGGTCCGGGTGAATGGTCGGTGTGGCCGACAGCAGCGCCTGCGTGTACGGGTGCAGCGGGCGGGCGTAGATGTCTTCCTTGGGGCCTACTTCCACCGGGCGGCCGAGGTACATCACCATCACGTCGTCGGCGACGTGTTGCACCACCGCCAGGTTGTGGGAGATGAACACGTAGGCGGTGTTGAATTCCTGCTGCAAATCCATGAACAGGTTGAGCACCTGGGCCTGGATCGACACGTCCAGCGCCGAGGTCGGTTCGTCTGCCACCAACACTTTGGGTTGCAGCATCATCGCCCGAGCCAGTGCGATACGTTGGCGCTGACCACCGGAGAACATGTGCGGGTAGCGCTGATAATGCTCAGGGCGCAGGCCCACTTGCTTCATCATCGCCTGGACTTTTTCGCGGCGCTCGGCGGCGGACAGGTTGGTGTTGATCAGCAACGGCTCCGCCAGTTGATCACCGACTTTCTGGCGTGGGTTCAACGACGCATACGGGCTTTGGAAAACCATCTGCACGTCTTTACGCAATTGCTTGCGCTGGGCCTTGTCGGCACCGGCCACTTCTTGCCCGGCGATTTTCAACGAGCCCGACGAGGGCTCTTCAATCAGCGTCAGGGCACGGGCCAGGGTGGATTTGCCGCAACCCGACTCGCCCACAACCGCGAGGGTCTTGCCGGCTTCCAGCTCAAAGGACACGCCATTGAGAGCACGCACGGTGGCGTGGCCCTTGAACAGGCCACGGGACACTTCATAGTGACGGGTGAGGTCGCGGGCGGTAAGTACGACGGCCATTACGCCACCTCCTGGTTCAGCGGGTAGAAGCAGCGGGCGAGGCTGTTGCTTTTCGGATCAAGGCTTGGACGCTGGGCGCGGCAGGAGTCCTGGACATACGGGCAGCGCGGTGACAGCAAGCAGCCCTGCGGACGGTCATAGCGGCCGGGAACGATGCCCGGCAGCGTGGCCAGGCGCGTGGCGCCGAGGCTGTGCTCCGGGATCGCCTTGAGCAGCGCTTCGCTGTACGGGTGCGCCGGAATGTCGAACAGTTGCGGCACCTGGCCGACTTCCACCGCTTGGCCTGCGTACATCACGCATACGCGCTGGGCGGTTTCAGCCACTACCGCGAGGTCGTGAGTGATCAGCACCAGGCCCATGTTCTGCTCTTTTTGCAGGGCCAGCAGCAGTTCCATGATCTGCGCCTGGATGGTCACGTCCAACGCAGTGGTCGGTTCATCGGCGATCAGCAACTTGGGCTCGCCGGCAATCGCCATGGCGATCGCAACACGTTGGCTCATACCGCCGGACAATTGGTGCGGGTAGGCATCCATACGGCTGGCGGCGCCTGGGATCTCGACTTTTTCCAGCAGTTCGATAGCCCGCTTGCGCGCTTGCCTGCCGGACATTTTCAAATGCAGGCGCAGCACTTCTTCGATCTGGAAACCCACGGTGTAGCTGGGGTTCAGCGCGGTCATCGGGTCCTGGAACACCATCGCCAGGTCTTTGCCGACGATCTGGCGGCGCTGGCGGTTGCTCAGCTTGAGCATGTCCTTGCCGTCGAAGTTCAGCGCATCGGCGGTAACGATGCCGGGATGCTCGATCAGGCCCATCAGCGCCATCATGGTCACGGATTTACCCGAGCCCGACTCGCCAACGATCGCCAGTACTTCGCCTTTGTCGACCGACAGGTCGAGGCCATCGACCACTGGTACGGCGGTCTTGTCGCCGAAGCGGACGTTGAGATTCTTGATTTCTAACAGTGACATGGGAATCTCCTCAGGCGGCGTTCTTGAGTTTCGGGTCCAGCGCATCGCGCAGGCCGTCACCCATCAAGTTGATTGCCAGCACGCTGAGCAAAATGGTCAAGCCAGGCAGGCTCACGACCCACCAGGCGCGTTCGATGTAGTCACGGGCCGAAGCCAGCATGGTGCCCCACTCAGGGGTTGGCGGTTGTACGCCAAGGCCGAGGAAGCCCAGGGCCGCGGCATCGAGAATCGCCGAGGAGAAGCTCAGGGTGGCCTGGACGATCAGCGGTGCCATGCAGTTAGGCAGCACGGTGATGAACATCAGGCGTGGCAGGCCGGCACCCGCGAGGCGGGCGGCGGTCACGTAGTCGCGGTTCAGTTCGCCCATCACCGCGGCGCGCGTCAGGCGCACATAAGACGGCAGCGACACGATGGCGATGGCGATCACGGTGTTGATCAGGCCAGGGCCGAGGATGGCGACAATGGCAACGGCCAGCAGCAGCGATGGCAGGGCCAGCATGATGTCCATCAGGCGCATGATGGTCGGGCCGAGCAAGCGCGGGAAGAACCCGGCGAACAGGCCCAGCAGGATGCCCGGGATCAGCGACATCACCACCGATGACAAGCCGATCAGCAACGACAGGCGCGAACCCTGGATCAGGCGCGAGAGCAAGTCACGGCCCAGTTCGTCGGTGCCGAGCAGGAACTGCATCTGCCCGCCCTCCAGCCACGCCGGTGGGGTCAGCAGGAAGTCGCGGTATTGCTCGCTGGGGTTATGCGGCGCAACCCAGGGGGCGAAGATCGCGCAGAACACGATCAGCAACATGAACAGCAGGCCGGCAACCGCGCCCTTGTTCTTGGAGAAGGCTTGCCAGAATTCTTTGTACGGGGACGGGTACAGCAGGCTCTGATCGACTGCTGACACTGGAGTAGAGGTAGTCATGGTCATGATCTCAGCGCTGGTGACGGATGCGTGGGTTGGCGAAGCCGTAGAGGATATCCACCACGAAGTTCACCAGGATCACCAGGCAGGCGATCAGCAGAATGCCGTTTTGCACCACCGGGTAGTCCCGCGCGCCAATGGCTTCGATCAGCCATTTGCCGATGCCGGGCCACGAGAAGATGGTTTCGGTCAGTACCGCACCGGCCAGCAGCGTGCCGACTTGCAGGCCGACCACGGTCAGTACCGGGATCAGCGCGTTGCGCAGGCCGTGCACGAATACCACGCGCGCCGGCGACAGGCCCTTGGCCTTGGCGGTGCGGATGTAGTCCTCGCGCAGTACTTCAAGCATCGATGAGCGGGTCATCCGTGCGATCACCGCCAGCGGGATAGTACCCAGCACGATAGCCGGCAGGATCAGGTGGTGCAGGGCGTCCCAGAACGCGTCCGGCTCGTCGGCCAGCAGGGTGTCGATCAACATGAAACCGGTGCGCGGCTCGATGTCGTAGAGCAGGTCGATACGCCCGGAAACCGGGGTCCAGCCCAGGCTCACCGAGAAGAACATGATCAGGATCAGGCCCCACCAGAAGATCGGCATCGAATAGCCCGCCAGGGAGATGCCCATCACCCCATGGTCGAACAGGGATCCTCGTTTGAGTGCCGCGATCACCCCGGCCAACAGGCCCAGGATACCGGCGAACAACAGGGCGGCCATGGACAGTTCCAGGGTCGCCGGGAAAAGGGCGGTGAACTCGGTCCACACGCTGGTGCGGGTGCGCAGTGATTCGCCAAGATCGCCCTGGGCGAGCTTGCCGACGTAATCCAGGTATTGCGCGTACAGCGGCTTGTTAAGGCCAAGGCGCTCCATTGCCTGGGCGTGCATTTCGGGGTCAACCCGCCGCTCGCCCATCATGACTTCTACGGGGTCGCCTGGAATCATGCGAATCAACGCAAAAGTCAGCAACGTGATGCCGAAGAACGTGGGGATCAATAACCCCAATCGGCGGGCAATAAAACTAAACATCTTGGTGTATACCTCAATCAGCCGGTTAGGCAGGTTCGGCACCGTCAATGTCGACGGTGCCGAGCGTTTTTCTTATTACTTCACCTGGGTGGTGGCGAAGTTATTGGTAGTCAGAGGGCTTTGGGTATAACCCTCGACGTTCTTGCGCATGGCGGTAAACATTTTCGGGTAGGCCATGGGGATCCACGGTTGGTCCTTCTCGAAAACGGCCAAAGCTTGTTCATAGAGTGCAGCGCGTTCGGCGGGTTCAGCGTCGGCGCGGGCCTTGTCGATCAAGTCTTGAAACTCTTTGTTACACCAGCGGGCGTAGTTTTCGCCGTTTTTCGCTGCATCGCAACTCAGGTTTGGGGTGAGGAAGTTATCCGGGTCACCGTTATCCCCGGCCCAACCGGCAGAAACCATGTCGTGCTCTCCGGCTTTGGCGCGCTTGAGCATTTCGCCCCATTCCATGACCTTGATATTGACCTTCAGGCCGATCTGGGCCAGATCCGCCTGCATGCGCTGGGCGCCGAGCATCGGGTTGGGGTTGGTCGGGCCGCCGCCGTTGCGGGTGAACAGGGTGAACTCGGTGCCTTCCGGCACGCCGGCTTCCTTGAGCAGGGCGCGGGCCTTGTCCAGATCGCGGGGCGGGTTCTTGATTTTGTCATTGAAGCCCAGCAAGGTCGGTGGATACGGGCCGGTGCCCACCACCGCGTTGCCTTTGCCGTACAGGGCGTCGGTGTAGCCGGCTTTGTCGAACGCAATGTTGATCGCGTGACGTACCCGTGCATCGCTCATGTACTTGTGAGTGGTATTCATCGCGGTGTAGCTGGTGGTCATGGCCGCCAGCTCATCGACTTTCAGGTTTGGGTCGGCCTTGACGCTCGGCACGTCATCAGGCTTGGGGTACAGCGCGATCTGGCACTCGTTGGCCTTGAGCTTCTGCAGGCGCACGTTGTTGTCGACGGTGATCGCCAGGATCAGTGGGTCGGCCGGCGGCTTGCCGCGGAAGTAGTCCGGGTTGGCCTTGAAACGTACCTGGGCATCTTTCTGGTAACGCGTGAAGATGAACGGCCCGGTGCCGATCGGCTTGGCGTTCAGGTCATCGGTCTTGCCGGACTTGAGCAATTGGTCGGCGTATTCAGCGGAGTGGATCGAGGAAAACGCCATGGCCAGGTCGGCCAAGAATGGAGCTTCAGGACGAGTCAGGGTAAATACGACGGTGTGATCGTCGGTCTTCTCTACGCTCTTGAGCAGTTCCTTGAAGCCCATGCTTTCGAAGTACGGATAGCCCACGTTGGACTTTTTATGCCACGGATGATTCGGGTCCAGCTGGCGCTGGAAGCTCCAAAGCACGTCGTCGGCGTTCAGGTTGCGCGTGGGTTTGAAATAGTCGGTGGTGTGAAACTTGATGTCGTCACGCAGGTGGAAGGTGTAGGTCAGGCCATCGGCGCTGATTTCCGGCAGGTCTTTAGCCAGCGCAGGGACCACCTCGGTAGTACCGGGCTTGAAGTCCACCAGACGGTTGAACATGGTTTCAGCGGCGGCATCGGCGGTCACGGCGGTGGTGTACAGGACCGGGTCGAAACCTTCCGGGCTGGCTTCGGTGCACACCACCAGCGGTTTGGCCGAAACGCCGATCGCCACGCTCAACAGCGCGGCAGCCATGGCGGCTTGTAGCGGGAGCATTTTCATTCAGAGCCCTCTGCAATCGATGGAACCAGAAAAGCGTAGACGGCGAGCTCGTCCTGAGCCCGCCGTCTGCCTGGCGCTAATTAAAGGATGTTGAATGGGATAGTGGTGACCAGACGGAACTCTTTGATGCTGCCGTCGGATTGGAACTCGCTGCCACGGTGTTCAACGTAGGTGGCACGAATCGCGGTGGCCTTGAGCGGGCCGCTCTGGACCGCGTAGGAAGCGCCGATACCGTATTCCTGGTGCTTCTCGCCGTCCTGGGACTGGATGCCGTCGTAGGCGAACTTGGCCCGACCACCGTTGCCGGTGTAGTGGGTGCCGTCGATATCCCAGCCGCGCGCCGAGTAGGCGTTGAACTTCAGGCCCGGTACGCCGTATTCGGCCATGTTGATGGCGTAGGCGATCTGGAAGGACTTCTCGTTCGGGCCGTTGAAGTCCGAGGTCAGGGAGTTGGCCAGGTAGATGCCGTTGGTTTCGTGCAGGTAGTCGAAGTACTCGTTACCGTTCACTTGCTGGTAAGCGAAGGTCAGGCTGTGTGCCTGGTGGGTCAGGCCCAGAGAAAGGGAGAAGGTATCGTTGTCGATTTCCCCCATCTCTTTTTTGCCTTCATCGACGGTTTTGTAGTAGTTGAAACCGGTGGTCAGGCCCAACTGCTGCGCGTCGCCCAGCTCGTGGGTGGCGCCGAAGTAGTACTGGTTCCAGAAGTCCTTCACGTTGGCGGCGAAGAAGCTGGTCTTCAGGCTTTTCAGCGGCTGGTAGTTCACACCCAGGGTCGACACTTTGTCGGTTTCTGCACCGTTACCGTATTCGGTACGGAATTTCGACAGGCTCTGCTCGCTACGTGGCGAAACGCGGTCGAACACGCCGCCCTGAAACGACAGGTTGCTGAACTCTTCGCTGTTGAAGCTCACGCCCTGGAAGCTCGAAGGCAGAGCACGGTTGCCGATGGTGTCGACGATGCCGCTGCTGAAGTTCTGGCGACCGGCGGTCAGTGTGGTGTTGGACACACGGAACTGCACGTTGGCCAGGCCCAGTTTGCTCCACTGGTCGACGGCGTCGCCGTTGGAGTCGGCCAGTGTACGGTTGGAGCCGCCTTTGATATCACGCTTGCTGCGGTCCAGCACCAGGGCGTTGTACACCGCCACTTCAGTCTTGACCCCAACGGTGCCTTGGGTGAAACCCGAGCTGGCGTTGAGGATGGTGCCTTGCACCCAGTTGGTACGGTTGCGATCGGTCAGGGTCTGGCCGTGCTTCTGGTACGAGAAGGTGCCCCCACGGTATTTGCTTTCATGGGAGTACCAGTTACGCGTGGTGCCGCCCAGGCTGAAATCTTCGATAAAGCCTTTGGCCTCGCTTTGGGCGCTGGTGCCGGCCAGGGTGGTAGGAACGAAGTCCTGGCTTTGCGTTTCAGCGTACGCGGTCGCCGTGATGCTGCTGATGGCCAAGGCCAGAAGCGCTTTGCTGCTCAGTTTCATGGGTGAAGCTCCTTTGGTTCTCTTTTTTAATGCCGGTCTTTTTAGGTGAACCGGCTATTGGGTGTGGAACTCGTTCAAGCCTGTGCAAACGTTTGGCGTAGGAAATTTCCCAACAAAAGCCTGCGCGTTTGCCGGGAAGCGAACTTCGCTCCCCGCAATCCGGTTATTTTCTTATGGGGTAATGCTGACGCCCGAGAACACGTTGCGGCCGAAGGGGCTCACCTTGAAACCTTCGACTTTGGCGCTTAACGGCTGGTTGACCGTCGAGTGGGCGACTGGCGTGATCGGCACCTGCTGCTTGAGCAGTTGCTGCGCCTGTTTGTATAGAACAGTCCTTTGTTCGCGGTCGGTCACGACCTTGGCTTGCTTGATCAGCTTGTCGTACGCCGGGTCACACCACATGGAGTAGTTGTTCCCGCCGATGGCGTCGCAGCTGTAGAGGGTGCCCAACCAGTTGTCCGGATCACCGTTGTCGCCGGTCCAGCCAATCAGGCTGACATCATGCTCACCGTTCTTGGTGCGCTTGATGTACTCGCCCCATTCGTAGCTGACGATTTTGACTTTCAGGCCGATCTTGGCCCAATCGTTCTGCAGCATCTCGGCCATCAGCTTGGCGTTGGGGTTGTACGGACGTTGTACCGGCATCGCCCACAGGGTGATCTCGGTGCCTTCCTTGACGCCGGCGGCCTTGAGCAGCTCCTTGGCTTTTTCCGGGTTGTAGGCGGCGTCCTTGATGCTGTCGTCGTAGGACCACTGTGTCGGCGGCATGGCGTTGACCGCCAGTTGCCCTGCGCCCTGGTACACAGCGTTGAGGATGCTCTGCTTGTTCACCGCCATGTCCAGCGCCTGGCGCACTTCAAGCTGGTCGAACGGCTTGTGGCGCACGTTGTAGGCGATGTAGCCGAGGTTGAAGCCAGGCTTGGTCAGCAGTTGCAGGTTCGGGTCGGCCTTCAGCGCGTCTACATCGGCGGGGCGCGGATGCAGGGTGACCTGGCATTCGCCGGCCTTGAGCTTCTGCACCCGTACCGAGGCGTCGGTGTTGATGGCGAAGATCAGTTGGTCCAGCTTGACGCGGCTCGGGTCCCAGTACTGTTTGTTGCCCACGTAACGTATCTGCGAGTCTTTCTGGTAACGCTGGAACACAAATGGGCCAGTGCCGATCGGCTTCTGGTTGATGTCGCTGGGCTTGCCTTGCTTGAGCAACTGCTCGGCGTATTCGGCGGACAGGATTGCAGCGAAACTCATGGCGATGTTCTGTACGAACGCGGCATCGACCGTGTTCAAGGTCATCACCACCGTGTGCGGGTCGGTTTTTTCGACCTTGGCGATATTCTTGTTCAGGCTCATCCCGTTGAAGTACGGAAACTCGGTAGGGTAGGCCTTGCGGAATGGATGCTCGGGGTCAAGCATGCGGTTGAAGGTGAACAGCACGTCGTCGGCGTTGAAGTCGCGCGTCGGCTTGAATTCCTTGTTGCTGTGGAACTTCACCCCCTCACGCAGGTGGAAGGTGTAGGTCAGGCCATCTGGCGAAATATCCCATTTGGTCGCCAGCCCAGGTACTACGTCGGTCGCGCCTTTTTCGAATTCAACCAGGCGATTGTACAAAGGCTCTGCCGCATCGTTGTCGGTGGCCGTGGTGTATTGCGCAGTGTCAAACCCTGCCGGGCTGCCTTCGGAGCAGAACACCAGGCTCTTCTTTTCGGCGGCCTGGCCCATCGTGGCCACGGCCAGCAGGCTGGTGGCAAACATCGCGGATAGAACAGTGGTATGGCGCATGACGATCCCGATCCTTGTTTGTAGTTATCAACAGCAACCCTCCCGCTGGCCATGGCCAGGAAGACATCACTGATCCCACGCACAGCAAGTGCCATTTCCCAGAGTGATGCCTCTGCTGTCCTACGACGTTATGGGACGCGGACCTTGCAGTAAATGCGCCAATTCTGACTGGACTTGTAGGTAACGGAGACACAAGGCGCAGTTCGTTGCTGTAGGACGGCAACGCTTACAAATGTGGTCTGTTTCCTATGGCCCTGGCGGATGGAATAACGGCGACGTTGTGAAACGTCGCCGTTATTGATCCTTACTTGCCGCTTACGCTAACGCCGTAGAAGGAGTTCAAGCCAAATGGGCTGATCTTGAAGTCCTGTACGGTATTACGCATGGGTTGATACACCGTCGAGTGCGCGATAGGTGTCATCGGGACTGCATCTTTGAGGATATGTTGCGCCTGCTTGTACAGCTCGGTGCGTTTGGCGACATCCGATGTGGCCTTGGCTTCTTTCACGATGCCGTCGAATTTCTTGTCGCACCACTTGGAGAAGTTGTTGCCCGACAGCGAGTCGCAGCCGAACAGCACGTTCAGCCAGTTGTCCGGGTCACCATTGTCGCCGCTCCAGCCAATGATCATGGCCTGGTTCTCGCCGCCTTTGGAACGCTTGATGTACTCGCCCCATTCGTAGCTGGTGATCTTGACCTTCAGGCCGATCTTGGACCAGTCGTTCTGCAGCATCTCAGCCATCAGCTTGGCGTTCGGGTTGTACGGACGCTGAACCGGCATGGCCCACAGGACGATTTCGGTACCTTCCTTGACGCCGGCTTCCTTGAGCAGCGCCTTGGCTTTCTCTGGGTCGTACTTAGCGTCCTTGATGCTGGTGTCGTAGGACCATTGGGTCGGCGGCATGGCGTTGACGGCCAGTTGGCCGGCGCCCTGGTACACGGAGTCAATGATCTGCTGCTTGTTCACCGCCATGTCCAGCGCCTGGCGTACGCGCAGGTCAGCCAGCGGGTTAGGCTGGTCGCTGCCCTTGACCTTGTCCATCACGTTGTAGGCCACATAGCCCAGGTTGAAACCGGCCTGGTGCGGCAGCTTCAGGTCTTTGTCTTCGCCCAGCGCCTTTAGGTCGGCCGGACGTGGGAACAGAGTGATCTGGCATTCGTTTTTCTTGAGCTTCTGGATACGCACCGACGGGTCGGTGGTGATGGCGAAGATCAGGTTGTCGATCTTCACGTCTTCAGGTTTCCAGTAGTCCTTGTTGCCGGTGTAACGAATGTTCGAATCTTTCTGGTAGCTCTTGAACACGAACGGGCCAGTGCCGACCGGCTTCTGATTGATGTCGGCGGGTTTGCCTTCCTTCAACAATTGCGCGGCATATTCAGCGGACTGGATCGAAGCGAAGCTCATGGCCAGGTTCTGGATGAAAGCCGCGTCCACGGTGCCAAGGGTGAACTTGACGGTGTGATCATCGACTTTCTCGATGTTCTTGATGTTGGTGTCCATCCCCATGTCCGTGAAGTACGGGAACTCGGTGGGGTAGGCCTTACGGAACGGATCGTCTTTGTTGATCATCCGGTTGAAGGTGAACAGTACGTCGTCAGCCGAGAATTCACGAGTAGGCTTGAAGTACGGGGTGGTGTGGAACTTGACGCCTTCGCGCAGGTGGAAGGTATACGTCAGGCCGTCCGGCGACACGTCCCAGCTGGTGGCCAGGCCAGGAACGACGGCGGTGCCGCCACGTTCGAACTGGCTCAGACGGTTGAACATGGTTTCGGCCGAGGCATCGAAGTCTGTTCCGGTGGTGTACTGGCCTGGGTCGAAACCGGCCGGGCTCCCTTCGGAGCAGAACACCAGGTTAGTTGCCGCCAGGGCTACGGGGGCTGCGGCCATCAGGCCGGCGCTCACTAATAACGGAAGGACTGCGTGTTTAAGCATGTTGGCCTCATGATTTGTTGTCATTTTTGGTGGTGAGGGCGACCTCGTGAGTCGGCCTGCGGATACTTATGCAGGCGCCATACCCAATGCAAGATGCTGAACGGTTACGAGCGGTAAACAGTGGTACGAACGTACAGGAATGTCGCAATTATGAAAGTTTTGCCATAAATGCGTCGATTTGATGGTTTTTTTCGGTGCAATGTGCGCACCAAAAAAGCCCAGCCGAGGCGTCTAGCGCACTCGGTTGGGGCGTTGATGTTACTTATCTAGACTCACGCCGTAGAAGGGCGTCAGTCCAAACGGGCTGATCTTGAAGTCGCGCACTTCCTTGCGCAGGGGCTGGAAAACCGTCGAGTTCGCAATAGGCGTTATAGGTACCTGTTCCTTAAGGATTTTCTGCGCCTGTTGATACCACTTGATGCGCTGCTCGCGATCATTGCTGACCTTGGCTTGCTGCACCAGCTTGTCGTAGGCCGGGTTACACCATTTGGCATAGTTGCTGCCCTTGACTGCGGCACAACTGTAGAGCACGCCGAGCCAGTTGTCCGGGTCGCCGTTGTCGCCGGTCCAGCCGTAAATCATTGCGTCGTGTTCGCCATTTTTAGCGCGTTTGATGTACTCGCCCCACTCATAGCTGACGATGTTGGCTTTGATGCCGACCTTGGCCCAATCCTGTTGGATCATTTGTGCGGACATCCGCGCATTGGGGTTGGAGGCGCGTTGCACGGTCATCGCCCACAGATTGATGGTGGTACCTGGTGCAACCCCTGCTTCTTTTAGTAGCAACCGGGCTTTGGTCGGATCGTAGGGGGCATCCTTGATGCCTGGGTCATAAGACCACTGCGCCGGCGGCAATGCGTTCTGCGCCAATTGTCCGGCGCTCTGGTAAACGGCCTTGATGATTGCTGGTTTGTCGATCGCCATGTCCAGCGCCTGGCGCACCTTGAGTTGGTCCAGCGGCGGGTGCGTTACGTTGTAGGCCAGGAAGCCCAGATTGAAACCCGCTTGTTGCAGCACGCGCAGATTGGGATCTTGCTTCATCACGTCGATGTCGGCAGGACGTGGGTAACCGCTGACCTGGCATTCACCGGCCTTTAGTTTTTGCAGGCGCGCAGCGGCGTCCGGGGTGATCGCAAATACCAGGTTATCGAGCTTTACGTCCTCGGGCTTCCAGTATTGTGTGTTGGCCACATACCGGATCTGCGCATCTTTCTGGTAACGCTTGAACACAAACGGCCCGGTGCCGATGGGCTTCTGATTGATCTGCTCGGCCTTGCCCTCTTTCAAAAGCTGGGCGGCGTATTCGGCCGATTGCACCGAGGCGAAACTCATCGCCAGGTTCTGTACGAATGAAGCATCGACATTGTTCAGGTTGAAACGCACGGTGTGTTCGTCGAGTTTGTCGACGCTCTTGATCGTGGCGTTCAAGCCCATGTCAGTGAAGTAGGGCGATTCGGAGGGGTAGGCCTTGCGAAACGGGCTGTCGGGATCGAGCAAGCGATTGAAGGTGAACAACACATCATCGGCGTTGAAATCACGGGTCGGGGTGAAGAAGTCGGTGGTGTGGAACTTGACGCCATCGCGCAGGTGGAAGGTATACGTCAGGCCGTCCTTGGATACATCCCAGTTCGTGGCCAGACCCGGTTCTACCTCGGTGCCACCGCGCTTGAACTGAGTCAGACGGTTGAACACGGTTTCGGCGGACGCGTCAAAATCGGTGCCGCTGGTGTACTGGCTGGGATCGAACCCGGCGGGGCTGGCTTCGGAGCAGTAGACCAGGGTGGTTGCGGCCTGGGCCATCGGCATAAAAGCCAGTAGGCTTGCGGCGAGGAGCAGTGGCTTGACGGCGATTCTTTCCATGGAGACCCCTGAAATGGCAGGCAGACCAAAGCTGCCTAAACGAAAACGGCGGTCACCGAGGTTACCGCCGTTCTGGTTACTCAGGTAGGGACATCTGCATCAAAGGGGGGGCCTTGATTACTGAGGGAGATCATCGGGGATCGAGACTTCCAGTTGAGTTGGAGCGTAATCGTCAATCGTGTAAAGGTCGCCGGACACATCATTGTTCTCGCGAATGGTGAAGGTTCTGACGGTGGTTGCTTCTAAATCCGGAATCACTTTTGGAACGTGATCGCTGACATCGCTTACAAACCACGTGGTGACGACTTTGACTCGGGCTTCACTGTTTATCGGGTCGTAATCAATAAAGTAAGAAGTATTGCTTGCTGTGACGCCGTAGCCT
The DNA here is from genome assembly GCF_023127765.1 of Pseudomonas sp. W15Feb34. Classification (NCBI taxonomy): domain Bacteria; kingdom Pseudomonadati; phylum Pseudomonadota; class Gammaproteobacteria; order Pseudomonadales; family Pseudomonadaceae; genus Pseudomonas; species Pseudomonas sp. W15Feb34. Next base: position 186,920 of record NZ_SPKN01000009.1, read on the forward strand.
TCTTTCAAGCTTTGGAGCAACTCCCAATTGGCGGGAAATACTGATCCTTGATGGGCAACCTCGGAGATACGGGATCGCAGTTGTGCATCGGGAATCTCTTTCTCGAATTGCTTTAGACGGCTCAGTCTTGTCGCTTCGGGTGTGTCTGCACGGGCGTCCAACGGCACCTCGATATCGCCGCCTTTTGAGCTTTTGATGACCGTGTAGTTGTTACGATTCAGGTCGGGAAGAAAGTTCTCTGAATAATTGGTCTCGCTCAGAGGCGTAGGAGCCGCTCGCTCCGAGGGCAATACTTCGAACTTCTCCTTGGGGGCCTCCCAGCCAATATTCAGCTTTCTTTTAACAACGCCGTTTTCTTCATAGCCGCGGGTCGATACGGCGTAAGGTCTGGTCTCATCCACTTTCATGAATTGGTCGAATCTGTCGGCTCGCGCCACGGCCTGTTGATCGACATCGGCGAACAGGTCCGAAAAATGGGGGGTCAGATTTTCACTAGGTGTTGGCGATGGTGAGCGCTGCCACGGCCACCTCACCCCCCCATTGGCTGCATTGCGAACCCAGTTTCCGTCACCGGCTGAATGCACGGTCAATACAATCTTTCCGGAGCGATCAATAATCTGCACGTAGTCATTGCTAGGTTTGAAGTTGCTTTTTATTTCATATACGCCAGGGACGCCTGTCCCATCGGTGTAGCGGATAAACCAGCGATCTTCGCCGGTGGCGGTGTTCTTGAGCTGATAGATGCCCTTCTGGTTGTGCGTGGCCTTTTCAATCAACTGCTCGCCGTCAGGGATGGCATGTTCGCTGATCATCCCCGCGTGACTGGGCCGCAACGGGTTCACCTGGGGCGTCGAGTGATTTGCAACCGGGTTGATATCACTCTCGCTCAACGCGTTTGGCGTGCGCACGAGTTCAAGATCGCTAGTGTCCTGACTGAATCGCCAGCTGTAGGGTTTTGCGCTGGGAGCGCCAGGTGTCAAAACCGCCTCCCCAAGTCCGGCTTCCACTCCAATGGGGGCAATCTCGTGCGCCAGTTGCAGGCTGGAAATTACCGCCGCGGCGTTACCTGCGACACGATCATCAGCCGTCTTGCCGTAGAGGCCATCGTGTACGCCGAAGACAATGTTGCCCACATTGCCTACGATCGGTAAGTAACCAAACGTGTTACCCCAAAACTCTTTGGCTGCTTTCCAACTTTGTTGGGAGGCGCCAAAGACCTCGGTTTGATCGGTCCAGCGTGCATTCTTGGCATTTATCGCCTGGTAGTGGGGGGCAATACCGTTTTTAAGGTCGCCAAATTTCAAGTAGTAATCGCTGTCTCGCGATTGTGTGTAATTGAATGTCTCCCGGACCGGTACGGCCTGATCTGTGAACGGGCCTTTTCTTCCTGGAAACGTAGAACGGTTATCCTGAATCAATGCATTGAGTACATACCCGGCCCCTACCCAGTGAGCATCATGACCGCCTTGCCTGTCACGAGCGTTGAAGCGGCTAACCAATTGAGCCTGATTGTTTTTAGCCCAACTGGCAAAGTCGTCATCACCGTGTATTTCACGGGCGGAGCCATTCTTTAAGTCAATCATCAGTCCCTTATTCGGGCGGTGGTCATAATCACCGTGATAATTGATATAAGGAATAAATGCATAACCCTCTAAGGGATAGCCATATATGTTGGGGATTACCGCGTTTCCGTCTTCTTCAAGTGTGCGGACAATGGCGGCCCGCGCAGCGGGGGTTAGGTGTTTGTTACTGGAATTGTCGTCATGCAGACTTTGTAATATTCCTCGCAACACATAGGCATCCGCTTTGCCCGATCGCTTCGCCAGTTGCCCCGAGGCGTCGCGCATGGGCGCCGCTATTTCATTTTCCCAATGGCCTTGGAGTTGGCTACCCAAGGATTCCAGTTCGTGAAGCTTGTTTTTATCTTGCGGGTTGATGTGCATGCCCTGGAAGTTCAACGGGCCGCCCCTTGACACCTTGTCGTGCGCAAGAGCGCCGGCTGCAATCTCCCATGCAAAATAGGTGCGTACCTCCTTGTTGGTTTCCTCCTGGGGCTTGCCCATTCCTACATAGGAGTGGAAGGTCACCGAGATTTTTTCATGGGGATCGTAGCCGGCTGCTAGCAACCCGCCGCTGAAGTAACCTGCGGGTTCAAGAAACAGGCGAGTTTGCTGGAACTTGATATTGCGTTCTGCGTCGCTGCCATTTTCGATGTGTTGAATGTGCGCGACGACTCGACCGGCATAGGCATCGATACGATGCATTCGCTCTTGCTGTGTATAACCCGCGTTTGGCGGAATAACGTTGACTGACCCATAGATGATGCTTTTGGAAGCATCGAGCTCATGGGCGGGTGTAGGCAAGGGGAACGGGGGTTGGTCGAGCAACTTTTTTGGATGTTTTGAAGAGGTTTCTTCTGCCTGCTGCCGGGTTTGCGTTGCGGGCAAATCATCAAGCGCTCGACGCTGGCGATCGTGTGTGGGAGGGAAAGAGGGAACGACGGGTGTGGGAGCGAGAGACGGTGTTATATTCATTATCGACTCACATTAATTATTGGATAAATAACTGCCGTTCATCGAGAAACAAAGAAATCGATATGTGTGATGTTCTGTTGTCAGTACGTCCGTGTGTGGCAAATAACCTGTTCGATGTTCTGATTCAAGATGATGTGCATGGCAACCCTGGGTGGGAAGTTGAGTGTCGTAAGTTCCAGGCCTGCATTCGTAATGTTTGACGAGTGGTGTCGTGAGGGCGAGGTTTAGATAGATTAGAGTAAGGCTGTAGTATCAAGTTACTTGGTGTGTGGTAGCGGTCTGAGTGTTCCGTGGGCGGCAACACCACAGCGTAACCGGTGAAGGTTACGCCGTGTTGGTCTCGCGAAGACTTACGGTAAAACTTCGATCACTCCATCGGCGCTCATGCTCACTTGGCTGGTGCCCGCTTCAACGTCAGGCGTCGGTGCAGAATCTGCCATGGCCGCCTTCATCATCATGCCGCCACGGGCATAAGGCATCGGGTAACCATTGGTGTTGAAGTTCAGATTGACGATCTTGTAACCCTTGCCGCCCAGTGCATCGGTAGCCAGTTGCGCACGGGCCTTGAACGCAGTAACCGCGTCCTTGAGCAACGCATCTTCGCTGGCCTTGCGCGTGGCATCGGCGATGGCGAAGTCCATGTTTTCCATTTTCAGCGTGTTCAACAGCTCGCCGGTGAGCTTGGACAGCGCCGGGAAGTCCGCGCTTTCCAGGCGCAGTTCGGCGCGCTCACGCCAGCCGGTGATCTTCTGGTTCTTGTTGTCGTAGATCGGGTAGCTGTTACGGCTGCCCTGGCGCAGGGTCACGCCTTTGACTTCGCGGGCCTGGCCTAAGGCTGTGTTCATGGTGGTGGTGATTTCAGCGGCAAGCTTGGCCGGGTCGGCGTTTTGCGACTCGGTATAGAGGGTGACGATCATCTTGTCGCGGGCTACTTCCTGGCTGACTTCGGCGCGCAGGGAGATCTGGTTGTAGTTCAGTGCATCGGCGGCCATGGCCGGCAGGCTGGCAATGGCGCTGGCGCTGAGAGTGATGATGGCTGCACTGCGAATGAAACGAGACATGGAAGCTCCTTGAGGTAGTCGTGCTCGGTATGACTGTAGACGCTGGCATAGGGTTCTTCGGGTTTACACATTACCAACAAGTTATGCGGGCGCCGACGAACGGTCATTTAGCCGGCCTGCGTCAAAGAGCCACACGCGCCGTGCCAGCAGGTCCGCTTCGTTTATACTCGTGCCGATCCGCCTGCAGCGCTCATCGGGAGAGCTCATGCTCGCCGCCGTAAAACTGACTTCCGCCACTCGCCAGAACCTCTGGCGCCTGACGTTCATTCGCACCCTGGTATTGGCCGCACAGGCCGGTTCCGTCGGGCTTGCCTATTGGTTCGACCTGCTGCCGCTGCCCTGGCTGCAACTGGCTGTGACCCTGGGTTTTTCCACCGTGTTGTGTGCATTTACCGCCATACGGCTGCGCACCACCTGGCCGGTGACCGAGTTGGAATATGCCCTGCAACTGGCTTGCGACCTGTTTATCCACAGCGTGTTGCTGTACTTCTCCGGTGGGTCCACCAACCCGTTCGTTTCGTATTACCTGGTGCCACTGACCATCGCTGCGGTGACGTTGCCATGGCGCTACTCGGTGGTGCTTTCGGGGATCGCGCTGACGCTGTACACCCTGTTGCTGGCTCAGTTCTACCCGTTGCAGACCTTCCCTATCGCCCGGGAAAACCTGCAAATCTACGGGATGTGGTTGAGTTTTGCCCTGTCTGCCGCCGTCATTACCTTTTTCGCCGCACGTATGGCCGAAGAGCTGCGTCGCCAGGAAGAGCTGCGCGCCATTCGCCGTGAAGAGGGCCTGCGTGACCAGCAACTGCTGGCCGTTGCCACCCAGGCTGCCGGTGCCGCCCATGAATTGGGCACGCCGTTGGCGACCATGAGCGTGCTGCTCAAGGAAATGACCCAGGACCATCACGACCCCGCGCTGCAAGACGACTTGAGCGTGCTGCAGGAACAGGTCAAGCAATGCAAGCTGACGCTGCAGCAACTGGTGCGTGCCGCCGAAGCCAATCGCCGCCTCGCGGTTGAAATGCAGGATGTGACCCAATGGCTCGATGAAGCCCTGAACCGTTGGCACCTGATGCGCCCCGAGGCCAGTTACCGCTTCAACCTGTTGGGCCAAGGCAGCGTGCCGCGCCTGGCGCCACCGCCAGACCTGACCCAGGCGCTGCTCAACTTGCTGAACAACGCCGCTGACGCCTGCCCTGAAGGGCTCGGTGTACAGTTGGACTGGGACGCCGAAAACATCACCATCAGCATTCGTGACCACGGCGCGGGCGTGCCGCTGGCCATTGCCGAGCAGATCGGCAAACCCTTCTTTACCACCAAGGGCAAAGGCTTCGGCCTGGGCCTGTTTTTGAGCAAGGCCAGCGTGACCCGCGCGGGCGGCTCAGTGAAGCTCTATAGTCATGAGGAAGGTGGCACGCTCACCGAGCTGCGCCTGCCCCGTGTCGCACGAGGAGATATCGATGAGTGACGAGATCCAAGTCGAAGGCGAAGAACTGCCGCACCTGTTGCTGGTAGATGACGATGCCACCTTTACCCGCGTGATGGCGCGCGCCATGAGCCGTCGCGGTTTTCGCGTCAGCACCGCAGGGTCTGCCGAAGAAGGCCTGACCATCGCCCAGGCCGACCTGCCCGACTACGCCGCCCTCGACCTGAAAATGGACGGCGACTCCGGCTTGGTGCTGCTGCCCAAGCTGCTGGAGCTCGACCCCGAAATGCGCGTGGTGATCCTCACCGGTTACTCCAGCATCGCCACCGCTGTCGAGGCGATCAAGCGCGGCGCCTGCAACTACCTGTGCAAGCCGGCGGACGCCGACGACGTGCTGGCCGCTCTGCTTTCCGAGCACGCCGACCTCGACACCCTGGTACCGGAAAACCCGATGTCGGTGGACCGCCTGCAATGGGAGCATATCCAGCGCGTGCTGACCGAGCACGAAGGCAATATCTCCGCCACTGCCCGTGCTTTAGGCATGCACCGCCGTACCTTGCAGCGCAAGTTGCAGAAGCGCCCGGTACGACGCTGAACGAACACTGAACAACCTGCTTCAGGCTGCACGGATGCGCGAACCGATCACCTATGATCGGTTCAAACGCCTGTGATGTTTTTCCTGCCGAGCCTGAACAATGAACCAGAACGCTGAGTACTCCGCGATCAACGACGCGGTGCGGGGGCAATTCTTCCGCCGAACCTGGGCCATGATCACACCGTATTGGCGTAGCGAAGAGAAGGGCAGGGCCTGGCTGTTGCTGGCTGCAGTGATTGGCCTGTCGCTGTTCAGCGTGGCGATTTCCGTGTGGATCAATCACTGGTACAAGGATTTCTACAACGCCCTGGAGAAGAAGGACACCGCCGCCTTCTGGCAACTGATAGGTTATTTCGGCGGCATTGCGGCGGTGGCGATTCTCGGCGCGGTCTACCGTCTCTATCTGACCCAGATGCTGACGATCCGCTGGCGCGCCTGGCTCACCGAAAAACACTTCACCCGGTGGCTGGCCCACAAGAATTACTACCAGCTGGAACAGGGTGGTTATACCGACAACCCAGACCAGCGGATTTCCGAAGACCTCAACAACTTCACCTCCGGCACCTTGAGCCTCGGCCTTGGGTTGCTGCGTAATGTGGTCAGCCTGGTGTCGTTCTCGATCATCCTGTGGGGCGTATCGGGCAGCATCGAAGTGTTTGGCATCACCATCCCCGGCTATATGTTCTGGTGCGCGCTGCTGTACGCCACCGTGGGCAGTTGGCTGACGCACCTGATCGGCCGACGCTTGATCGGCCTGAGCAACCAACAGCAACGCTTCGAGGCAGACCTGCGTTTTTCCATGGTGCGGGTGCGTGAGAATGCCGAGAGCATTGCCCTGTACAACGGCGAGCCCAATGAAAGACAACGCCTGAGTACGCGCTTCGGCAAGGTCTGGCACAACTTCTGGGACATCATGAAAGTGTCCAAGCGCCTGACCTTTTTCACCGCCGGCTACAGCCAGATTGCGATCATCTTCCCGTTTATCGTGGCCGCGCCGCGCTACTTCACCGGCAAAATCGAGCTGGGCGAGCTGATGCAAATCAACTCGGCGTTTGGCAACGTGCAGGAAAACTTCAGCTGGTTTATCAACGCCTACTCGGAACTGGCGACATGGCGCGCCACCAGTGATCGCCTGCTGAGTTTCCAGCAAGCCATGAGCGACAACGAGCAGCGAGCCCCGGCCATCGATGTGCGCCCTGACGGCGAGCGCCTGGTGATCACGGATCTGGGCATGGACCTGGCCGACGGCCGTCACCTGCTCACCGACGCCGACATGACCGTGGAGCCTGGCCAGCGCGTGATGCTCAGCGGGCGTTCCGGTAGCGGCAAGAGCACCTTGTTGCGGGCGATGGGCCATCTTTGGCCCGCAGGTCATGGCAGCATTCGGTTGCCGGCGACGCGCTACCTGTTTCTGCCGCAGAAGCCTTACCTGCCGATTGGTACGCTCAAGGCGGTGCTGAGTTATCCACAAGACGACAGCGTCTATCCGGCAGAACGTTATGCACAGGTCCTGCAAACCTGCCGCCTGCCGCACCTGCTCAATCGTCTGGATGAAGCCAACCACTGGCAACGCATGCTTTCGCCGGGTGAGCAACAGCGCCTGGCCTTTGCCCGTGCGTTGTTGTTCGCACCGCAGTGGCTGTATATGGATGAAGCCACTTCGGCGATGGATGAAGAGGATGAGGCAACGTTGTACCAGGCGTTGATCGATGAATTGCCGGGATTGAGCATCGTCAGCGTCGGCCACCGCAGCAGCCTCAAGCGTTTCCATGGGCGGCATGTGCGCATCGAGGGTGGGCGGTTGCAGGAGCAACAACTCACTTGAGCTCATCCTCGGTGAGTGTGGGAGGGGGCTTGCTCCCGATAGCGGTGTGTCAGCCACCTACTTTGGGGCTGACAGACTGCTATCGGGAGCAAGCCCCCTCCCACATTAGGTTCTGCTTTGTCTTGGAGAATGAGACAAAAAAAGCCCGGCTGATCATTGATCAGCCGGGCTTTTTTAATGCTCGAAGATGACTTACTTCTTCAAGCCGTAATGCTCATCCAGCATTCCTGGGGCGTTCGGCGTCTTTGGCGCGTAGTCCCGTGGTGGCTCCTGGTTTTCCCGAGGCGGGGGCAGGCGTTCCCGTGGGGGTTGCGGTGCATCGGAATGCAGCGCAGCCAGCAGGCGCTGGCGGGTGATGTCGTCGAGGGCCAGGCGATTAGCGCCTTCGGCGAGGTGATCCTGTACTTCCTGGTAGCTCTGGGTGAGCTTCTTGACCAGGGTCGCGGTGCTGTTGAAGTGGGTAACAACCTCGTTCTGATAACTGTCAAAACGTTCCTGAATGTCATCCAGCTGACGCTGCGTGCGGTTAGGCGCGGCATTCGGCAGCAGGCGGGCAACCAGGAATCCAATGGCGACACCGGCAACCAGGGCAAGAGTCGGCAACAACCAAACTAAGAGCGAGTGTTCCACGAGTCCTTCCTCTATAAACGGCTTTGCTTTACGTTAACGGCTCAAACCTGCGCTGTATACCGCGATTAAGCTCGCAATGATGCCATGCACAGACTTTTAGCTAGACGAGTCGACCCCTTGAGAGGTCACGGAGTTCATCCTTGCTCATGCGTGAAACCCCCGTTTTGATCGATGGCCCGGTGGGCCAATTGGAAGCCTTGTACCTGGATCACCCCGAACCACGTGGCCTGGCGCTGATCTGCCACCCTAACCCGGTGCAGGGTGGGACCATGCTCAATAAAGTGGTGTCGACCCTGCAACGCACTGCCCGCGATGCCGGTTTGATTACTTTGCGTTTCAATTATCGTGGCGTCGGTGCCAGCGCCGGTACACACGATATGGCCAGTGGTGAGGTCGACGATGCCGAAGCGGCCGTCACCTGGCTGCGGGCAAAACATCCCGAACTGCCGATCACCTTGTTGGGTTTTTCCTTCGGAGGCTATGTCGCGGCCAGTCTCGGCGGCCGTCTGGAAGCCAAGGGTGAAAAGCTTGCGCACCTGTTTATGGTGGCTGCCGCCGTGATGCGCCTTGGCGATGCAGATGTGTTGCCCCAAGGCTGCCCGTTGACCCTGATCCAACCGGAAAGCGATGAAGTGGTCGACCCGCAATTGGTCTACGACTGGTCCGCCGCCCTGAAACGCCCCCATGAGTTGCTGAAAGTGGCAGAATGCGGACACTTTTTTCATGGCAAGCTGACCGATCTCAAGGATCTGGTGCTGCCACGCCTTTCGAATTGATGACAAGCGATCACCCATGACGACCCGTACCCGAATCCTCACCGGCATTACCACCACCGGCACGCCGCACCTGGGCAACTACGCCGGTGCGATTCGCCCGGCGATCCTCGCCAGCGAAGACGCGAATGCCGACTCCTTCTACTTCCTGGCCGACTACCACGCGCTGATCAAGTGCGACGACCCGCAGCGCATCCAGCGCTCGCGCATGGAAATCGCCGCGACCTGGCTGGCCGGTGGCCTGGATGTGAACCGTGTGACCTTCTATCGCCAGTCGGACATCCCGCAGATTCCCGAGCTGACCTGGCTGCTGACCTGTGTTGCCGCCAAGGGCCTGCTCAACCGCGCCCATGCGTACAAGGCGTCGGTGGACAAGAACGTGGAAAACGGCGAAGACCCGGATGCGGGCATCAGCATGGGCCTGTACAGCTACCCGGTGCTGATGGCGGCGGACATCCTGATGTTCAACGCACACAAAGTGCCGGTCGGCCGCGACCAGATCCAGCACGTGGAAATGGCCCGCGACATCGGCCAGCGTTTCAACCACTTGTTCGGCAACGGTAAAGAATTCTTCACCATGCCCGAGGCGCTGATCGAAGAAAGCGTCGCCACCTTGCCGGGCCTGGATGGCCGCAAGATGTCCAAGAGCTACGACAACACCATCCCGTTGTTCACCAGCGCCAAGGACATGAAAGACGCGATCTCGCGGATCGTGACCGACTCGCGTGCGCCGGGCGAAGCCAAGGACCCGGACAATTCGCACCTGTTCACCCTGTACCAGGCGTTCGCGACCAAGGCGCAGGAAGAAGAATTCCGTGGCGAGCTGCTGCAAGGCCTGGGCTGGGGCGAGGCGAAGAATCGTCTGTTCCAACTGCTCGATGGCCAACTCGGTGAAGCGCGCGAGCGTTACCACCAACTGATGTCGCGCCCCTCCGATATGGAAGACCTGCTGCTGGTCGGCGCCAAGAAAGCCCGTGCCGTGGCCGCGCCATTCCTCGCCGAGTTGCGTGAGGCGGTGGGCCTGCGTTCGTTCGTCAACCAGGCTGCGGCGCCGGCTGCCACCAAGAAAAAAGCGGCGAAGGCTGCGCGTTTTGTGAGTTTTCGTGAAGACGATGGCAGCTTCCGCTTCCGCCTGCTGGCCGCTGATGGTGAGCAACTGTTGCTGTCGCGCAACTTTGCCGATGGCAAAGCGGCTGGCGCTGTGACCAAACAATTGCAAAGTGGTGATGCGCTGGACGTGCGTGCGCAGGCTCTGAGCTTCAGCGTATGGCTGGACGGCGCCGCCGTGGCTGACAGTGCCGAGTACGCCGATCAAGCATCGCGTGACGCGGCCATCGAAGCCTTGCGCGCTGCGTTGACCCCAATCGAGGATTAACCCGACCAAGGGTTGATTGCCATTCTCCAGGGCCGTCGTTACAGTGTCGGCCCGTTTTTGTTGCCTTGCTAACGAAATTATGACGCCCCTAGAACGATATCAAGCTGATCTGAAACGCCCTGAATTCTTCCATGACGCAGCCCAGGAAAATGCTGTGCGTCATTTGCAGCGCCTGTACGACGATCTGGTCGCGGCCTCGCAAAGCAAACCAGGGATGTTCAGCAAGCTGTTTGGCAAGAAAGATCACACGCCGGTCAAGGGCCTGTACTTCTGGGGTGGCGTCGGCCGGGGCAAGACTTATCTGGTAGACACCTTCTTTGAAGCGCTGCCATTCAAGGAAAAGGTCCGTACTCACTTCCACCGCTTCATGAAGCGCGTGCACGAAGAGATGAAAACCCTGCCGGGCGAGAAAAACCCGCTGACCATCATCGCCAAGCGCTTCTCCCAAGAAGCGCGGGTGATCTGCTTCGATGAGTTCTTCGTCTCCGACATCACCGACGCCATGATCCTTGGCACGCTGATGGAAGAGCTGTTCAAGAACGGTGTGACCCTGGTGGCCACGTCGAACATTGTGCCTGACGGCCTGTATAAGGACGGCCTGCAGCGTGCGCGCTTCCTGCCGGCCATTGCGCTGATCAAGCAGAACACCGATATCGTCAACGTCGACAGCGGCGTCGATTACCGCCTGCGCCACCTGGAGCAAGCCGAGCTGTTCCACTTCCCGCTGAACCAAGCGGCGCACGACAGCCTGAAAAAAAGCTTCCGCGCCCTGACGCCGGAATGCACCCAGGCGGTGGAAAACGACAAGCTGATGATCGAGAACCGCGAAATCATCGCGTTGCGCACCTGCGATGACGTGGCCTGGTTCGAGTTCCGCCAGCTGTGCGACGGCCCGCGCAGCCAGAACGACTACATTGAGCTGGGCAAGATCTTCCACGCGGTGATCTTGAGCGGCGTCGAGCAGATGGGCGTGACCACCGACGATATTGCGCGGCGGTTTATCAACATGGTCGACGAATTCTACGACCGTAACGTCAAGTTGATCATCTCGGCGGAAGTCGAGCTCAAGGACCTGTACACCGGCGGCCGCTTGAACTTCGAATTCCAGCGCACCTTGAGTCGCCTGCTTGAAATGCAGTCCCACGAGTTCCTGTCGCGCGGACACAAGCCTTAATCAATCTCCAGCTCAATGGAGATCCAATGTGGGAGGGGGCTTGCTCCCGATTTCGGAGTGTCAGTCACTGTAGATGTGACTGACCCAGCGCAATCGGGAGCAAGTCGAATCGTCGCACCGCCCCTCCCACTTTGTTTTCTGTGTTCCTTCAGTTAGGCGGCTTGCTGAAATTGCTGGCGATACTGGTTCGGCGACAACTCCGTGTGCTGCCTGAACAACCGCGCAAAGAAACTCGCATCGTCGTAACCCACCTCATAACTGATGGTCTTGATGCTCTTGCGGCTGCCTGAGAGCAGGCCCTTTGCCGTCTCGATGCGCAACCGTTGCAGGTAATGCAGCGGCTTGTCACCGGTGGCGGTCTGGAAGCGCCGCATGAAGTTGCGGATGCTCATACCGTGTTCCCGGGCGACGTCTTCGAAGCGGAACTTGTCGGCGAAGTGTTCTTCGAGCCAGTGCTGGATCTGCAGGATGATCACGTCCTGGTGCAGCTTCTGGCCGCCAAAACCGATACGCCCCGGCGAATAGCTGCGCTGCACCTCATAGAGGATGTCGCGGGCCACGGCCTGGGCGATGTTGGCGCCGCAGAAGCGTTCGATCAGGTAGATGTAGAGGTCACAGGCCGAGGTGGTGCCGCCGGCGCAATACAGGTTATCGGCATCGGTCAGGTGCTTGTCCTGGTTGAGCTGCACCTTGGGGAAGCGCTCGCTGAAAGCATTGAAGAACCGCCAGTAGGTGGTCGCCTCCTTGCCATCGAGCAGCCCGGCTTCGGCCAGCCAGAACACCCCGGTGGCTTCACCGCACAGCACGGCGCCGCGGGCATGTTGTTCGCGCAGCCACGGCAACACTTGCGGGTAGCGGGTGCACAGGGCGTCGAAGTCGTCCCAGAAGGCCGGCAGCACGATGATATCGGCATCCTCCAGGCCGCCGTCCACCGGCATGATCACATCGCTGAAGCTGCGCACGGATTGCCCGTCGGGGCTGACCAGGCGCGTATCGAACCCTGGGGTCAAGCCCAGGCCCTGCTGTTTACCGTAACGCAGGCTGGCCAGATGGAAGAAATCCTTGGCTTGCATGAGGGTGGAAGCGAATACCCGATCAATGGCCAAAATGCTGACGCGCCGCAGGGGCGTGGAGATTTGGTTAGACATAATTTCATTTATTCTTATAGGGGAAAGTGGTCACCAGACGGCTGGATCGTCTTATTTTTTGTCGCATGTGTCCAGTGTCCCGTGACGCCATCGGGGCATAGGCTCTGTGGGCTCGTCCTTGTCCGACAATCCACGCAGGTGACCCATGATCCCCAGAACCTTGTTCAGCTCGGAGCACGAACTCTTCCGCGAGAGCGTGCGCACCTTCCTCGAAAAACACGCCGCGCCCTTTCATGGGCAATGGGAAAAGCAGGGCTATATCGACCGGAGCCTGTGGAACCAGGCGGGGGAGGCGGGCATGTTGTGTTCCCACCTGCCGGAGGAATATGGCGGCCTGGGCGCAGATTTCCTCTACAGCGCGGTGGTGATCGAAGAAGTCAGCCGCCTGGGGTTGACCGGCATCGGCTTTTCTCTGCACTCGGATATCGTCGCGCCCTACATCCTGCATTACGGCAGTGAAGCGCTTAAGCACAAATACCTGCCCAAGTTGATCTGCGGGGAGATGGTCACGGCAATTGCCATGACCGAGCCGGGCGCCGGTTCCGACCTGCAAGGGGTCAAGACCACGGCAGTGCTGGACGGCGATGAGTACGTCATCAACGGCTCCAAGACCTTTATCACCAACGGTTACCTGGCCGATCTGGTGATCGTAGTCGCCAAGACCGATCCCAAGGCCGGCGCCAAGGGCACCAGCCTGTTTCTGGTGGAGGCTGGCACGCCCGGTTTCGACAAGGGCAAGCGCCTGGAGAAAGTCGGCATGAAGGCCCAGGACACCTCGGAGTTGTTTTTCCAGGACGTGCGGGTGCCCAAGGAAAACCTGCTGGGCCAGGCCGGTATGGGCTTCGCATACCTGATGCAGGAACTGCCTCAAGAGCGTTTGACCGTAGCGATAGGCGCACTGTCTTCAGTCGAAGCGGCATTGCAATGGACCCTGGATTACACCCGCGAGCGCAAGGCGTTCGGCAAGGCGATTGCCGACTTCCAGAACACCCGATTCAAGCTGGCCGAGATGGCCACCGAGATTCAGATCGGCCGTGTGTTTGTCGACAAATGCATGGCGTTGCACCTAGAGGGCAAGCTGGACGTGCCGACAGCGGCGATGGCCAAGTACTGGGCCACGGACCTGCAATGCAAGGTGCTCGATGAGTGCGTGCAGTTGCACGGCGGCTACGGCTTCATGTGGGAATACCCGATTGCCCGGGCCTGGGCGGATGCGCGGGTGCAGCGCATTTATGCGGGAACCAATGAGATCATGAAGGAGATTATTGCGCGGGCACTTTGATTGTCTGGTGCTCTTGATGGCCTCATCGCAGGCAAGCCAGCTCCCACATTTGACGGTATTCACAGATCAACATGTGGGAGCTGGCTTGCCTGCGATGGCGGTCTGAAGGTCAATCAAGGCGCGGGGTTTGGATGATCCTTTTGAATCGCCTCAATCCCTTCCAACACCTCTTTCGACAGTTTCAACTCGGCACTGGCAATGTTGCTATCCAACTGTTCCAGCGACGTAGCCCCAATGATATTGCTGGTCACAAACGGCTGCTGTGTCACAAACGCCAGGGCCATCTGCGCCGGGTCCAGGCCATGTTCCCGCGCCAATGCCACATAGCGGCTGCACGCCGCCTCCGACTGCGGGTTGAAGTAACGGCTGAACCGGCTGTACTCGGTCAGGCGTGCCTTGGCCGGCCGTGCGCCGCCTTCGTACTTGCCGCTGAGCATGCCGAACGCCAGCGGTGAGTAGGCCAGCAAGCCGCACTGCTCACGGATGGCGATTTCCGCCAGGCCCACTTCAAAGCTGCGGTTGAGCAGGTTGTACGGGTTCTGGATCGACACCGCGCGCGGCCAGCCACGGGCTTCGGCCAGGGCGAGGAACTTCATGGTGCCCCATGGGGTTTCGTTGGACAGGCCGATGTGGCGGATCTTGCCGGCCTTGACCTGTTCATCCAGGGCTTCGAGGGTTTCTTCCAGCGGGGTGAGGTCGTCTTCGTCCTTGTGCTTGTAGCTCAGTTGGCCGAAGAAATTAGTGCTGCGTTCCGGCCAGTGCAGTTGGTAGAGGTCGATCCAGTCGGTCTGCAGGCGCTTGAGGCTGGCGTCGAGCGCCTGGGTGATGTGCTTGCGGTTGTGACGCAGGTAGCCATCGCGGATGTAGTCGATGGTGTTGCCGGGGCCGGCGATCTTGCTGGCGAGGATCCAGTCGGCGCGGTCGCCACGGCTTTTGAAATAGTTGCCAATGTAGCGTTCGGTGGTGGCATAGGTGTCGGCCTTGGGCGGTACCGGGTACATTTCTGCGGTATCGAGGAAGTTGATCCCCGCGCCCTTGGCCCGTTCGATCTGCGCGAAAGCCTCTGCCTCGCTGTTCTGCTCGCCCCAGGTCATGGTGCCCAACGCGATGGCGCTGACGTTCAGATCGGTGCGGCCCAGCTGTCGGTAATCCATCGGGTACTCCTTCGGGGGAAAACAATCATAAAAGCAGGTTGAATTTTTTTTCGCAATCTGCATAATTGCCCACCTCTTTCTGCAGTGGAAGTGATGCGCCGCCTGCCGAAGAATCTTGCCGTTGAACGGACGCGCCGACCCGAGCCCCCGATAGCGTCTGTATCCGGCTGCCTTTGACTTGTCAAAGTACGCACTATTCAGTAAGATCCGCCGTCTAATTTACAGGGCGGCCCCTGAGGCTATTAAAGAATGACAACTTTTACTGCAAAACCGGAAACAGTTCAGCGCGACTGGTTTGTCGTCGACGCCGCTGGTCAGACCCTGGGTCGTCTGGCCACTGAAGTCGCCAGCCGTCTGCGTGGCAAGCACAAGCCTGAATACACCCCGCACGTTGATACCGGTGACTACATCGTGATCATCAACGCTGAGCAGGTACGTGTTACCGGCAACAAAGCGCAAGACAAAATGTACTACCGTCACTCCGGTTTCCCAGGCGGTATCAAGTCTTCCAACTTTGAAGGCCTGATCTCCAAGAAGCCTGAAGCCCCGATCGAAATCGCGGTCAAAGGCATGCTGCCGAAGGGCCCACTGGGTCGCGATATGTTTCGCAAGCTGAAAGTCTATGCGGGCGCTGTACACCCTCATGCTGCTCAGCAGCCCCAAGAACTGAAGTTTTAACGGAATAGTTCATTATGTCGGCGACTCAAAATTACGGCACTGGCCGTCGCAAAACCGCAACCGCACGCGTTTTCCTGCGTCCGGGCACTGGTAACATCTCGATCAACAACCGCTCCCTGGACAACTTCTTCGGTCGCGAAACTGCCCGCATGGTAGTTCGTCAGCCGCTGGAATTGACCGAGACCGTTGAAAAGTTCGACATCTACGTCACCGTTATCGGTGGCGGTGTAAGTGGTCAAGCTGGCGCAATCCGCCACGGTATCACTCGCGCTCTGATGCAGTACGACGAAACCCTGCGTGGCGCTCTGCGCAAAGCTGGCTTCGTTACTCGCGATGCTCGTGAAGTTGAACGTAAGAAAGTCGGTCTGCGTAAAGCGCGTAAGCGTCCGCAGTACTCGAAGCGTTAATTCGCTTTACGTTCCAGAAAACGCCCAGCCTCCTCACGGAGCTGGGCGTTTTTTATTGCCTGCGATTTATGCACATTTTTCGCCGTGACAACTTGCCACATCCGTAGACCCCCTATACTACAAGGCCTGAGGGCGGAGGCCCGGGCAATTCCCTTGTCATACGTGGGGCTTTTCATTACCATCCGTCAAAATTTTTATAAGTAAAGATTCAACACTTAGTAGACGCCTGATTTAACAGGCCAAAAAGCTGATGGGAGAGGACTGAATGAGCAATGACGGCGTGAATGCAGGCCGGCGTCGCTTCTTGGTAGCAGCCACATCCGTGGTGGGTGCTGCAGGAGCGGTGGGGGCTGCGGTCCCGTTCGTGGGGTCATGGTTTCCCAGTGCCAAGGCGAAAGCCGCAGGTGCACCGGTGAAGGTGAATGTCAGCAAGATCGAGCCAGGTCAGCAGATGATTGCTGAATGGCGCGGCCAGCCGGTTTTCATTGTTCGCCGTACCGAGGAAATCCTGGGGAATCTGAAAAAGATCGAAGGCCAGTTGTCTGACCCGAAATCCGAAAATTCCGATCAGCCCGCCTACGCCAAGAACGAAATGCGTTCGATCAAGCCAGAGATCCTGTTGCTGGTTGGTCTGTGTACCCACTTGGGTTGCTCGCCTACCTTCCGCCCGGAAGTGGCCCCTGTCGATCTGGGCAAGGATTGGGTCGGTGGTTATTTCTGCCCCTGCCACGGCTCGCACTACGACCTCGCTGGCCGTGTCTACAAATCCCAGCCTGCTCCATTGAACCTGCCCGTGCCTCCGCATACCTACGAAACTGACGACCTCATAGTCATTGGCCTCGACAAGGAGAACGCGTGATGAGCAAGTTCATGGATTGGGTGGATGCGCGCTTCCCCGCCACCAAAATGTGGGAAGACCATCTCAGCAAATATTACGCGCCAAAAAACTTCAACTTCTTCTACTTCTTTGGCTCCCTGGCCTTGTTGGTGCTGGTCAACCAGATCGTCACCGGCGTGTGGTTGACGATGAGCTACACCCCGTCGGCGGAAGAGGCCTTTGCTTCCGTCGAATACATCATGCGCGACGTCGAGTACGGCTCGATCCTGCGCCTGCTGCACTCCACAGGCGCGTCAGCGTTCTTCATCGTCGTCTACATGCACATGTTCCGTGGCCTGCTCTACGGTTCGTACCAGAAGCCGCGTGAGCTGGTGTGGGTGTTTGGCATGTTGATCTACCTGGCGCTGATGGCCGAAGCCTTCATGGGCTACCTGCTGCCATGGGGCCAGATGTCGTACTGGGGCGCCCAGGTGATCATCTCGCTGTTCGGTGCAATCCCGGTGATCGGCAACGACCTGACCCAGTGGATTCGTGGCGACTACCTGATCTCCGGCATCACCCTGAACCGCTTCTTCGCCTTGCACGTGGTGGCCCTGCCGATCGTGATCCTGGGCCTTGTGGTACTGCACATCCTGGCACTGCACGAAGTGGGTTCCAACAACCCTGATGGTGTGGACATCAAGAAGCACAAGGACGAGAACGGCATCCCGCTCGACGGCATTCCATTCCACCCTTACTACACCGTGAAAGACATTGTCGGCGTAGTGGTGTTCCTGTTTGTGTTCTGCTCGATCGTGTTCTTTTTCCCGGAGATGGGTGGTTATTTCCTGGAGAAACCTAACTTCGAACAGGCCAACGCCTTCAAGACGCCCGAGCATATTGCCCCGGTCTG
Source organism: Pseudomonas sp. W15Feb34 (assembly GCF_023127765.1). Lineage (NCBI taxonomy): Bacteria > Pseudomonadati > Pseudomonadota > Gammaproteobacteria > Pseudomonadales > Pseudomonadaceae > Pseudomonas > Pseudomonas sp. W15Feb34. The sequence goes on from NZ_SPKN01000009.1 coordinate 204,712, forward strand.
GTACTTCACGCCGTTCTACGCGATCTTGCGTGCGATCCCCGACAAACTCATGGGCGTGATCGCCATGGGCGCAGCCATCGCGGTGCTGTTCGTGCTGCCGTGGCTCGATCGGAGCCCGGTCAAGTCGATGCGCTACAAAGGCTGGCTGAGCAAGATCTGGCTGTGGGTGTTCTGCATTTCGTTCGTGATCCTGGGCGTGCTGGGCGTGCTGGCGCCGACCCCCGAGCGTACGTTGCTGTCGCAGGTCTGCACCTTCCTGTACTTCGCCTACTTCATTCTGATGCCGTTCTATACCCGGCTCGAGAAGACCAAACCGGTTCCGGAAAGGGTGACTGGCTGATGAAAAAATTATTCGTTGCATTCGTGCTTGCGGCTCTGCCGCTACTGTCCTTCGCCGCCGAGCATGGCGCGCAGCTGGAAAAAGTCGATATCGATGTGTCTGACAAGGCCGCCATGCAGGATGGGCTGCGTACATTCACCAACTACTGCATGGGTTGCCACAGCGCCAAGTTCCAACGTTACGAGCGTGTCGCCGATGACTTGGGCATCCCCCATGAAGTGATGCTCAGCCACGCGGTGTTCACTGGCGCGAAGATCGGCGACCACATGAACACCGGCATGCAACCGGCCGATGCCAAGGCCTGGTTCGGCGCCGCACCGCCCGACCTGACCCTGGTGGCCCGCGTGCGCGGCACCGACTGGCTCTACGGCTACCTGAAATCCTTCTACGAAGACCCTGCGCGCCCGTATGGCGTGAACAACAAAGTCTTCCCGAACGTCGGCATGCCGAACGTTCTGGTCGGCCTGCAGGGGCGTCAAGTGGTAGGATGCAAGCAGGTTCAGGTCGTTGAAGACGGCAAGAAGCAATATGATCCGTTGACCGGTACGCCTCTGACCCATGAAGCATGCGATCAACTGACCATCGTGCCCAAGACCGGTACGCTGAACGAAGAGCAGTTCGACGAGAAGGTCAAGAACCTGGTGACCTTCCTGGCCTACTCGGCCAACCCGGTCAAACTGCAGCACCAGCGCATCGGTACGTACGTCTTGCTGTACCTGGCTTTCTTCTTCGTATTCGCTTATCTGCTCAAGCGCGAATACTGGAAGGATGTGCATTGATCCAACCGTAAGCAATTGCTGTTAATCTTGCGCGCCCAGCGGCATCTCTGAACACGTAACGCCTGGTTTGACCGGACGTTACAGAGATGCTCTCTGGGCGCGCTCGTTTTTGAGCTTTCGATAATTTCAACAAGCGAGGAGGACCGCCATGGGCGTGACCAATCGGTTGGCCTGTTACTCCGACCCCGCCGACCACTATTCCCACCGAGTACGCATCGTGCTCGCAGAGAAGGGTGTCAGCGCCGAGATCATCAGTGTGGAGGCGGGCCGTCATCCGCCGAAACTGATCGAAGTGAACCCTTACGGCAGCTTGCCCACCCTGGTCGATCGTGACCTGGCGTTGTGGGAGTCAACCGTGGTGATGGAATACTTGGATGAGCGTTACCCGCATCCGCCTTTGCTGCCGGTGTACCCGGTAGCGCGTGCCAACAGCCGCCTGCTGATCCATCGGATCCAGCGTGACTGGTGCGGGCTGGTGGATGTCATTTTGGATTCGCGTTCTAAGGAAGCCGCTCGGGTGCAGGCGCGCAAGGAATTGCGCGAAAGCCTGACCGGTGTTTCGCCGCTGTTCGCTGATAAACCTTTTTTCCTCAGTGAGGAACAAAGCCTGGTGGATTGCTGCCTATTACCCATACTCTGGCGCTTGCCGATCCTGGGCATTGAACTGCCACGGCCGGCCAAGCCGCTGCTTGATTACATGGAGCGCCAATTTGCGCGTGAGGCTTTCCAGGCGAGTCTGTCTGGTGTCGAACGCGATATGCGCTAAGGCTTAAGGAGCCGTTGATGAACTCCAGTCGACCTTATTTGGTCCGCGCGCTCTATGAGTGGATTGTGGACAACGATTGCACACCGCACATGCTGGTCAATTCCGAGTTTCCCAAGGTGGATGTGCCACAGGGTTTCGCCAGCGACGGACAAATCGTGCTGAACGTATCGCCCAGTGCCGTGCGCCATCTGCACATGGACAACGAAGCGGTGAGCTTTGAAGGGCGTTTCGGTGGCGTACCACATACGCTGTTCGTGCCGATTGGTGCCATCCTCGGGATCTACGCCCGGGAGAATGGCCAAGGCATGGTGTTCGATCTGGAGTCGCCTTTCGAGGACGACGAAACGATCGACGGTGAAGGCGGTGATGATCTACCGCCACCGGACAGCGAGCCGCCGCGTCCTAGCGGTCGGCCGAGCTTGAAAGTGGTGAAGTAGGCGGATTTTGCCTTCAGACCCCTCTGAAAAATGCCTCGACGTTTGTCGGGGCATTTTTTTGCGCGAAGGATATGGATGAAAGTCGCGCCACAACGGTGATCGTACAACCACCATGGGCTATGATGCGGTCTTCAGTTCGCCGAGAAAGATGGTTCATCATGGAAAACGCCAGCGCCGCTCCACGTCTGCCCCGCAAGCGCCGCAGCCTTGCCCAGGAATTGGTCACGGTGTTGTCCGAGCAGATCCGCGATGGCCAGCTCAAACGCGGCGATAAACTGCCTACCGAGTCGGCGATCATGGACGCCCACGGCGTCAGCCGCACCGTGGTGCGCGAGGCCATCTCGCGCTTGCAGGCGGCGGGGCAGGTCGAGACCCGCCATGGTATCGGCACCTTTGTGTTGGACACGCCCAGCCCTAGCGGTTTCCGCATTGACCCGGCCACCGTGGTGACCTTGCGTGATGTGCTGGCGATTCTGGAGCTGCGTATCAGCCTGGAAGTAGAGTCGGCGGGCCTTGCCGCCTTGCGTCGCAGTGATGCACAACTGGCCGCCATGCGTGCGGCCCTTGATGCGCTGAATGAAAGTGCGGCCCACGCTGGCGATGCGGTGGCGTCAGACTTTGCCTTCCACCTGGAAATTGCACTGTCTACCGGCAACCGCTACTTCACCGACATCATGACCCACCTGGGTACCAGCATCATTCCGCGTACCCGCTTGAATTCGGCGCGCTTGGCCCATGATGACCAACAGCATTACATGAGCCGCCTGAGTCGCGAACACGAAGAAATCTATGAGGCAATTGCCCGTCAGGATTCGGATGCGGCGCGGGCGGCCATGCGTCTGCATTTGACCAACAGCCGTGAGCGGCTGCGCCATGCCCATGAAGAGGCAGAAGCGCAGCGCGGCTGAGGTTTGCCATATCCCGTGTGGGAGCTGGCTTGCCTGCAATAGCGGTGTGTCAGTCATTGAGTTTGTTACTGAACCAGTGCATTCGCAGGCAAGCCAGCTCCCACATTTGATCTCCATTATCTGGAGTACCGGGCCTGTTTAGCTGGCGGGTTGATTGGGCTTGTAGTCTTTGAGCAACAGGTACGTACTCCACCCCCACCAATCATTGGTCCAGTGTTTGTCGTTCAGGTCATTGACGTCCTTGCGCCGCAGCACCTTGTCCCCCTCCATCTTGAACAACGGCGAGAAGTTATTCGCCGGGTTTTGCGCGGCGTTCAGGTCGGGCACATACAGCGGTGCCTTGAAGCTGGCCGGGGAGGGCGCGACGCCGCTGATGAAGGTTTCGAAGATTTCGTCTGCCGAAGCCTGCACCGCACGTTTTACCTGCACGCGATTATCGGCGTCGATGCTGTCGAAGTAGCGCTTGTCGCCGTAGGCATGCCACTGATCACCCATGGCATTACGCACCTTGAGCCCGAACTTGCTGTCTTCGTCGTGCATGAAGCGGCTGATCAGCGAGCCCAGTTCACCTGGCGTCACAACGGCTGCCAACTGTTTGCGCGGCACTCGCAGGTGCCCGGCAGAAAACAGGTCGGTCAAGAAGTGATCAGCGAAGCTGTTCATCGCATAGGCCAGTTCCAGGGCCTGGTCGGTACCCGTCTGGTGGGCCACAACGGCTTGTTGCAGCGCCGCCGTGTGACCGGCCAGGTACGCGGACAAGGCCCACTCACCGAAGTGATCGGCATTGTCCGCTGCCAGCTTGAGGTAGCGTCCCAAGGGAATCAGGGCCGAAACAGCGCTGCCGCCACCCGTGATGCGGTTCCACTCCTCCGACAACGTATCACCCAGTGCGTCGTAGGCTTCATGGGGTTGTTTGCCATCCTTGATCGCCTGCTTGACGGCGTTGATTTCCTTTTGCATCACCGCCAGGATCTTCTGCGCCTCTTCCCGTGAGGCGGGCAATACGGCGAGAGAGTTGAAGGCTGCAGTGAAACGTTGCACGCGCTCGGCCGCAGAGGCGCCATCGCTGATGGCTTGGCCGGGGATGCCATAGAAATCGCCACCCAAAGCGATCACTTGGCCGTAGGTCAGCGCGAGCCCGTTGGGCAGATGCAATTGCACCTGGTGTGCAGGAATCGCCGCAGCGTCCTTGGCGAAGCGCAGCAGGGTTTCATCGCCGATGGCGGTGTGTTCACCCCCTTCAAAACGCAGGGTTGGCGGGAGTTTCTCGGGTACTGCTAGTTCAAGACCTGACATGTTAGCTCCTTGCTATGTCGTGGGAATCTTCCTTTTTAACTGTATGTATATACAGCTAAAGTTACTATAGGTGAGAAATTTCCTACGTCAAGAGTTGCAATCCACACGTCAGGTGCGAGCGGAGGCTCAACGAATTGCAGTTGACGAATCTTTTTATAGTTGTACGATGACGTACGACATCATCAAAACCAACAACAACGCTTTCCTCAGAAAGTCTTCGCCCAGGGTGTTCGAATAATGAATCCACAAGAACTGAAGTCCATCCTCTCCCACGGTCTGCTGTCTTTCCCGGTGACCGATTTCAACGCCCAGGGTGACTTCCACCAGGCGGGCTACATCAAGCGCCTCGAATGGCTAGCCCCTTACGGCGCCACCGCGTTGTTCGCAGCCGGTGGGACGGGTGAGTTTTTTTCCCTCGCTGCCAGCGAATATTCCCAAGTGGTAAAAACCGCCGTGGACACTTGCGCGTCCAGCGTGCCGATTCTTGCCGGTGTGGGCGGTTCGACCCGCCAGGCCATCGAGTACGCCCAGGAGGCGGAACGCCTCGGTGCCAAAGGCTTGCTGCTGCTGCCGCACTACCTTACCGAAGCCAGCCAGGACGGGGTTGCTGCCCACGTTGAAGCGGTGTGCAAGTCGGTCAAGATCGGCGTGGTGGTTTACAACCGCAATGTCTGCCGCCTGACCGCGCCGCTGTTGGAGCGTCTGGCCGAACGTTGCCCGAACCTGATCGGCTACAAGGATGGCCTGGGTGATATCGAGCTGATGGTGTCGATCCGTCGCCGCCTGGGTGACCGATTCAGCTACCTCGGCGGCCTGCCGACTGCAGAGGTTTACGCCGCGGCCTACAAAGCCCTTGGAGTGCCGGTGTACTCCTCGGCGGTGTTCAACTTCATCCCGAAAACCGCCATGGATTTCTACCACGCCATTGCCCGCGAAGATCACGTCACCGTCGACAAGATCATTGATGACTTCTTCCTGCCTTACCTGGACATCCGTAATCGCAAAGCCGGGTACGCAGTGAGCATCGTCAAGGCCGGCGCGAAAATTGTCGGGTATGACGCCGGCCCGGTGCGTACGCCGCTGACCGATCTGTTGCCGGAAGAATACGAAGCCCTGGCCGCGCTGATCGACAAGCAAGGCGCGCAATAAATTATCCACAAGGCCGCTGAGCAATCAGCGGCCTTTTGCGTCAGGAGAAGATTTGTGTCCCAAGCAAAGCGTTTCGAAAACTACATCAACGGTGAATGGGTAACCGGCGCCGACTATTGCACCAATATCAACCCGTCTGATTTGTCCGATGTCATCGGCGAATACGCCAAAGCGGACGTGGCCCAAGTCAACGCGGCCATTGACGCGGCCCGCGCCGCTTTCCCGGCCTGGTCCACGTCCGGTATCCAGGCGCGCCACGACGCGCTGGATAAAGTCGGCAGTGAAATCCTTGCCCGTCGCGAAGAGCTCGGCACCTTGTTGGCCCGGGAAGAGGGCAAGACCCTGCCCGAAGCCATCGGCGAAGTGACCCGCGCCGGTAATATTTTCAAGTTCTTCGCCGGTGAATGCCTGCGCCTTTCAGGTGATTACGTGCCCTCGGTGCGTCCGGGCGTCAGCGTTGAAGTGACTCGCGAAGCCCTTGGCGTGGTGGGGCTGATTACTCCATGGAATTTCCCGATTGCCATTCCCGCGTGGAAAATCGCCCCGGCCCTGGCCTATGGCAACTGCGTGGTGATCAAACCTGCGGAGCTGGTGCCGGGTTGCGCCTGGGCCCTGACGGAGATCATTTCTCGCGCTGGTTTCCCTGCTGGTGTGTTCAACCTGGTGATGGGCAGCGGTCGTGTCGTCGGTGACGTGTTGGTTAACAGCCCGAAAGTCGATGGCATCAGCTTCACCGGCTCCGTTGGCGTGGGTCGTCAGATCGCCGTCAATTGTGTGTCGCGCCAGGCCAAAGTGCAGTTGGAAATGGGCGGCAAGAACCCGCAGATCATCCTCGATGACGCCGACCTCAAGCAGGCGGTGGAGTTGTCGGTGCAGAGCGCGTTCTATTCCACCGGCCAGCGTTGCACCGCGTCGAGCCGCTTGATTGTCACGGCGGGGGTCCACGACCAGTTTGTCGCCGCCCTGGCCGAGCGCATGAAGTCGATCAGGGTCGGCCACGCTTTGAATAGCGGCACCGACATTGGCCCGGTGGTGTCCCAGACCCAGTTGGACCAGGACATGAAATACATCGACATCGGCCAGAGCGAAGGTGCGCGGCTGGTCAGCGGTGGCGGCCTGGTGACCAGCGACACCGAAGGCTATTACCTGGCGCCGACCTTGTTTGCCGACAGTGAAGCGGCGATGCGCATCAGCCGTGAAGAAATCTTCGGCCCGGTGGCCAACGTGGTGCGTGTGGCTGACTACGAGGCGGCGCTGGCCATGGCCAACGACACTGAATTCGGCCTGTCGGCGGGTATCGCCACTACGTCGCTGAAGTACGCCAACCACTTCAAACGCCACTCCCAGGCCGGGATGGTGATGGTCAACCTGCCGACGGCGGGTGTGGACTACCACGTTCCATTCGGTGGCCGTAAGGGCTCATCCTACGGTTCGCGTGAGCAAGGTCGCTATGCGCAAGAGTTCTACACCGTGGTGAAGACCAGCTATATCGGGTCGTAATACGCAGCATCCTGTGGCACTGGCTTTATGTGGGAGCTGGCTTGCCTGCGATAGCATCACCTCGGTCTTGCTGACACACCGAGGTGTCTGCATTGCGGGCAAGCCCGGCTCCCACAGGAAAAACAAAAAATCATTACCCGCAAAAAAAATAATTAGTGGGAGTACCTCTTCATGCAAGCGACCAAGCCGACCCATGTCCGCTATTTGATCCTGCTCATGCTGTTTCTGGTGACCACGATCAACTATGCCGACCGCGCTACTATCGCCATCGCCGGCTCCAGCCTGCAAAAAGACCTCGGCATCGACGCGGTCACCCTCGGTTACATCTTCTCCGCATTCGGTTGGGCTTACGTGGCCGGGCAAATTCCTGGCGGCTGGCTGCTCGACCGCTTCGGCTCGAAAAAAATCTACGCCTTGAGCATCTTCACTTGGTCGCTATTCACCGTGCTGCAAGGCTATGTCGGTGAGTTCGGCGTCTCCACCGCCGTAGTGGCGCTGTTCATGTTGCGCTTTATGGTGGGCCTGGCCGAGGCGCCGTCGTTTCCGGGCAATGCCCGTATTGTTGCGGCGTGGTTTCCTACGGCTGAGCGCGGCACCGCATCGGCAATCTTCAATTCGGCGCAGTACTTCGCCACGGTGTTGTTTGCGCCATTGATGGGCTGGATCGTCTACCGCTTCGGCTGGCAGCATGTGTTTATCGTGATGGGCGTGATCGGCATCGTGTTCTCGCTGATCTGGCTGAAAGTTATCCACAGCCCGCGCCAGCATCCGATGATCAACGAGGCCGAGTTCAACCACATCGCTGCCAACGGCGCGATGGTCGACATGGATCAGGACAAGGGCAAGGGTAAGAAAACTGATGGGCCGAAGTGGGATTACATTCGCCAGTTATTGACCAACCGCATGATGCTCGGCGTGTATCTGGGCCAGTACTGCATCAACGGCATCACCTACTTCTTTCTGACCTGGTTCCCGGTGTATCTGGTGCAGGATCGCGGCATGACCATTCTCAAGGCTGGTTTTATCGCCTCGTTGCCGGCGATCTGCGGCTTTATCGGCGGTGTGCTCGGCGGGGTGATTTCTGACTACCTGCTGCGTAAAGGCCACTCGCTGACCTTTGCACGCAAGGCGCCGATCATTGGTGGCCTGCTGATCTCCAGCAGTATCGTGGCCTGCAATTACGTGGACATCGAATGGATGGTGGTGGGCTTCATGGCCCTGGCGTTCTTCGGCAAAGGCGTTGGCGCACTGGGTTGGGCGGTAGTGTCCGACACCTCGCCGAAGCAGATCGCCGGCCTCAGTGGCGGCCTGTTCAACACCTTCGGTAACCTGGCGTCGATCACCACGCCGATTGTCATTGGCTACATCATCAGCACTACCGGCTCGTTCAAATGGGCCCTGGTGTTCGTCGGCGCCAACGCGCTGGTCGCAGTGTTCAGCTACCTGGTGATTGTCGGCCCGATCAAGCGCGTGGTGCTCAAAGAGCCGCCCGCCAAAGGCCCTGAGTTGACCAACCTTTCCCAAGCGCATTCCTGAGGTTCGTGTGATGCAGTTGATTGAACATGCCGACTCGCCGCGCTCGATCCGTTTGCACGAGCGCGACAATGTGGTGATCGTGGTAAACGACCAGGGTGTGCCGGCGGGGACCGAATTCCCCGACGGCCTGGTCACCGTGGAGTTCATACCCCAGAGCCACAAGGTCACACTGGAAGATATCCCCGAGGGCGGCCGGATTATCCGCTACGGTCAGACCATCGGTTACGCCCTGGCTCCGATTCCGCGTGGCAGTTGGGTGCAGGAAGATCAGCTGCGCATGCCCACCGCGCCACCGCTTGACAGCTTGCCGCTGTCCACCGAGGTGCCTGAAACCCAGGCACCGCTGGAGGGGTTCACCTTCGAGGGCTATCGCAATGCCGACGGTACCGTGGGCACGCGCAATATCCTCGGCATCACCACCACCGTGCAGTGCGTTACCGGCGTGCTGGACCACGCAGTCAAGCGCATCAAGGATGAGTTGCTGCCCAAGTATCCCCACGTCGATGATGTGGTGGCGCTGACTCACAGCTACGGCTGCGGCGTGGCGATTACGGCGACGGATGCCTATATCCCGATCCGCACCGTGCGCAATCTGGCGCGCAACCCGAACCTGGGCGGTGAAGCCCTGGTGATCAGCCTGGGCTGCGAGAAATTGCAGGCCGGCCAGGTGATGCACGATAACGACAGCTCGGTGGACTTGAGCGAGCCGTGGTTGTATCGCCTGCAGGATTCCAGCCATGGCTTTACCGAAATGATTGAGCAGATCATGGCGCTGGCCGAGGTGCGCTTGAAGAAACTCGACCAGCGCCGTCGGGAAACCGTGCCGGCCAGCGAGCTGATCCTGGGTATGCAGTGCGGTGGTAGTGATGCGTTTTCCGGTATCACCGCCAACCCGGCGCTGGGGTATGCCTCGGACTTGTTACTGCGGGCCGGCGCGACGGTGATGTTTTCCGAAGTGACTGAAGTGCGCGATGCGATTTACCTGCTGACTTCCCGGGCGCAGAACCAGGAGGTTGCCCGGGAACTGGTCAGGGAAATGGACTGGTATGACCGTTACCTGGCCAAGGGTGAAGCAGACCGCAGTGCCAATACCACGCCGGGCAACAAGAAGGGCGGGCTGTCGAATATTGTCGAGAAGTCATTGGGCTCCATCGTCAAGTCCGGCAGCAGCGCGATCAACGGCGTGCTCGGCCCCGGCGAGCGCTTGAAGGGCAAGGGCCTGATTTTTTGCGCCACCCCGGCCAGTGATTTTGTGTGCGGCACCTTGCAACTGGCGGCAGGGATGAACCTGCATGTATTCACCACCGGGCGTGGCACGCCGTACGGGCTGGCGATGGCGCCGGTGGTCAAGGTGTCGACCCGCACCGAGCTGGCCCAGCGCTGGCCGGACCTGATCGATATCGACGCCGGGCGCATTGCCACCGGGCGCGCGAGCATCGAGGAGCTGGGCTGGGAGTTGTTTCACTTCTACCTGGACGTGGCCAGTGGCAGGAAGCAGACGTGGGCGGAGCATCACAAGTTGCATAACGACATCACGCTGTTCAACCCGGCGCCGATTACCTGAGACCGAGTCGCCTGCATCGGGAGCAAGCCCCCTCCCGCATTGGTCCGCATTTCAACAGAATGAATGCGTTCAAATGTGGGAGGGGGCTTGCTCCCGATAGCGGTAGACCAGACGACACGGGCTGCATGGCTTATCATTAGCCAACTAACGACGCCCACCAAGGTTCTCCCCGGCATGCTGGCAATCTTCCTTACCACCCTCACCATCACCGCGCCGGTGTTTGCCATGCTGTTTCTGGGTGTGCTGCTCAAGCGCATCAACTGGATCAACGACAACTTTATCCACACCGCGTCGTCCCTGGTGTTCAACGTCACCATGCCGGCGCTACTGTTCCTGGGCATCCTGCATGCCGACCTGCACGCGGCACTCAAGCCGGGTTTGCTGATCTATTTTGCCGTCGCCACCCTGGCGAGCTTTGCTTTGGCCTGGGGCTGGGCGATTTTTCGCTGCAAGCGTGAAGACCGGGGCATTTACACCCAGGGTGCGTTTCGCGGCAATAACGGGGTGATCGGCCTGGCGCTCGCCGCCAGTATGTACGGTGACTACGGGATCTCCCTGGGCGCAATCCTCGCGGCGCTGGTGATCCTGTTTTACAACACGCTGTCGACCATTGTGCTGGCGGTGTACAGCCCGGTGATCAAGTCCGACCCGTGGAGCATTTTCAAGAGTGTGGTGGCTAACCCACTGATCATCAGCGTGATCGTTGCTGCGCCGTTCGCGTACTTTCAGATCAGCTTGCCCGGCTGGTTCGAAAAGTCCTTGCAGTACCTGTCGGATACCACACTGCCGTTGGCGTTGATTTGCATCGGCGGCACCTTGTCCATGGCCGCGCTGCGCAAGAGCGGCAACATGGCGTTGAGTGCGAGCCTGATGAAGATGATCTGGTTGCCGGTGATCGCAACCTTGGGCGCTTGGTTGCTGGGCTTTCGCGGGCCGGAGCTGGGGATTCTGTTCCTGTACTTCGGCGCGCCGACAGCCGCGGCCAGCTTCGTGATGGCCAGGGCGGCGCAAGGCAATCATGAGCTGGCGGCGGCGATTATCGTGATCACTACGCTGATGGCGGCGGTGACCACCAATATCGGGATTTTCGTATTGCAGGCGGGTGGCTGGATCTAGGCGTCTTTCTGGTAGCTTTCGATCACTTCCTGCGCCGCCCGAAAGGCATCAATCGCCGCCGGCACACCGGCATACACCGCGCAATGCAGCAGCGCTTCGCGAATCTCGTCTACCGTGCAGCCATTATTAAGTGCACCGCGCACGTGGCCCTTGAGTTCCTGCGGGCATTTGAGGGCTGTCAGGGCGGCGAGGGTGATCAGGCTGCGGGTCTTGAGCGGCAAGCCTTCGCGGTTCCAGACAGCGCCCCACGCATGTTCATTGACGAAATCCTGCAGCGGCTGGGTGAACGCCGTGGCATTACCCAGGGCGCGGTCGACGAATGCATCGCCCATGACTTGGCGTCGTACCTCAACTCCGGGTTTTTTCTGATCGGTCATTTCGATTCCCTCTTGTGTTGGCGGTGCCAGGCGCGCACAGAGGTGAACAACAGCAAAGCCACCAACGCCGGCAGGACGTAATACAGCATCAATTGTTCAAGCTTGTTGGCCAGGGGCATACCGGTGGTGAACGCCATTACGTGCAGCCCGTACGCCAGGTACAACCCCAGCAGCACCAGCCCTTCGATACGCGTCACGCGGTAGCCGGTATAAAACACCGGCAGGCACAGGACGATGGCACCGAGCATCACCGGCAAATCGAAGTCCAGGGCATTGGGTGATACCGACAGCGGCGACGGCGCCACCAGCGCGGTAAAGCCCAGCACTCCCAGCAGGTTGAACAGGTTGCTGCCGATCACGTTGCCCACCGCAATTTCCCGCTCGCCGCGCAAGGCGGCGATCAGCGATGTGGCAAGGCAGGGCAGCGAGGTGCCCACGCCGATGAGCGTCAGGCCGATGACGCGCTCCGACAAGCCCAGGTCGCCCGCCACTTCCACCGCGGCGCCCAGCAACAAATGCCCGGCCAGTACCAGCACCAATAGCCCGGCGAACATCAGTAACGCGCTGCTCAACCAGGGTGCCTTGGCCACGGTGTCCAGGGTGCGCGGGCGGCGTGAATGACGCGTCTGGTGGTGCAGCACGCCAAGGTAAGCTACCAGCGCCACCAGCAGCAAAACACCATCGAGCGGTGTCAGCACTTCATTGGCGGCCAGGATAAACACCAGCAGACCGGCGAAGATCATCACCGGGATATCCACACGCACCAGTTGCCGCGAGACCCGCAGCGGAATGATCAGCGCCGACAGGCCCAGGGTGACGAGGATATTGAAAATGCTGCTGCCAATAACGCTACCCACGGCGATATCGGTATTGCCGGCCAGCGTGGCCTGGAGGCTGACGGCCATCTGCGGCGCGCTGCTGCCGAAGGCGACAACGCTCAGGCCGATGATCAGCGGTCGCACTTTGAGGCTGGCCGCCAGGCGCACGGCGGCGCGTACCAGGATCTCGGCGCCGACGATCAACAGCAGCAAGCCGCCGACCAGTTCGAGCAGGCTCCAGGGCGAAAGGGCGTTCAATCCGAAAATACTCAAGGCAGCCTCAATCAGTTGTTCAGGGCTTGCACGCGAACCCGTGCGGTGCCGCTGCCCAGCATACGCAGTTGCTCGGCAGCCTTGCGGGAAACGTCGATCAGGCGCCCACGGGTGTGCGGGCCGCGGTCATTGATGCGCACCACGACCGATCGGTCGTTGTTCAGATTGGTCACTTTGACCCGCGTACCGAAGGGCAGGCGCCGATGCGCAGCGGTCAAGGCGTTCTGGTTGAAGGGTTCACCACTGGCGGTTCTTTTGCCATGGTGTTTGGCGCCGTAATAGGAGGCGGTGCCGGTTTCGTCGTAACCGTTGGGGTCGATGAGACCGCTGGCGCAACCGGCCAGCAGGGAGGACAAGGCCAGGAGGCCGAGTAGACGTTTCATTGTCAGGACATCCCCAATAAAAAATGTGGAGAGGGAGCAAGCCCCCTCCCACACAGGTTGGAGCCAGACCTTGAAGTCTGCTCCAACCATTCACCGCAATCAGCCTTCGAGCTTGCTTTTAAGCAGTTCGTTCACCTGTTGCGGGTTGGCTTTGCCCTTGGAAGCTTTCATGGCCTGGCCGACAAAGAAGCCGAACATCTTGCCGCGCTTGGCTTCGTCTGCGGCGCGGTATTGCTCGACCTGTTCGGCATTCGCCGCGAGCATTTCATCGAGTACGGCCGAAATCGCGCCGCTGTCGGTGACTTGCTTGAGACCACGCTTCTCGATGATCTCGTCGGCGTTGCCTTCACCCGCGGCCATCGCTTCGAACACCGTCTTGGCGATTTTGCCGGAGATGGTGTTGTCCTTGATGCGCAGCAGCATCCCGCCCAATTGTTCGGCAGTTACAGGCGCTTCGTCGATTTCCAGGCCCTGTTTGTTCAGCAGGCTGCCCAGTTCGACCATCACCCAGTTGGCCGCCAGCTTGGCGTCGCCGGCAATGCTCACGACTTTTTCGAAGTAGTTGGCTTGTTCACGGCTGGAGGCCAGCACGCTGGCATCGTAGACCGACAGGCCGAACTGCTCCTGGAAGCGCTCGCGTTTTTGCTGCGGCAGTTCCGGCAGGGTGGCGCGGATGTCGTTGAGGAACGAATCTTCCAGCACCACCGGCAACAGGTCGGGGTCGGGGAAGTAACGGTAGTCGTTGGCTTCCTCCTTGCTGCGCATGGCGCGGGTTTCGTCTTTGTTCGGGTCGTACAGGCGCGTTTGCTGGATCACCTTGCCGCCGTCCTCGATCAATTCGATCTGGCGACGCACTTCGCTGTTGATCGCCTTCTCGATGAAGCGGAACGAGTTGACGTTCTTGATCTCGCAGCGGGTGCCGAACTCAACCTGGCCCTTTGGCCGGATCGACACGTTGCAGTCGCAACGCAGCGAGCCTTCGGCCATGTTGCCGTCGCAGATGCCCAGGTAGCGCACCAGCGCGTGGATGGTCTTGACGTAGGCCACGGCTTCCTTGGCGCTGCGCATGTCCGGTTCGGAGACGATTTCCAGCAGCGGCGTGCCGGCACGGTTCAGGTCGATACCGGTGGCGCCGGGGAATTCTTCGTGCAGGCTCTTGCCGGCGTCTTCTTCCAGGTGCGCACGGGTTACGCCGACACGCTTGATGGTGCCGTCTTCCAGCGGGATGTCCAGGTGGCCCTTGCCGACGATCGGCAGTTCCATCTGGCTGATCTGGTAGCCCTTGGGCAGGTCCGGATAGAAGTAGTTCTTGCGTGCAAACACGTTGTGCTGGCCGATCTCGGCGTCAATCGCCAGGCCGAACATCACCGCCATGCGCACCGCTTCCTGGTTCAGCACCGGCAGCACGCCGGGCATGCCCAGGTCGACCAGGCTGGCCTGGGTGTTGGGCTCAGAGCCGAACGTGGTGGCGCTACCGGAGAAAATCTTCGATTGGGTGGCGAGCTGGGTATGAATCTCCAGCCCGATCACAACTTCCCATTGCATAGTGTTCTCCTCAGAAGCCGGTAGGGGTGCGGGTGTGCCAGTCGGTGTGCAACTGGTACTGGTGCGCCACATTGAGCAGGCGGCCTTCCTGGAAATACGGGGCGAGCAATTGCACGCCAACCGGCAAGCCGTCGACGAAACCGGCGGGCATGGACAAGCCCGGCAGGCCCGCGAGGTTGGCGGTAATGGTGTAGAGGTCTTCCAGGTACTCGGCGATCGGGTCGCCGGTCTTGGCGCCGATTTTCCAGGCCGGGTTCGGCGTGGTCGGGCCGAGGATCACGTCGACTTCTTCGAAGGCGGCCATGAAATCGTTCTTGATCAGGCGACGGATTTTCTGCGCCTTGAGGTAGTACGCGTCGTAGTAGCCGGCGGACAGGGCATAGGCACCGACCATGATCCGGCGCTGGACTTCACTGCCGAAGCCTTCGCCACGGGAGCGTTTGTACAGGTCGGTGAGGTCTTTCGGGTTCTCGCAGCGATAGCCGAAGCGCACACCGTCGAAACGCGACAGGTTGGAAGACGCCTCTGCCGGCGCGATCACGTAATAGGCGGGAATCGCGTGCTGGTTGTTCGGCAGGCTGATTTCCTTGATCACGGCGCCTAGCTTTTCCAGCTCTTTGATGCTGTTTTGCACCAGATCGGCGATACGCGGGTCGAGGCCGGCGCTGAAGTACTCTTTCGGCACGCCGATGCGCAGGCCCTTGAGCGAGGTATTCAGGCTGGCGCTGTAGTCCGGCACGGGCTCATCGATGCTGGTGGAGTCCTGTTTATCGAAGCCTGCCATGCCTTGTAACAATATTGCACAGTCTTCGGCGGTGCGTGCCAGAGGGCCGCCCTGATCCAGGCTTGAGGCGTAGGCGATCATGCCCCAGCGGGAAACGCGACCGTAGGTCGGCTTCAGGCCGGTGAGGTTGGTGAACGCGGCGGGCTGGCGGATCGAACCGCCGGTGTCGGTAGCCGTAGCGGCGGGCAGGAAGCGTGCGGCCACGGCCGCAGCCGAGCCACCGGACGAGCCGCCGGGCACGTGCTCAAGGTTCCACGGGTTTTTCACCGCGCCGTAGTAGCTCGACTCGTTGGCCGAACCCATGGCGAATTCGTCCATGTTGGTCTTGCCCAGGGTCACAGCCCCGGCGGCGGCCAGCTTGGAGACCACGGTGGCGTCGTAGGGCGCCTTGAAGTTGTCGAGCATCTTCGAGCCGCAGCTGGTGCGAATGCCCTGGGTGCAGAAAAGGTCCTTGTGGGCGATGGGGGCGCCCAGCAGAGGGTTGTTTTCACCGTTGGCGCGACGTGCGTCGGCCGCCTTGGCCTGGCTCAGGGCCAGCTCTTGGGTGAGGCTGATGAAGCTGTTGACCTTGGGATCGTGCTCGGCGATGCGCGCAAGCAGGGTCTTGGTCAGCTCTTCGCTGGAAAACGTTTTGTCGGCGAGACCGCGGGCGATCTCGGCCAGAGTCATGTGATGCATGAAAGGCTCTTTCCCTTTAGTCGATGACTTTCGGAACCAGGTACAGGCCGTTTTCGACCGCTGGCGCGATGGACTGGTAGGCCTCGCGGTTATTGCGCTCGGTCACGACGTCTGCGCGCAGGCGCTGACTGGCTTCCAGCGGGTGAGCCAGGGGCTCGATGCCGTCGGTATTGACGGCCTGCATTTGGTCAACCAGCCCGAGAATGCTGTTCAGGGCTGCGGTGGTCTGTGGAAGATCGGCGTCATTGAGGCCAAGCGAGGCCAGATGCGCGATTTTTTCCACGTCGGAGCGTTCAAGCGCCATGGGATTCTCCAGTGGAAAACAGAACGGAAGGCGTCCGTGTGTTAGATTGTCGGAACACTACCGCATTTCTACGGTCATATGGCCGCGATTGTGGGGGTTGGTGCACAGAAAGTCGGCCAATTTAGCACATTGGCGCCTTGCCCAAAATCCCTGTCGTTGTTAGAGTTTGCCGCACTTTTTTACCCACGCGTTGCCTAGGGTCCCTTTCCCATGTTCAAGAAACTGCGTGGCATGTTTTCCAGCGATCTTTCCATTGACCTGGGCACTGCCAACACCCTTATTTACGTGCGCGAGCGCGGTATCGTTCTGAATGAGCCATCGGTTGTGGCCATTCGGACCCATGGTAATCAGAAAAGTGTCGTTGCCGTTGGCACCGAGGCCAAGCGTATGCTCGGCCGTACACCAGGCAACATTGCTGCCATTCGTCCGATGAAGGATGGCGTGATCGCCGATTTCAGCGTCTGCGAGAAGATGCTGCAGTACTTCATCAACAAGGTTCACGAAAACAGTTTTCTGCAGCCCAGCCCTCGTGTGCTGATCTGCGTTCCGTGCAAGTCCACCCAGGTTGAGCGTCGTGCCATCCGTGAGTCGGCCCTTGGCGCCGGTGCCCGCGAAGTGTTCCTGATCGAAGAGCCGATGGCGGCTGCGATCGGTGCCGGCCTGCCGGTTGAAGAAGCCCGCGGCTCGATGGTGGTGGATATCGGTGGTGGTACGACCGAAATCGCCCTGATTTCCCTGAACGGTGTGGTGTATGCCGAATCCGTGCGCGTGGGTGGCGACCGTTTCGACGAAGCGATCATCACCTATGTGCGTCGCAACTACGGCAGCCTGATCGGTGAATCCACCGCCGAGCGCATCAAGCAGGAAATCGGCACCGCATACCCGGGCGGCGAAGTTCGCGAAGTCGATGTTCGCGGTCGCAACCTGGCCGAAGGCGTTCCACGTGCCTTCACCCTGAACTCCAATGAAGTGCTGGAAGCTCTGCAAGAGTCCCTGGCCACCATCGTTCAGGCCGTGAAGAGTGCCCTGGAGCAGTCGCCGCCGGAGCTGGCTTCCGATATCGCCGAGCGTGGCCTGGTGCTGACCGGTGGTGGCGCCTTGCTGCGCGACCTCGACAAGCTGCTGGCACAGGAAACCGGTCTGCCGGTGATCGTCGCCGAAGACCCGCTGACCTGCGTTGCTCGTGGTGGTGGTCGTGCGCTGGAAATGATGGATAAACACACCATGGACCTGCTCTCCAGCGAATAAGATTGCCTGGATGGTTCATGCTTGGTCGGCAGGCAGCACTTTGCAGTGCTGCCTGTTGGCGTTTATCTTCTTCAATCTGCATCCAGGCCGGTTTGATGCCGTATGAATAAAGAGAACATTTGCCTGGGAGGAGCGGCTTATTAAACCGCTTTTCGCCAAAGGCCCCTCATTGGGCGTGCGCTTATTGGTGCTGACCGTGCTTTCGGTCGCGCTGATGGTGGTCGATGCCCGCTTTGCACTGCTCAAGCCCGTGCGTAGCCAGATGTCGCTGGTGTTGATGCAGACCTACTGGATCACCGACCTGCCACAACGTCTCTACCAGGGCGTGGCCAGCCAATTTGGCAGCCGCACCGAGCTGATCGCCGAGAACGAAAAGCTCAAGACTGAAAACCTGCTGTTGCAGGGGCGCATGCAAAAGCTGGCGGCCCTCACCGAGCAGAACGTTCGTCTGCGCGAGTTGCTCAATTCTTCCGCGTTGGTCAATGAAAAGGTTGAAGTCGCCGAGCTGATCGGCATGGATCCGAACCCGTTCACTCATCGCATCATCATCAATAAGGGTGAGCGCGACGGTGTGGTCCTCGGCCAGCCGGTGCTCGATGCCCGTGGCCTGATGGGCCAGGTGGTGGAGTTGATGCCCTACACCTCGCGCGTCCTGCTGCTGACGGACACGACCCACAGCATTCCGGTTCAGGTCAACCGCAACGGCTTGCGCGCGATTGCCAGCGGTACTGGCAACCCCGAACGCCTCGAACTGCGCCATGTTGCCGACACTGCGGATATCAAGGAAGGCGACCTGCTGGTCAGCTCCGGCCTGGGCCAGCGCTTCCCGGCCGGCTACCCGGTGGCGACGGTCAAGGAAGTGATCCACGATTCTGGCCAACCATTCGCGATCGTTCGGGCCGTGCCGACGGCTGCCCTTAACCGTAGCCGTTACCTGCTGCTGGTGTTCAGCGATAACCGCACCCCGGAGGAGCGCGCCAACGACGCCGCCCAGGCCCAGGAAGCGGAAGACAAGCAGAACGGCACCGCGCCGGTCGTCCCCGCCATTGTGCCCAAACCGGCCTTCGTCGGGCCACCAGCGCCTGCGGCTGCGCCGGCCGTTCCGGCAACCGCAGCGCCTGTCGCCACACCAGCCAAGCCTGCTGCACAGAGTGCTCGCCCGGCTAAACCGGCGGCGACCACCGCGCCTGCGAGGCCTGCGACAACCGCTCCGGCCACCACACGGCAGAGGGAGGAATAATGGCCGGTACTCATTCGCGCAATGGCTGGATCGTCTGGCTGACTTTCGCCATTGGCTTGCTGCTCAGCGTTTCGCCGCTGCCGCAATTCATGGAAATCCTGCGCCCGCTCTGGCTGGCCTTGCTGCTGGCGTTCTGGTCTTTGAACCTGCCGCACAAGGTGGGCATGGTCACGGCGATGTGCCTGGGCTTGGCGGAGGATGTGCTCTATGGCACCTTGCTGGGCCAGAATGCGTTGATCCTGACCCTGATCACTTTCCTGGTGCTGTCGTTGCAACAGCGCCTGCGCATGTTTCCGATGTGGCAGCAGTGCCTGGTGATCCTGGTGATCTTCGGCCTGGCGCAGCTGGTGCAACTGTGGCTGAGCGCCTTGACCGGCAACCGTCAGCCTACGCTGGCGTTGGTCTTGCCGGCGCTGGTCAGTGCATTGCTGTGGCCCTGGATCAGTTTTGGCCTGCGTGGGCTGCGTCGTCGCTATAAAATCAATTGAATGGTTGCGAGGCTCTGCCTGGTTATCGAACCCAACAGGGAGAGGCTGCAATGATTTCGCTTTATCTGGCCTCGGGCTCCCCGCGGCGACGTGAGCTGCTGACCCAGATCGGTGTGCCCTTCACCGTAGTCAGCGCCGCTATTGATGAAACACCGCTTACCCACGAACCTGCCGTTGCCTATGTCGAGCGTCTTGCACGCGGCAAGGCAGCGGCGGGTTTTGTTGCGCTTGGCCAAACCTCGGGCGCCTGCGTACTGGGCGCCGATACGGCGGTGATTATTGACGGCCAGATCTTGGGCAAACCCGTGGACCAGGCCGACGCGCTGGCGATGCTGATGGCCCTTTCGGGCCGCGAGCATGAAGTGCTCACCGCGATTGCCCTCACCGACGGCCAGCGCTGCGAAACTCGATATGTAAGCAGTCTTGTACGTTTTCGCCAGGTTTCTGTCGAAGAGGCTACAACCTACTGGCACAGTGGCGAACCCCAGGACAAGGCCGGCGGCTATGCTATCCAAGGCCTGGGTTCGGTGTTCGTTGCCGGCCTCAATGGCAGTTATTCTGCGGTGGTTGGCCTGCCCGTGTGCGAAACCGCGCAACTGCTCGTCCAATTCGGCATACCCTGTTGGCAAAACATTACCGTGCGCTGAACGCCGTATTCCAGCGCCAAGCCTTGAGCGATCGGTCACTATTGTGAAAACGCCTGAACGAGACCCAGCCATGAGTGAAGAGATTCTGATCAATATCACGCCGATGGAATCGCGCGTGGCGGTGGTAGAGAACGGTGTTCTGCAAGAAGTGCATGTCGAGCGTACCCAAAAGCGTGGGATCGTCGGCAATATCTACAAAGGCAAGGTGGTGCGCGTACTGCCAGGTATGCAGGCAGCATTTGTCGATATCGGCCTGGACCGTGCTGCGTTTATCCACGCTTCGGAAATTTCCCTGCGCGAAGGCCCTGCGGTGGAAAGCATCAGCGCCCTGGTGCACGAAGGGCAGAGTTTGGTGGTGCAAGTCACCAAGGACCCTATCGGCTCCAAGGGCGCACGCTTGACCACCCAGTTGTCGATTCCCTCGCGCTACCTGGTGTACATGCCGCGCACTGCCCATGTCGGCATTTCCCTGAAGATCGAAGACGAAGCCGAGCGTGAACGCCTGAAAAAGGTGGTCAGCGACTGCGTGGCTGCCGAGGGCATCAAGGAAGCGGGCGGGTTTATCCTGCGTACCGCCGCCGAAGGCGCCGGCGCTGATGAGATCCTTATGGATATCCGCTACCTGCGGCGGTTGTGGGATCAGATCGACGCACAGATCAAGACCATTGGCGCGCCCAGCGTCATCTACGAAGACCTGGGCCTGGCGCTGCGTACGCTGCGTGACCTGGTCAGCCCGAAAATTGAGAAAATCCGTATCGACTCGCGGGAAACCTTCCAGCGCACCACGCAATTTGTTGCCGAGCTGATGCCGGAAATTGCCGACCGCCTGGAGCACTACCCCGGCGAGCGGCCGATCTTCGACCTGTATGGCGTTGAAGACGAAATCCAGAAAGCCCTGGAGCGCAAGGTGCCGCTCAAATCCGGCGGCTACCTGGTGGTGGACCCGGCCGAAGCCATGACCACCATTGACGTTAACACTGGCGCATTCGTGGGCCATCGCAACCTCGAAGAGACCATCTTCAAGACCAACCTGGAAGCCGCCACGGCGATCGCTCGCCAACTGCGCCTGCGCAACCTCGGTGGCATCATCATCATCGACTTCATCGACATGGAAGATGAGGAGCACCAGCGCCAGGTATTGCGCACCCTCGAAAAGCAGCTGGAGCGCGATCACGCCAAGACCAACATCATCGGCATCACCGAGCTGGGCCTGGTGCAGATGACCCGCAAGCGCACCCGCGAAAGCCTTGAGCAGGTGCTGTGCGAGCCGTGCAGCAGTTGCCAGGGGCGGGGTAAATTGAAAACCCCGGAAACCGTTTGCTACGAAATTTTCCGCGAAATCCTGCGTGAGGCACGTGCCTATCAGGCCGAGGGTTATAGAGTGCTTGCCAACCAGAAAGTGGTCGATCGCCTGCTGGACGAAGAGTCGGGGAACGTCGCGGAGCTGGAGAGCTTTATCGGTCGCACGATTCGCTTCCAGGTCGAAACCATGTATTCCCAGGAACAATACGACGTGGTGCTGCTCTGATCCCCAATTGCTTGCCTTATTCGAGACCGGCGGACCTTGATCTGCCGTCCGCTAACTGTTTTTTGAGGGTCGCCTGACATGGAGCGTCTGATACGCTTTTTTGCCGCTTTGACCCGCTGGGGCTTGGGCCTGTGTGCGTTGCTGCTGGTATTGGCGGCGGTGTACGTAAGCCTGGGGCGTGAATTGACCCCATTGGTCGCCGAATATCGCGCCGAAATCGAAGCCAAGGCCCAGGCTGCAGTGGATACACCGCTGCATATCGGCAGCCTTGAAGGCCGCTGGAGCGGGTTTGCTCCGGTATTGCTGGCTCACGATGTGATGGTCGGCGAGGGCAGCAGTGCCTTGCGCCTGGACCAGGTGGAAGTGGTACCGGATATGTGGGCCAGCCTGTTGGCCCGTGAAGTGCGCATCGCCCACCTTCAAGTCAGCGGCCTGCAATTGAGCGTCAAGGAAGACAAGGACGGCCGCTGGACGCTGCAAGGCTTGCCGGTTCAGGACGACCAGCCGCTGGACCCGCAACAGTTGCTGACGCGCATGCAAATGGTCAAGCGCGTGTCGGTGCTGGACAGTCAGGTTACCTTGCAGCCCTTCGATCAGGCGCCGGTGACCGTGACCTATGTAGGCCTGAGCCTGCATACCGGCATGAGCCATCAGCGTCTGGATGCACGGCTGACCTTGCCTGATGGCCAGCCGCTTGCTGTCAGCCTGCGTAGCCGTATTCGCGCCAGCCAGTGGAAGGACGCAGAGATCGACGCCTACCTGAGCCTGCCGCAAAGCGACTGGGCCAAATGGATTCCCGCCCGGCTAACCCAGCAATGGAAACTCACGCGGTTCAAAGCCGGCGGTGAGTTTTGGCTCAGTTGGGCCAAAGGCACCGTGCAAAGCGCTGCTGTTCGCCTCAACTCGCCGCAAGTGAAGGGCAGCTACGCCGACCGCAAGCCCGTGCATCTGGAGAATCTGGCGCTGACGGCCTACCTGCAACGCAGTGATAGTGGCCTTGAAGTGCTGTTCGATTCGCTGGCAATGAACATTGGCGACACCCGCTGGGAGTCGCGCATTCAATTGCAGCAAAACCTGGCGACCGATAAAGAACAGGAAGTGTGGAAGTTGCAGGCCGATCGTCTTGACCTGACGCCGATCACGCCGCTGCTCAATGCCTTGGCGCCGTTGCCCGAAGGTTTCGCCAAGACCGTCGAGCATCTCAAGGCCACTGGCCTGTTGCGTAATGTGCTGGTGGATTTCCGCCCTCAGGACGCCACCGACCAGAAAGTCAGCTTTGCCGCGAACCTTGAGCGTGTCGGTTTCGACGCGTATTTCGGTGCGCCGGCCGCGCGTAATGTGTCCGGCAGCATCAGTGGCGACCTGGGCCATGGCGAACTGCGCATGGACAGCAAGGATTTTTCCCTGCATCTGTTCCCCATCTTCGCCAAGCCCTGGCAGTACATCCAGGCCAATGCACGCCTGACCTGGAAACTCGACAAACAGGGTTTCACCCTGATCGCTCCGTACATCAAGGTGCTGGGCGAAGAGGGCAAGGTCGCGGCGGACTTCCTGATTCGCCTGCATTTCGATCATAGCCAGGAAGACTACATGGACCTGCGGGTCGGCATGGTCGATGGCGATGGCCGTTTTACCCCCAAATACTTGCCGGCCGTGTTGAGCCCGGCGCTGGATGAGTGGCTGCGTACCGCGATTCTCAAAGGGGCAGTGGATGAAGGCTTTTTCCAGTACCAGGGGTCGCTGAGCCACAACGCCCTGCCGGCGTCGCGCAATATCAGCCTGTTCTTCAAGGTGCATGACGCCGAACTGGCCTTCCAGCCGGGTTGGCCCCATGTGAACAAGGTTAATGGTGAAGTGTTCGTCGAGGAAAGCGGCGTGCGCATCCTGGCGAGCAAGGGGCAGTTGCTCGACACCCGGGTCAAGGATGTGTACGTCAATATTCCTCACGCACCGGCCGGCAAGGACAGTCATCTGTTGCTCACCGGCGGGTTTTCCGGTGGCTTGGGTGATGGTCTGAAAATTCTTCAGGAAGCGCCCATCGGTACCGCGTCCACGTTCGCCGGCTGGAAAGGCGAGGGTGACCTGCAAGGTAGCCTGGACCTTGACGTTCCCCTGGCCAAGGGCACCGAGCCCAAGATCGTGGTGGACTTCAAGACCGACAAGGCACGCCTGCAATTGGCTGAACCGCCCTTGGACCTCACCCAGCTCAAGGGTGATTTTCGCTTCGATAGCGCCAAGGGCCTGAGCGGCCAGAACATCTCGGCCCAGGCATTCGAGCAACCTATCACTGCGCAGATCTTCGCCGAGGGCAACCCGGGCAATATCAGCACTCGCGTGACTGCCAAGGGGCAGGTGGCGGTCAAGCGCCTGACGGATTGGCTGAACGTCAGTCAGCCGTTGCCGGTATCCGGCGATATTCCTTACCAGTTGCAGGTTATTCTGGACGGTGCGGACAGTCAGTTGATGGTCAACTCCAACCTCAAGGGTGTTGCGGTGGATCTACCGGCGCCGTTCGGCATGCCGGCCAGCCAGGGACGTGACAGCACCTTTCGCATGACGTTGCAGGGCGCTGAGCGACGTTACTGGTTTGATTACGGCGAGCTGGCGAATTTCACCTTTGCGGCGCCGCCGGACAACTTCAATAACGGCCGTGGCGAATTGTTCCTGGGTGACGGTGACGCGCTGTTGCCCGGGGCCAAGGGCTTGCGCATTCGTGGCGTGCTGTCGGAACTGGATATCGATCCCTGGAAAAAGCTCGTGGACCGCTACGCGGGTAACGACCCAGGTGGCAATGCCAAGCAACTGCTCAGTGGCGCCGACTTCAGGGTAGGCAAGCTGACCGGATTTGGTACCCAGTTTGACCAGGTCAAGTTGCAGCTTGATCGCAAGCCGGCTGCCTGGGGCCTGCAGCTCGACAGCCAGCAAGCCAACGGCACGGTGAACCTGCCCGATGCCAAGGGCGCGCCGATTGCGATCAACCTCAAGTACGTCAAATTGCCCGCAGTGGACCCGACAGCCCAGGCCGACGAAAACGCACCGGACCCGCTGGCCGATATCGACCCCAAAAGCATCCCGGCACTGGACATCGCCATTGACCAGCTGTTCCAGGGCCCCGATCTGATAGGGGCATGGTCGCTGCGGATTCGTCCGACCGCCAAGGGCCTGGCCTTCAATAACCTGGACCTGGGCCTCAAGGGGATGCTGCTCAAGGGCGCCGGTGGCTGGGAAGGCGCGCCGGGCGCCAGCAGCAGTTGGTACAAGGGCCGCCTCGATGGCAGAAATATCGCCGATGTGCTCAAGGGCTGGGGTTTTGCGCCTACGGTGACCAGTGAGGATTTCCATCTGGACGTGGATGGCCGTTGGCCGGGCTCGCCGGCCTGGGTTGGGCCCAAGCGCTTTTCCGGCAGCCTGGATGCCGCATTCCGTAAAGGTCAGTTCGTTGAAGTGGAAGGGGGCGCCCAGGCATTGCGGGTGTTTGGCCTGCTTAACTTCAACTCCATTGGCCGGCGTTTGCGTTTGGACTTTTCCGACCTGTTTGGCAAAGGCTTGAGCTATGACCGAGTCAAGGGCTTGCTGGCTGCCAGTAATGGTGTGTTCGTGACCCGTGAGCCCATCACCATGACCGGGCCCTCGACCAATCTTGAGCTTAACGGCACCCTGGATCTGGTCGCCGATCGCGTCGACGCCAAGCTGCTGGTCACGTTGCCGGTGACCAACAACCTGCCCATCGCGGCGCTGATTGTCGGTGCGCCTGCCATTGGTGGTGCGTTGTTCCTGATCGACAAGCTGATCGGTGATCGGGTTTCGCGCTTTGCCAGTGTGCAGTACAAGGTGCAAGGCCCTTGGAAGGATCCGAAAATCACCTTCGACAAGCCATTTGAAAAGCCAAACTGAGAGCCTGTGGAGTAGCATGGCCCCATGCCCTGTCTGGAGTGTCGGCCCATGTCCTTTGCAGTAATCCAAATGGTCAGCCAGAGCGACGTGCTGGCCAACCTCGCCCAGGCACGCCGCCTGCTGGAGCAGGCGGCGGCAAACGGCGCGAAACTCGCGGTTTTGCCGGAGAACTTCGCCGCCATGGGACGCCGTGACGTGGCCGACATTGGCCGCGCCGAAGCATTCGGTGAAGGCCCGATCCTGCCATGGTTGAAACAGGCTGCCCGCGACCTCACCTTATGGATACTGGCCGGCACGTTGCCGCTGCCGCCCAGGGACCATCCCCACGCCAAGGCCAACGCTTGCTCGCTGCTGATCAATGATCAGGGTGAAATCGTCGCTCGCTATGACAAGCTCCACTTGTTTGATGTGGACGTAGCGGATGCTCGCGGTCGCTACCGCGAATCCGACGACTATGCTTTTGGAAGCAATGTAGTGGTGGCGGATACGCCAGTGGGCCGCGTGGGGCTGACGGTGTGCTATGACTTGCGCTTTCCCGAGCTGTACAGCGAATTACGCGCTGCGGGGGCTGAATTGATTACCGCGCCCTCGGCCTTTACGGCGGTGACTGGGGCCGCCCATTGGGATGTGCTGATTCGGGCGCGGGCCATTGAAACCCAGTGCTACCTGCTGGCAGCGGCTCAAGGCGGTGTGCACCCAGGCCCACGGGAAACCTTTGGCCACGCGGCAATCATCGACCCTTGGGGGCGGGTGCTGGCGCAACAGGATCAAGGCGAAGCGGTGCTACTGGCCGAACGCGATAGCGGTGAACAAGCGTCGATACGGACGCGCATGCCGGTGGCGAACCACCGGCGCTTTTTCTCGCAGGGCGCGCAGCGGCCTGCTTCAGAACGATGAATTTAAGGCCAAACCTATGAGCGAGTTGTTGTCCTCAGTCAGTGAACACCTCCTGGCACCCGGTGGCGTGACCATCGAAAGTTTGCAAACCGTGCTGGGCGATCTCGCCGGGCCAGGCATTGACGCGGCTGACCTGTATTTCCAGGGGCAGATTTCCGAGTCCTGGGCCCTGGAAGACGGCATCGTCAAGGAAGGCAGTTTCAACCTCGACCAGGGAGTGGGCGTGCGTGCCCAGTCTGGTGAAAAAACGGGTTTTGCCTACAGCAATGCGATCACCCTGGAGGCGCTGGGCCTGGCAGCACGTGCTGCGCGCTCGATCTCCCGCGCTGGACAAAATGGCACGGTGCAGGCGTTCAGCACCCAGGACGTGGCTCAGTTGTATGCGCCGGATAACCCCCTGGAAGTGATCAGCCGTGCGGAAAAAGTCGAGCTGCTGAAACGTATCGACGCCGCTACTCGTGCCTTGGATCCCCGTATCCAGCAGGTTACCGTAAGCATGGCCGGTGTGTGGGAGCGCATCCTCGTGGCGTCCACCGACGGCGGGCTGGCGGCGGATGTACGGCCGCTGGTGCGTTTCAATGTGAGTGTGATCGTTGAACAGAACGGTCGTCGCGAACGCGGTGGCCATGGCGGCGGCGGGCGTACCGACTACCGCTATTTCCTCACCGATGACCGTGCCATGGGTTATGCCCGTGAAGCGCTGCGCCAGGCGCTGGTCAACCTCGAAGCCATCCCTGCACCGGCCGGCACCTTGCCGGTGGTGCTGGGCTCGGGTTGGTCCGGGGTGCTGTTGCACGAAGCGGTCGGTCATGGCCTGGAAGGCGACTTCAACCGCAAGGGCAGTTCGGCCTACAGCGGGCGAATGGGTGAGATGGTTGCGTCCAAGCTGTGCACCATCGTGGACGACGGCACGCTGGCCGGGCGCCGTGGTTCGCTGAGCGTCGATGACGAAGGCACGCCGACCGAATGCACCACCCTGATCGAAAACGGCGTGCTCAAGGGCTATATGCAAGACAAGCTCAACGCTCGCCTGATGGGCGTGGCGCGCACCGGTAACGGCCGTCGTGAGTCCTACGCGCATTTGCCGATGCCACGCATGACCAATACCTACATGCTCGGTGGCGAAAGCGATCCGGCGGAAATCATCGCCTCGGTGAAACGCGGTATCTATTGCGCCAATCTGGGCGGTGGCCAGGTCGACATCACCAGCGGCAAGTTCGTGTTCTCCACCAGCGAGGCGTACCTGATCGAAGACGGCAAGATTACCGCGCCGGTCAAAGGGGCCACCTTGATTGGTAACGGGCCGGAGGCCATGAGCAAGGTGTCGATGGTCGGTAACGACCTGTCGCTGGACAGCGGCGTGGGCACATGCGGGAAGGATGGGCAGTCAGTGCCGGTAGGCGTGGGGCAGCCAACCCTGAAAATTGATGCGATCACCGTGGGTGGCACGGGGTCGTAAGGACGGAGCTTCGGGTGGCGAAGGCCGCCACCCGTGGAAGAGGATCAGCGCAGGCCGCGTTGAGTCTCGTCCAGCTCACGGATGTACTTGAAGATTTTACGGCTGGTGGCCGGCGCTTTGTTGTGCGCCTGCTCGTGCTGGGCCTGACGGATCAGGGAGCGCAATTGCTGGCGGTCCGCATCCGGGTAGTCCATCACGAATTTCTCCAGCACGGCGTCATCGCCCGCGATCAGGCGGTCACGCCAACGTTCCAGGTTATGGAAGCGTTCGTTGTACTGGCGAGTGGAGGCATCGGTTTGATCAAGCAAGGTCAGAATGGCGTCAATGTCCTGATCGCGCATCAGTTTGCCGATAAACGAGATGTGCCGTTTGCGCGCGATATTCGCGGTGTGCTTGGGCGCATCAGCCAGGGCCCGGCGCATTTCGTCGGTCAATGGCAGTTTGGCAATCAAATCTTTTTTGAGCGTTGTAAGGCGCTCGCCGAGGTCAACCAGAGCATGCAGCTCGCGTTTGACCTGGGTTTTGCTTTTCTCCCCATCGAGGGAGTCGTCGTAAGAATCAACCATGGTGGCAGTCCGCAAAGAAACGCCGCCATGATAACCAGTCGGGGGCCGCTTGTCCGGCCCGGTCGCTCGATGGCCTTAACCGAAAGCAGAATTTGAGTGGAGAAAACCATGAGTGCAGCCCAAAGCGTCGGTCCGCAAGCGTTACCGGCACTGCAGGAACAAGTCGAGCAGATCCTCGCCGAGGCCAAGCGCCAGGGGGCCAGCGCCTGTGAAGTGGCGGTGTCGCTGGAGCAGGGGCTGTCGACTTCGGTGCGCCAGCGGGAAGTGGAAACGGTCGAGTTCAACCGCGACCAGGGGTTCGGCATCACCTTGTACGCAGGCCAGCGCAAAGGCTCGGCCAGCACCTCGGCCAGCGGCCCGGAAGCGATTCGCGAGACCGTCGCCGCTGCGTTGGCGATTGCCAAGCACACCTCCGAGGATGAAAGCTCGGGGCTGGCCGACAAGGCGCTGATGGCCAGGGATGTGCAGGATTTCGACCTGTTCCACGCCTGGGACATCACCCCGGAGCAAGCCATTGAACAAGCGCTGATCTGCGAAGCGGCGGCTTTCGATACCGACCCTCGGATCAAGAATGCTGATGGCACCACGCTGAGCACTCACCAGGGCTGCCGTGTGTACGGCAACAGCCATGGTTTTATCGGCGGTTATGCGTCCACACGTCACAGCCTCAGTTGCGTGATGATCGCCGAAGCCAACGGCCAGATGCAGCGTGACTACTGGTACGACGTGAACCGCCAGGGTGATTTGTTGGCAGACCCCGTCAGCATTGGCCAACGGGCTGCACAGCGTGCCGCCAGTCGCCTGGGCGGGCGCCCGGTGCCGACGTGCGAAGTGCCGGTGCTGTTTTCTGCGGAACTGGCCGGTGGTTTGTTCGGTAGCTTCCTGGGGGCGATTTCCGGTGGCAACCTCTATCGAAAATCGTCATTCCTTGAAGGCGCAATCGGCCAAAAGCTGTTTCCTGAGTGGTTGACCATCGATGAGCGCCCGCATTTGATGCGTGCGATGGGCAGTTCGTCGTTCGACGGTGATGGCCTGGCGACCTATGCCAAGCCGTTTGTCGAAAATGGTGAGCTGGTCTCGTATGTGTTGGGTACCTATGCCGGTCGCAAGCTTGGCCTGCCGAGTACCGCCAACTCCGGTGGCGTGCATAACCTGTTCGTGACCCATGGTGACGAAGACCAGGCTGCATTGCTGCGACGCATGGGGCGTGGCTTGCTGGTGACTGAGCTGATGGGCCAGGGCCTGAATATGGTCACCGGCGATTACTCACGGGGCGCGGCAGGTTTCTGGGTGGAAAATGGTGAAATTCAATTCGCCGTCCAGGAAGTGACGATCGCCGGCAACATGCGCGATATGTTCAAGCAAATTGTCGCTGTGGGTAATGATCTGGAGTTGCGCAGCAATATCCGCACGGGGTCTGTGCTGATCGAGCGGATGACGGTCGCCGGTAGCTAACCTCTCCGGTACTCAAGGAAAGGCGCGCCATCCCAAGGATGGCGCGCCTTTTTTATTGCCCATGTCACAGAGGTATTAATCGAGTACTCTTGTTTTGATTCTCAATATCATTTAATAATAAATATCATTACCGAATGAGTGTGGATCATGAGTTCTGTCCTGCATGAGGATCCGTATCTGGAAAGCTGGCGCTGGATGAGCCGCCAGATTCGCTGTGGCCTCGATCCCAATGAACCTCGCCTGATCGAACATTACCTCAATGAAGGTCGATACCTGGCCTGTTGCACCGCGACCCATCCGTGGACGATCGCCGAAACTTCATTCCGCCTGCTGATCGACACCGCCAGCGATATCGCGCTGCCCTGGCATTGGCGTTCGATGTGCCTGGACCAAGCGTGGCGCCCGCTGCGCGACCTGGAAAAACTCTCCCAGTGTGCCTGCCGCCTCAAGCGCTGGCAGACCTTTGCCTGGCAGTTGGCGACCTGTGAATTACTGCCTTCGATTTCCGTTTCTGACTTGGTGCAAGGATCTAATGATGAGTAATACCCGTATCGAACGCGACAGCATGGGCGAACTGCATGTGCCGCAAGACGCGTTGTATGGCGCGCAAACCCAGCGAGCGGTGAACAACTTCCCGATCAGCCATCAGCGTATGCCGGCGCAATTCATCCGCGCCCTGATCCTGGCCAAGACAGCCGCGGCCAAGGTCAACGTCGACCTCAAGCAGATCAGCGAAGGGCAGGGCAAGGCCATTGTCGATGCCGCCCAAGGCTTGCTCGAAGGTGACTACATGCAGCACTTCCCGGTGGATATCTTCCAGACCGGTTCCGGCACCAGCTCCAACATGAACGCCAATGAAGTGATTGCGACCCTTGCCAGTCGTTTGCTCGGCGAGGTGGTCAACCCTAACGATCACGTCAACTGCGGCCAAAGCAGCAACGACATTATCCCCACCACCATTCACGTCAGCGCCGCCTTGGTACTGCATGAGCAAACGCTGCCAGCCCTGCTGCACCTGGTGCAGGTGATCGAGCAGAAGGCTGAAGAGGTGCATCCGTTCATCAAGACCGGCCGTACCCACTTGATGGACGCCATGCCGGTGCGCATGAGCCAGGTGCTCCATGGCTGGGCGCAGCAGCTCAAGGCCAATATCGGGCACTTGCAGGACCTGCTTCCGGCCTTGCAGGCACTGGCCCAGGGCGGCACAGCGGTGGGCACCGGGATCAACGCGCATCCTGAATTTGCCGGGCGTTTCAGCCAGCAACTGAGCCATTTGACCGGGGTGAAGTTCACGCCCGGCAAGGACCTTTTTGCATTGATTGGCTCCCAGGACACTGCCGTCGCAGTTTCCGGCCAGTTGAAGGCCACGGCTGTATCGCTGATGAAGATTGCCAACGACCTGCGCTGGATGAACTCCGGCCCCTTGGCCGGCCTCGGTGAAATCGAGCTGGAGGGCTTGCAGCCGGGCTCGTCGATCATGCCCGGCAAAGTCAACCCTGTGATCCCGGAAGCCACGGCGATGGTCGCCGCGCAGGTCATCGGCAATGACACCGTCATCACAGTTGCGGGTCAATCGGGCAACTTCGAGCTGAACGTGATGTTGCCGATCATCGCCCAGAACCTGCTCAGCAGCCTTGAGTTGCTGGCCAACTCCAGTCGTTTGCTGGCGGACAAGGCCATTGCCAGCTTCAAGGTCAACGAAGCCAAGCTCAAAGAAGCACTGTCGCGCAACCCGATCCTGGTCACCGCCCTTAACCCGATCATTGGTTACCAGAAGGCCGCTGAAATTGCCAAGAAGGCTTACCAGCAAGGCCGCCCGGTCATCGATGTCGCCCTTGAGCACACCGACCTGCCGCGCAGCCAACTGGAAGTCCTGCTGGACCCGGAAAAGCTCACGGCTGGCGGCGTGTAATTAACCACCCTGCTTTGGAGGCTCACCATGGAGCACTGGAAACGTACGATCGAACGGGCCAATCGCTGCTTTATGGCGGGCGAGCTGGTGGATGCCCGCGAGGCCTATCTGCAAGCCCTGGCCCTGGCCCAAGTGTTGTTCGAACGCTGGGCGGATGCCGACGAAGCAGTGGCGGCCTGCGTCATTTCTCATCACAACCTGGCGGACCTGCACTTGCGCCTGAATCAACCTGAGGAAAGCGCGGAATACCTCTGCGCCATTCACCAGCGATTGTTGCAGACCATGCAGGACCCGCGCCTTAACCCGCAGTTGCGCGAGGCGGCGTTGCGCCAGAGCAGCAAGACCTACGTCGAGCTGTTGAATTTCATCAGCGATCACGGCGAGTACCCCCGCACCCACCGGTTGCTGGGCGATGCTGCGCCGCAGTCGACCTCGTCTCACTATGGAGCACATTGATATGACTTACACCCTGCCGGCACTGCCTTACGCCTATGACGCCCTTGAGCCGCATATCGACGCGCAAACCATGGAGATTCACTACACCAAGCATCACCAGACTTACATCAATAATCTGAATGCTGCCGTGGAGGGCACGGAATTCGCCGGTTGGCCGGTGGAGAGGCTGGTGTCCAGCGTGCAGAAATTGCCGGAGAAATTACGCGTTGCCGTGGTCAATCAAGGAGGCGGCCATGCAAACCATTCGTTGTTCTGGGCGGTCATGTCACCTACAGGGGGCGGTAAGCCCGAAGGCACGCTGGGCAAGGCTATCGATGAGCAATTGGGCGGTTTTGACAGTTTCAAGGAGGCATTCACCAAGGCTGCGCTGACCCGCTTCGGCAGTGGCTGGGCCTGGTTGAGCGTCACCCCGCAAAACACGCTGGTCGTGGAAAGCAGCGGCAACCAGGACAGCCCGCTGATGAGCGGCAACACGCCAATCCTCGGTCTGGACGTCTGGGAACATGCCTACTATCTGCGGTACCAGAACCGTCGCCCTGAATACATCAATGCGTTCTACAGCGTAATTAACTGGCCGGAAGTTGCAGCCCGCTACCAGGCCGCCTTGGCCTGACATTCACTCTAAAACAAGATCTAAGGGCGACTATGGGCACTGAAACACTGGCGATCAGCAGCGTGCGAATGTTCCGTTATGCGTTCGGTTCACTGCTGTTATTGGCAGGGACTGCGTTGCTGGTGGCCCATGGGCTGGCCTGGTTGGACCTTGAGCCGCGTATCCTGCGCGCGTTGCAGGGCGGCGCGATTTGCGCGCTCGGCACGGCGCTGGGCGCGGTGCCGGTCCTCGTGATTCGGCGGATGCCGGTAGCGTTGAGCGATACCTTGCTGGGCTTCGGTGCAGGTGTGATGCTCGCAGCGACCGCTTTTTCCCTGGTCGTGCCGGGTATCGCCGCGGCTGAAGGCCTGGGGCTTTCGCCGTGGGGTGCGGGTGGGCTGATCAGCTTCGGCATCATGCTGGGCGCATTCGGGTTGTATCTGGTGGATCGCAAGGTCTCCGGCGCCAGCCCGGAGATGCTGGTGGGGACGCCGGATAAGCCGGTGATCCCGCCGCGCATCTGGCTGTTTGTATTCGCCATCATTGCGCACAACATTCCCGAAGGCATGGCAGTGGGCGTCTCCGCGGGAGGAGGGATGGCGGATGCTGACAGTCTCGCCATGGGCATTGCCTTGCAGGATGTACCCGAGGGCTTGGTGATCGCGCTGGTATTGGCTGGGGCGGGGATGTCGCGGATCAAGGCGTTCCTGATCGGCGGCGCATCAGGATTGGTTGAACCGGTATTTGCGGTGCTCTGCGCCTGGCTGGTGAGCCTGGCTGAGGTGTTGCTGCCGTTGGGGCTGGCGCTGGCCGCCGGTGCGATGTTGTTGGTAGTGACCCATGAAGTCATCCCCGAATCGCGTCGCAACGGTCACGAAAAGCTCGCCAGCCTGGGGTTGTGTATCGGGTTTTGCCTGATGATGGTGATGGATACGGCGTTGGGCTGAAGCCAGCTCTCGTATCGGCGGTTATTCGCCTTCATCGAATTTGTTGTTGATCAGCTCAACCAACGCCGCCATCGCTTCCTGCTCTTGCTCGCCTGCAGTGTGCAGATGAATCGTGGTGCCCTTGCCGGCTGCCAGCATCATCATCGCCATGATGCTCTTGCCATCGACCATGGACTCCGGTGTGCGCCCGGCGCGGATCTGGCAGGGAAACTTTCCGGCCACGCCGACGAACTTTGCCGACGCCCGGGCGTGCAGGCCCAGCTTGTTGATGATTTCAATTTCCAGAGCGGGCATCGCGCAGGTGTTCCTTTCAGCTTAGGTCGCGGTGGCGAACCTGGACATTCTTGAGGGTTTGTTGCAGCACCTGGCCCAGCCGCTCAGTCAGGTAAACCGAGCGGTGATGGCCACCCGTGCAGCCAATGGCAATGGTGACATACGCCCGATTGCTAGCGGCAAAACGCGGCAACCATTTAAGCAGGTAGCTGGAGATGTCCTGGAACATCTCTTCCACATCCGGCTGCGCGGCGAGGTAGTCGGCGACGGGCTGATCCAGCCCCGACTGATCGCGCAATTCCGGCTTCCAGTAAGGGTTGGGCAGGCAGCGCACATCGAACACCAGGTCGGCATCGACCGGCATGCCACGCTTGAAGCCAAACGACTCGACCAGGAACGCTGTGCCCGGCTCGGGCTGATTCAGCAGGCGCAACTTGATCGCGTCACGCAACTGGTACAGGTTCAGGCTGGTGGTGTTGATCTTCAGGTCGGCCAGATCAATGATCGGCCCCAGCAGTTTGGTCTCGTCTTCAATGGCTTCGGCCAGGGAGCGGTTGGCGCTGCTGAGCGGGTGGCGTCGACGGGTTTCGGAGAAACGCTTGAGCAGGGTTTCTTCATCGGCATCCAGGTACAGCACATCGCAATGAATGTGCTTGGCGCGCACTTCTTCGAGCAGTTCCGGGAACCGCGAGAGGTGGCTGGGCAGGTTGCGGGCGTCGATCGACACAGCGACCAGCGGCTGCGCCAGCTCGGTGTGGATAAGGGCGCGCTCCGCCAACTCCGGCAGCAGGCCGGCCGGCAGGTTGTCGATGCAATAGAAGCCGTTGTCCTCAAGCACATTGAGGGCGGTGCTTTTACCTGAGCCGGAGCGGCCGCTGACGATGATCAAACGCATGATTACTGCCCGTTTTGTTCATCCAGGACGACCTGATACAGCGCCTCGTTGCTGCTGGCACTGCGCAACTTGTCACGTACTTCCTTACGGTCGAGCATACTGGCTATCTGCCGGAGCAGTTCCAGGTGCGCATCGGTGGCGGCTTGCGGGACCAGCAGCACGAACAGCAGGTCAACCGGAGCACCGTCGATGGCGTCGAAGTCGATGGGTTTTTCCAGGTGCAGCAAGGCGCTGACCGGGGTCTGGCAGCCTTCGAGGCGGCAGTGAGGAATAGCGATGCCGTTGCCAAAACCGGTGGAGCCGAGTTTTTCACGGGCAATCAGAGCCTCGAAAACATCTTGCATCTCCAGCTCAGGCACTTGGCTGCTGATCAGGTTGGCAATTTGTTCCAGGGCGCGCTTTTTACTGCCGCCCGGCACGTTCACAAGGGAACGGCCGGGGGTCAGGATGGTTTGAAGTTGGATCATGGGGGAGGGTTAACGACCTGTACCTTGCATCAGGTGCAGATTCTTTTCCTTATGCTTTATGAGTTGGCGGTCGAGCTTGTCGTAGAGCGAGTCAATCGCCGCGTACATGTCTTCGTGTTCCGCATTGGCGACGAGCTTGGCATTCGGTACGTGCAGGGTGGCCTCGATTTTCTGCTTGAGCTTATCGACCTCCATGATGACCTGCACGTTGGTGATCTTGTCAAAATGGCCCGCAAGCTTGTTCAGCTTGCTCTCGGTGTATTCACGCAGGGGCTTGGTGACTTCCAGCTGGTGTCCACTGATGTTGACTTGCATACAGCTTCTCCTTCGTTGCCAGTGCATAAAGCGGTGGGCAGGAATACCCACCACTGGAACGCTGTGGCCCGCCCGTCACATCAACCGCTTACGCTCGCTGGAAGGCGCGATCCCAAGGGACTCACGGTACTTGGCGACGGTTCGACGGGCGACCTGAATACCTTGTGCCTCCAGTAAACCAGCGATCTTGCTGTCACTCAACGGCTTTTTCTGATTTTCCGCGGCAACCAGTTTTTTGATGATCGCGCGGATCGCCGTGGACGAGCATTCGCCGCCTTCGGAGGTGCTGACGTGGCTGGAGAAAAAGTATTTCAGCTCATAAATACCGCGCGGGGTATGCATGAATTTTTGCGTGGTTACCCGGGAAATTGTCGATTCATGCATGCCTACCGCTTCGGCGATATCGTGCAGCACCAGAGGCTTCATGGCTTCGTCCCCGTATTCCAGGAACCCGCGCTGGTGCTCGACGATCTGGGTGGCGACTTTCATCAGGGTTTCGTTGCGGCTTTGCAGGCTCTTGATGAACCATCGCGCTTCCTGCAACTGGTTGCGCATGAAGGTATTGTCGGCGCTGGTATCGGCGCGGCGCACAAAACCTGCGTATTGCGGGTTGACCCGCAGCCGTGGCACCGATTCCTGGTTCAACTCCACCAGCCAGCGCTCGTTGTCCTTGCGCACGATCACGTCGGGAACCACGTATTCGGCTTCGCTGGATTCAATCTGCGAACCGGGGCGCGGGTTGAGGCTTTGCACCAACTCGATGACCTGGCGCAAGTCGTCTTCCTTGAGCTTCATGCGGCGCATCAACTGGCTATAGTCGCGGCTACCCAGCAGATCGATGTAGTCGCTGACCAGGCGCTGGGCCTCGGCGAGCCATGGCGTCTTGGCAGGCAACTGGCGCAGTTGCAGCAACAGGCACTCGCTGAGCGTGCGGGCGCCGATGCCGGCGGGCTCGAATTGCTGGATGCGGTGCAGGACGGCTTCGATTTCGTCCAGCTCGATGTCCAGTTCCGGGTCGAAGGCTTCGAGGATCTCGTCGAGGGTTTCGTCCAGGTAACCCTGGTTATTGATGCAATCGATGAGCGTAACCGCGATCAGGCGATCAGTGTCCGACATCGGCGCCAGGTTGAGTTGCCACAGCAAGTGGCTCTGCAGGCTCTCGCCGGCCGAGGTGCGGGTGGTGAAGTCCCACTCGTCATCATCATTGCTCGGCAGGCTGCTGGCGCTGGTCTGGTAAACGTCTTCCCATGCGGTATCCACGGGAAGCTCGTTGGGAATGCGTTCGTTCCATTCGCCTTCTTCCAGGTTGTCCACCGTAGGGGCGGTTTCCTGGTAGGAGGGTTCCTGCACGTCGGGATTGGGTTTTTGCTCGATGTTGTCGGCCAGTGGGTCGGCATTGTCGAAGTCGTCGCCTTCTTCCTGGCGTTCGAGCATCGGATTGGACTCCAGGGCCTCCTGGATTTCCTGCTGCAGGTCCAGGGTCGACAATTGGAGCAGGCGGATGGCCTGTTGCAGCTGCGGTGTCATCGTCAGCTGCTGGCCCATTCTCAGGACTAGCGATGGTTTCATGGCAGGGGCTTAACACCTTATTCGCCGGCGCAATGCGCCATCCACGACAGGGCGCGTGAGCGCCAACATAAGCAAATTATATGCCTGATATCAGGGCCTTTGCCTAGAGCGCGGTAACAATAAAAAAACCAAGGTTTCTATTGACTCCTGCGCGCTCCGGCGAAAGGCGTGATACCACTCCGTCTACAGGCGGAACTCGTGACCCAGATAAACTTCCTTGACCAGTTCATTGGCCAGGATGGTCTCGGCGTCGCCTTCAGCAATCAACTGACCATCGTTGACGATATAGGCGGTTTCACAGATATCCAGCGTCTCACGGACGTTGTGGTCGGTGATCAGCACGCCAATACCCTTGGCCTTGAGGTGGTGAATGATCTGCTTGATATCGCCGACCGAAATCGGGTCAACGCCGGCAAACGGCTCATCCAGCAGGATGAACTTCGGTGCGGTGGCCAGGGCGCGGGCGATTTCCACGCGGCGGCGCTCACCACCGGACAGGCTCATGCCGAGGTTGTCGCGAATATGGTTGATGTGGAACTCCTGCAACAGGCTTTCCAGCTCTTTGCGGCGGCCGTCGCGGTCGAGTTCCTTGCGGGTCTCGAGGATCGCCATGATGTTGTCGGCTACCGACAGTTTGCGGAAGATCGACGCTTCCTGGGGCAGATAACCAATGCCGGCGCGTGCACGACCGTGCATGGGCTGGTGGCTGACGTCCAGGTCGTCGATCAATACGCGACCCTGATCCGCCTGGACCAGCCCGACGATCATATAGAAGCAGGTGGTCTTGCCGGCACCGTTGGGGCCGAGCAAGCCGACGATCTGGCCGCTGTCGATCGACAGGCTGACATCACGTACCACCTGGCGGCTTTTATAGGCCTTGGCCAGATGCTGGGCTTTCAGGGTTGCCATTACTCGGCCTTCTTCTTCGGCTGGATAACCATGTCGATACGTGGACGAGGTGCGGTGACCTTGTTGCCATTGGCGCGACCGGCCTGAGCGACCTGGGTCTTGGTGTTGTAGACGATTTTCTCGCCTTCGGTCGAGTTACCGTCGGCGCTGAGCACTTTGGCCTGATCGATCAGTACGATGCGATTTTGCTGGGCATGGTATTGAATGGTCTTGCCGTAGCCTTTCATCGGGCCTGGGTCTTCTGCCTTTTGCTTCTGTTCGAAGTAAGCCAGGTTGCCCACCGAGGTCACGACATCGATATCGCCGGCCTGGGTACGCGTCAAGGTCACCGTATTACCGGTGATCTTCATCGAACCCTGGGTGATGATGACGCCGCCGGTGTAGGTGGCAACACCTTGCTTGTCATCGAGCTGCGCATCGTCAGCCGAGATGTGGATCGGTTGCTGGCTATCGTTCGGCAGAGCCCAGGCGCTCACGCTTCCCAGTGCTGCGCCCAGACCGAGCAAAATAGGGAGGGTTTTAACGAGCCTCATACTGTCCTCTTACGTTCGATAGCAGGTGTATCCTGCTTTCTTTCAAATACGCTTTCATTCCCTTGCCAGTCGATACACCGCCAGCGCCGTCGATTCTAACGTCTTGCTCGGTCTGCGCATATTGCTTCTGTGGGAATACCGTCATGCGACTGCTGGTAATGATGGTGTCGCGGTTCTGCGCGTCTGTACGTGCGACGCGGACCGAGTCGATCAGTTCAACTTCGGTGCCGTCCGGGTTGACCTCGCCACGCTTGCTGGTGACATGCCACGGGAATTCGGTGCCGCGATACAGGTTCAGGTCCGGATTGGTCAGCAGGCTGACTTCAGAGGCCTTCAAGTGCTCGACCTTGTCCGACGTCATTTCATACTGCACCTTGCCGTCTGGCAGGAACTGAATGCTGTAGGCGTTGGTGGCGTAATAGTCGATAACACCTTCGTCAACCTGCGCAACAGGCTTGTCGAGAAAGCGCTCCGGGCTGATATTCCAGTAGCCCACCGCCAGGAACAGCGCGGCAATGACCCCGAATAGCAGGAAGTTGCGAATCTTTTTGCTCAGCATATAACGCTCTATAGGTAGGCGGCGTGGGCCGCTTCAAGGCTGCCCTGGGCACGCAGGATCAACTCGCAGAACTCGCGGGCAGCACCTTCGCCGCCACGGGCGGTGGTGATGCCATGGGCGTGTTCGCGCACAAACGCCGCGGCATTCGCGACCGCCATGCCCAGGCCCACCCGGCGAATCACCGGCAGGTCGGGCAGGTCATCACCCAGATAGGCGACTTGTTCATAGCTTAGGTTGAGTTGGCCAAGAAGCTCGTCCAGCACCACCAGTTTATCCTCGCGGCCCTGATACAGGTGAGCAATTCCGAGGTTTTGTGCGCGGCGTTCCACAACCGGCGTCTTTCGACCACTGATAATCGCCGTTTGCACACCCGCCGCCATCAACATCTTGATGCCCTGGCCATCGAGCGTATTGAATGTCTTGAATTCGCTGCCGTCTTCGAGAAAGTACAGGCGGCCGTCGGTCAGCACGCCGTCAACGTCGAAAATCGCCAGCTTGATGTTTTTACCGCGTTGCAACAGATCGCTGGTCATTTACATCACTCCTGCGCGCAGCAAGTCGCCAAGGTTAAGGGCTCCGATCGGTCGATCATCGTTATCGACGACGATCAGCGCGCCGATCCGGTGGTCTTCCATGATTTTCAGCGCTTCAGCCGCGAGCATTTCAGCGCGGGCGGTCTTGCCGTGGGGTGTCATCACCGCGTCGATGGTGGCGGTGTGAATATCAATGGTGCGGTCCAGGGTGCGGCGCAGATCACCGTCGGTGAATATCCCGGCCAAGCGTCCGTCGGTCTCCAGGATTGCCGTCATGCCGAGGCCCTTGCGGGTCATTTCCATCAGCGCATCCCTGAGCAGGGTACCGCGTGGAACGCTTGGCAGTTCGGCGCCCGAATGCATGACATTTTCCACTTTCAGCAGCAAGCGACGCCCGAGGGCACCGCCTGGATGGGAAAATGCGAAGTCTTCTGCGGTAAACCCGCGGGCCTCCAGCA
This sequence comes from Pseudomonas sp. W15Feb34, assembly GCF_023127765.1. Lineage (NCBI taxonomy): Bacteria > Pseudomonadati > Pseudomonadota > Gammaproteobacteria > Pseudomonadales > Pseudomonadaceae > Pseudomonas > Pseudomonas sp. W15Feb34. The sequence goes on from NZ_SPKN01000009.1 coordinate 245,105, forward strand.
GCGCCACCGCCAGGGCATCGCCCATGACCAGTGCGGCGGTGGTGGAGGAAGTCGGTGCCAGGTTCAACGGGCAGGCCTCATGGGCCACGTGCACGTTGAGGTTGACGTCGGCGGCCTTGGCCAGGGTCGATTCCGGGTTGCCCGTGAGGCTGATCATCTGGATGCCCAGGCGCTTGATCAACGGCAACAGGGTCACGATTTCGTTGGTGGTGCCGGAATTGGACAGCGCCAGAATCACGTCATCCTTGGTGATCATGCCCATGTCGCCGTGGCTGGCTTCGGCCGGATGCACGAAAAAAGCGGTGGTCCCGGTGCTTGCCAGGGTGGCGGCGATCTTGTTGCCGATGTGGCCGGATTTACCCATGCCGACCACGACAACGCGGCCCTTGCTGGCCAGGATCATCTCGCAGGCGCGCACGAAATCCGCGTTGATATGGGCCAGCAAGCCTTCTACGGCTTCAAGCTCTAGGCGGATGGTGCGTTGTGCGGATTGAACAAGTTCGCTGGATTGGCTCATGTCTGAAATCGTATAGCCTGACGAAAAGGCGGCGATTATAGCGGTAATGATCAATTCCCTCACGTAAGTTCGTCAGGCTTTGTGCGCGAAGTTCCAGCCAATCACCTTCGGTAACGGTTATTCCCTGTCCTAAATCTGAACGAGCGCTGTTCCGGCCTTGGGGGCGCCGCACCAGCGGTGATATAGTTCGCCGCCAGTTCGGTCCGCCTAACCCATGTGCCTAATTATTGCGCATCCGTTGCAAACCAAAGTCGCACACATGGTGTCTGAGTGAAAGGCTGCATCCCAAGGAGATTAGATGAGTGCCGATAACGCCTACGCGGTCGAGCTGAAGGGCCTTACCTTCAAGCGCGGTTCGCGCAGCATCTTCAATAACGTCGATATTCGCATTCCTCGCGGCAAGGTCACGGGCATCATGGGGCCTTCCGGTTGCGGCAAGACCACCCTGTTACGCCTGATGGGCATGCAATTGCGCCCCAGTGCCGGCGAAGTGTGGGTCAACGGCCAGAACCTGCCGACGCTGTCGCGCAGCGATCTGTTCGATGCGCGCAAGCATATGGGCGTGCTGTTCCAGAGCGGCGCGCTGTTTACCGACCTCGATGTTTTCGAAAACGTGGCGTTCCCGCTGCGGGTACATACCCAGCTGTCCGATGAAATGATTCGTGACATTGTGTTGCTGAAGCTGCAGGCCGTTGGCCTTCGCGGTGCCATCGACCTGATGCCGGACGAATTGTCCGGCGGTATGAAGCGCCGTGTCGCCCTGGCGCGGGCCATTGCCCTCGACCCGCAGATCCTTATGTACGACGAGCCATTCGTGGGGCAGGACCCGATCGCCATGGGTGTGCTGGTGCGTCTGATCCGCCTGCTCAATGATGCATTGGGTATCACCAGCATTGTGGTCTCCCACGATCTGGCCGAAACCGCGAGCATCGCCGACTACCTGTATGTAGTGGGTGATGGCCAAGTGCTGGGGCAGGGTACGCCTGAAGAGCTGATGAACGCCGATAACCCGCGTATCCGCCAATTCATGACCGGCGATCCCGATGGCCCGGTGCCTTTTCACTTTCCGGCAGCGGACTACCGCTCAGATCTTCTGGGGAAGCGCTGATGCGCAAGACATCTCTTATCGAAAAGGTTCGCCTTTTCGGTCGCTCGGGCATCGACATCATCGAAGTCCTGGGGCGTTCGACCATTTTCCTGTTCCACGCCTTGCTGGGCCGCGGCGGCATCGGCGGGGGCTTCGGCCTGCTGCTCAAGCAGCTGCACGCAGTGGGTGTGATGTCCCTGGTGATCATTGTGGTCTCCGGGGTGTTCATCGGCATGGTGCTGGCGCTGCAGGGCTTCAACATCCTGTCCAGCTACGGCTCGGAGCAGGCGGTAGGCCAGATGGTGGCCTTGACCCTGCTGCGTGAGCTCGGCCCGGTGGTCACTGCCTTGCTGTTCGCGGGGCGTGCAGGTTCGGCGCTGACCGCCGAAATCGGCAACATGAAGTCCACCGAGCAACTGTCCAGCCTGGAAATGATCGGTGTGGACCCGCTCAAGTACATTGTTGCCCCGCGCCTGTGGGCCGGCTTCATTTCCCTGCCATTGCTGGCGATGATTTTCAGCGTGGTGGGTATCTGGGGCGGTTCGTGGGTGGCGGTTGACTGGTTGGGCGTCTATGACGGTTCCTACTGGGCCAACATGCAAAACAGCGTGACCTTCACCGGTGACGTGCTCAACGGCATCATAAAGAGCATTGTCTTTGCCTTTGTGGTGACGTGGATTGCCGTATTCCAAGGCTATGACTGCGAGCCCACCTCAGAAGGGATCAGTCGTGCCACTACCAAGACCGTTGTGTACGCCTCGCTGGCGGTACTGGGCCTTGACTTCATTTTGACCGCCTTGATGTTTGGAGATTTCTGATGCAAAACCGCACTGTGGAGATCGGTGTCGGCCTTTTCTTGCTGGCTGGCATCCTGGCTTTACTGTTGTTGGCCCTGCGAGTCAGCGGCCTGTCGGCCAGCCCCACCGCCGATACCTATAAACTTTACGCGTATTTCGACAATATCGCCGGTTTGACGGTCAGAGCCAAAGTGACCATGGCCGGCGTTACAATCGGCAAGGTCACGGCAATCGATCTGGACCGCGACAGCTTCACCGGGCGAGTGACCATGCAGGTGGACAAGAAGGTAGATAACCTGCCGACCGACTCCACGGCATCTATCCTCACTGCGGGGCTGCTTGGCGAGAAATACATCGGTGTCAGCGTGGGCGGGGAAACAGCCTTGCTCAAGGATGGCTCTACAATCCACGACACACAGTCGTCGTTGGTACTTGAAGACCTGATCGGTAAATTCCTGCTCAATACGGTCAATAAAGACGCTAAATGAGGAATCTGTTCATGATCTCTACCTTGCGACGTGGCCTGCTGGTACTGCTTGCAGCGTTGCCGCTGATGGCCAATGCGGCAGGTTCTGCGCACGATTTGGTGCAGGACACGACCAGCAGGATGCTGGCCGACCTGAAGGCCAACAAAGAGCAGTACAAGCAAGACCCTTCCAGGTTCTACGAAGCACTCAACACGATTGTTGGCCCGGTGGTCGATGCCGAAGGTATTTCCAAAAGCATCATGACGGTCAAGTATTCGCGCAAGGCAACCCCGGCGCAGATGCAGACGTTCCAGGAAAACTTCAAGCGTGGTCTGTTCCAGTTTTACGGCAACGCTCTGCTGGAATACAACAACCAGGGCATCGTCGTTGACCCTGCCAGGGAGGAGTCGGGCGACCGTGCCGAGGTCGGGATGAAAGTCTCGGGCAGCAATGGCGCGATCTATCCGGTGTCCTACACCCTGACGAAAATCAACGGTGAATGGAAGCTGCGCAACGTGGTCATCAACGGCATCAACATCGGCAAGCTGTTCCGTGACCAGTTCGCCGATGCGATGCAGCGCAATGGCAATAACCTGGACAAGACCATCAATGGTTGGGCCGGTGAAGTGGCCAAGGCCAAGGAAGAAACCGACAAAGCTGCCGGGAAGCCTGCGCAATGACCGAGGCGGCTGTTCGTATCGGCGACGCCGGCGAGCTGTTGCTCAGCGGCGTGCTCGATTACCGTACCGGGCCTGACCTGCGCAAGCAGGGCCAGGCGCTGATCAAGGCCAGCAAGGCGCCCGAAGTGGTACTCGATTGCTCGGCGGTGACCAAGTCCAGCAGTGTCGGCCTGTCGTTGCTGCTGTGCTTCATGCGCGATGCCGAAGCGGCAAAAAAGCCGCTCAGTATCCGTGCCTTGCCTGAGGACATGCGCGAGATTGCCGAGGTTTCCGGCCTGACCGAGCTGTTGGCACACCCTTAATACACATTTATCAGAAAAGCCCCCCGTCAGAGTCCTGCTATGCGGGGTTCGCAGGCGCGGGGCTTTTTTGTATGATGTGCGACCCGTGCGCACTGGGCGCCGATAGAGGTTGAGCATGCAGGCCCTAGAAGTTAAGAGCTTCCTTGAAGGAAAGCTGCCGGAAACGACTGTTGAAGTTGAAGGCGAAGGCTGCAATTTCCAGCTGAACGTGATTAGCGATGAACTGGCGGCATTGAGCCCGGTCAAGCGTCAGCAGCAGATCTATGCCCATTTGAACCCATGGATCACCGATGGCAGCATCCATGCGGTCACTATGAAATTTTTCAGCCGCGCGGCCTGGGCCGAGCGCACCTGAGCCCCCAAGGCGTCGAGATTCTTATGGATAAATTGATTATTACCGGTGGTGCCCGCCTTGATGGCGAGATCCGCATTTCCGGTGCGAAAAACTCCGCCTTGCCGATCCTGGCAGCGACCCTGCTGTGCGATGGCCCGGTGACTGTAGCCAACCTGCCGCACCTGCACGACATTACCACCATGATCGAGCTGTTCGGCCGCATGGGCATTGAGCCGGTGATCGACGAGAAGCTGGCCGTCGAAATCGACCCGCGCACCATCAAGACCCTGATCGCCCCGTACGAACTGGTGAAAACCATGCGCGCGTCGATCCTGGTGCTGGGCCCGATGGTTGCTCGTTTCGGCGAAGCCGAGGTGGCCTTGCCTGGCGGTTGCGCCATTGGTTCGCGTCCGGTCGACCTGCACATCCGTGGCCTTGAGGCCATGGGCGCAGTCATCGACGTCGAAGGCGGCTACATCAAGGCCAAGGCGCCGGAAGGCGGCCTGCGTGGCGCGAACTTCTTCTTTGATACCGTCAGTGTGACCGGTACCGAAAACATCATGATGGCCGCTGCCCTGGCCAACGGCCGCAGCGTGCTGCAAAACGCTGCGCGTGAGCCGGAAGTGGTCGACCTGGCCAATTTCCTGAACGCCATGGGCGCGAAGGTTTCCGGTGCTGGCACTGACACCATCACTATTGATGGTGTAAAGCGTCTGCACACCGCCACCTACAAAGTCATGCCTGACCGCATCGAGACCGGTACCTACCTGGTTGCCGCTGCCGTGACCGGTGGCCGCGTGAAGGTCAAGGACACCGATCCGACCATCCTTGAAGCCGTCCTGGAAAAACTCAAGGAAGCCGGCGCAGAGATCACCACCGGCGAAGACTGGATCGAGCTGAACATGCACGGCAAGCGGCCAAAAGCCGTCAACGTGCGTACCGCTCCATACCCGGCGTTCCCGACCGACATGCAAGCGCAGTTCATCTCCCTGAACGCCATTGCCGAAGGCACCGGTGCCGTGATCGAGACCATCTTCGAAAACCGCTTCATGCACGTGTACGAACTGCACCGCATGGGCGCCAAGATCCAGGTCGAAGGCAACACGGCCATCGTCACCGGCATCGACAAGCTCAAGGGCGCGCCAGTAATGGCTACCGACCTGCGTGCTTCCGCCAGCCTGGTAATCTCGGCACTGTGCGCCGAAGGCGACACCCTGATCGACCGCATCTACCACATAGACCGTGGCTACGAGTGCATCGAAGAAAAACTGCAGATGCTCGGCGCTAAAATCCGCCGCGTACCGGGCTAACCCCCCACTGCCCTGTAGGGGTGAGCAAGCTCGCTCCTACACACTGGTTTGTTTCAAATCGAGGCTGTCATGGCCTTGATCTGTGTCTGGCACTGTTTGTGACCGGACAGCAATAGCCTGATGAAGGACTGACGTTCCCATGTTGACCATCGCACTGTCCAAGGGCCGCATCCTTGACGACACGTTGCCGCTTCTGGCTGAAGCGGGCATCGTGCCGACCGAGAATCCGGACAAGAGCCGCAAGCTGATCATCCCCACGACCCAGGACGATGTTCGCCTGCTGATCGTGCGGGCTACCGACGTGCCGACCTACGTTGAACATGGTGCCGCCGACCTCGGTGTCGCGGGTAAGGATGTGCTGATGGAATACGGTGGCCAGGGCTTATATGAGCCACTGGACCTGCGTATCGCGCTGTGCAAGTTGATGACCGCTGGCCGTGTCGGTGATGTCGAGCCCAAGGGCCGTCTGCGAGTGGCGACCAAGTTCGTCAACGTCGCCAAGCGCTACTACGCCGAACAGGGCCGCCAGGTCGATATCATCAAGCTCTACGGCTCGATGGAGCTGGCACCGCTGATCGGCCTGGCCGACAAGATCATCGACGTGGTCGACACCGGCAACACCCTGCGCGCCAACGGTTTGGAGCCACAGGATTTCATCGCCGACATCAGCTCTCGCCTGATCGTCAACAAAGCTTCTATGAAGATGCAACACGCCCGTATCCAGGCGTTGATCGACACCCTGCGCAAGGCAGTGGAGTCTCGACACCGCGGTTGACTCACCCGCGTAGCCCAAAGGCTGCGCCCGTCTATCCGCCTCATAGCCAGAATTCTCAGGTGCCCAAGCGGAAACGACTGCTAGTTTAGGGCGCCTGAGTTTTTGCCAATTCTATTGAGGCCCTCGCTATGACCACGTCCACTGCAATTGCCCGACTCAACGCTGCCGACCCGGATTTCGCCCATCATCTGGATCATCTGCTGAGCTGGGAAAGCGTGTCCGACGATTCGGTCAACCAGCGGGTGCTCGACATTATCAAGGCCGTGCGCGAGCGCGGTGATGCGGCGCTGGTGGACTTCACCCGTCAGTTCGACGGCCTGGACGTCAAGTCGATGGCGGACCTGATCCTGCCCCGCGAGCGCCTTGAGCTGGCCCTGACGCGTATCACCGCGCCCCAGCGCGAAGCCCTGGAAGTCGCAGCGGCGCGGGTACGCAGCTACCACGAAAAGCAGAAGCAGGACTCCTGGAGCTACACCGAAGCCGATGGCACCGTACTGGGCCAGAAGGTCACGCCGTTGGACCGTGCCGGCCTTTACGTGCCGGGCGGTAAAGCCTCTTATCCGTCGTCCGTGTTAATGAACGCGATTCCGGCCAAAGTGGCGGGCGTCACTGAAGTGGTCATGGTGGTGCCGACCCCTCGTGGTGAAATCAACGAGCTGGTGCTGGCTGCCGCCTGCATCGCGGGTGTCGACCGCGTGTTCACCATCGGTGGCGCCCAGGCCGTCGCGGCCTTGGCCTATGGCACCGAAAGCGTGCCGAAGGTCGACAAGGTTGTTGGCCCAGGCAACATCTACGTCGCCACCGCCAAGCGCCATGTGTTCGGCCAGGTCGGCATCGACATGATCGCCGGCCCTTCGGAAATTCTGGTGGTGTGTGACGGCCAGACCGATCCGGACTGGATCGCCATGGACCTGTTCTCCCAGGCTGAGCACGACGAAGATGCCCAGGCGATCCTGGTCAGCCCCGATGCCGAGTTCCTCGACAAGGTCGCCGCCAGCATCAATAAGCTGCTGCCGACCATGGAGCGTGCCGAAATCATCGAGAAGTCGATCAATGGCCGCGGCGCACTGATTCTGGTGCGTGATATGGAGCAAGCCATCGAAGTGGCCAACCGCATCGCGCCGGAACACCTGGAGCTGTCCGTAGCGGACCCGCAAGCCTGGTTGCCGTCGATTCGTCACGCCGGTGCGATCTTCATGGGGCGTCACACCAGCGAAGCCCTGGGCGACTACTGCGCCGGGCCTAACCACGTGTTGCCGACCTCCGGCACTGCGCGTTTTTCATCGCCGCTGGGGGTGTACGACTTCCAGAAGCGTTCGTCGATTATCTTCTGCTCGCCACAAGGTGCTTCCGAGCTGGGCAAGACTGCCTCGGTGCTGGCCCGTGGTGAATCCCTCAGCGCTCACGCACGCAGCGCTGAATACCGCATCGTCAAGGGAGAGTAAGGCATGAGCAAATTCTGGAGCCCTTTCGTCAAGGACCTTGTGCCTTACGTACCCGGTGAGCAACCGAAGCTGACCAAGCTGGTCAAGCTCAACACCAACGAAAACCCATACGGCCCATCGCCCAAGGCATTGGCAGCGATGCAGGCCGAGTTGAACGACAACTTGCGTCTGTACCCGGACCCCAACAGCGACCTGCTTAAACAGGCAGTGGCCAGGTATTACGGAATCGACGCCGGGAAGGTATTCCTGGGCAACGGTTCCGATGAAGTCCTGGCGCACATCTTTCATGGCCTGTTCCAGCACGATCTGCCACTGCTGTTCCCGGATATCAGCTACAGCTTTTACCCCGTGTACTGTGGCCTCTACGGCATCAAGTACGACGCGCTGGCGTTGGACGAGCAGTTCCAGATTCGCGCATCTGACTATGCCAGGCCCAACGGCGGGATCATCTTCCCCAACCCTAACGCACCCACCGGCTGCGTACTGGCGCTGGATGCGGTGGAGCAGATCCTCAAGGCCAGCCCGGATTCGGTGGTGGTGGTCGACGAAGCCTACATCGACTTCGGTGGCGAAACCGCCATCAGCCTGGTGGACCGTTACCCGAACCTGCTGGTGACCCAGACCCTGTCCAAATCGCGCTCACTGGCCGGTTTGCGTGTGGGCCTGGCCGTGGGGCATCCGGACCTGATCGAGGCGCTGGAGCGGGTCAAGAACAGCTTCAACTCCTACCCGCTGGATCGCCTGGCGATTGTTGGCGCGGCGGCGGCGTTCGAAGACCGTGAATACTTCGAGCAGACCTGCCAGATGGTGATCGACAGCCGCAACAAGGTGGTCGCGCAACTGGAAGGCAAAGGGTTTGAAGTGTTGCCCTCGGCGGCGAACTTCATCTTTGCGCGCCACCCACGGCATGACGCTGCTGGATTGGCAGCCAAGTTGCGTGAGCAGGGGGTTATCGTGCGGCACTTCAAGCAGGAGCGGATTGCCCAGTTCCTGCGGATCAGTATCGGTACGCCTGAGCAGAACCAGGCGCTGATTGATGGGCTCGGCGAGCTCTAAGCCACACAGAAACCAAATGTGGGAGGGGGCTTGCTCCCGATAGCGGAGTGTCAGTCAACAGTTGTATTGACTGAGACACTGCCATCGGGAGCAAGCCCCCTCCCACATTGGTTTTGTGTCGATGGTTAGATCAGCGGCTCATCCGGCTTCTTGTTCTTCCAGCCATCATTGCCCGGCAGCAACAGGTTCAAACCAATCGCCACCACGGCACACAGGGCGATGCCCTTGAGGCCGAAATCGTCCGGGCCGGTGCCGGTGCCGACCAGCACACCGCCAATCCCGAATACCAGGGTTACCGACACAATCACCAGGTTGCGTGCTTCACCCAGGTCGATCCTGTGGCGAATCAGCGTGTTCATCCCCACCGCGGCAATCGAGCCGAACAGCAGGCACAGAATCCCGCCCATCACTGGCACGGGGATGCTCTGCAGCAGTGCGCCGAACTTGCCGATAAACGCCAGGCTGATGGCAAACACTGCCGCCCAGGTCATGATTTTCGGGTTGTAGTTCTTGGTCAGCATCACTGCGCCGGTCACCTCGGCGTAGGTGGTGTTCGGCGGGCCGCCAAACATGCCGGCAGCCGTAGTGGCGATACCGTCACCCAGCAAGGTGCGGTGCAGGCCGGGCTTTTTCAGGTAGTCGCGACCGGTCACGCTGCCCACCGCAATCACACCGCCGATATGTTCGATCGCCGGGGCCAGGGCCACCGGGACGATAAACAGGATCGCCTGCCAGTTGAACTCCGGCGCGGTAAAGTGGGGCAGGGCGAACCACGGCGCAGCCGCGATCTTTGCGGTGTCGACCACGCCAAAATAGAACGACATGGCAAAACCCACCAGTACGCCGGAGATGATCGGCACCAGGCGGAAAATGCCTTTGCCGAACACGGCCACGATCAAGGTGGTCAGCAGTGCGGGCATCGAGATCAGCATCGCCGTCTGGTAATGAATCAACTCGGCACCGTCGCCGGACTTGCCCATGGCCATATTGGCGGCAATCGGTGCCATGGCCAGGCCGATCGAGATGATCACCGGGCCGATGACCACCGGTGGCAGCAGCCGATCGATAAAGCCGGTGCCCTTGACCTTCACGGCCAGGCCCAGGAACGTATAGACGAAACCGGCCGCCATCACCCCGCCCATGGTCGCCGCCAGGCCGAACTGGCCTTTGGCGAGGATGATCGGTGTGATAAACGCGAAGCTCGATGCCAAAAATACCGGCACCTGCCGCCCTGTCACCACCTGGAACAGCAATGTGCCCAGGCCGGCGGTGAACAGTGCGACGTTTGGATCAAGACCTGTGATCAGCGGCATCAACACCAGCGCGCCAAATGCTACGAAGAGCATCTGTGCGCCAGACAGGATCTGGCGCCAAAGCGGGTCGTTGAATTCATCCTGCATGTTCACGCGTCCTTCTGCTTGGTGCCGAAGATCTTGTCACCGGCATCGCCAAGGCCTGGGATGATGTAGCCGTGTTCATTCAGGCGCTCATCAATGGATGCGGTGTAGATCTGCACATCCGGATGGGCTTTCTCGACGGCGGCGATGCCTTCGGGCGCGGCCACCAGCACCATGGCACGGATGTCCCGGCAGCCGGCTTTTTTCAGCAGGTCGATGGTCGCGACCATGGAGCTACCGGTGGCGAGCATCGGGTCGATGATCATGGCCAGGCGCTCGTTGATTTCCGGAACGAGCTTCTCCAGGTAGGTGTGGGCCTGCAGTGTTTCTTCATTGCGGGCAACGCCCACGGCGCTGACCTTGGCGCCCGGGATCAGGCTGAGTACACCTTCGAGCATGCCGATACCGGCGCGCAGGATAGGGACGACGGTAATTTTCTTACCGGCGATTTTTTCCACTTGTACGGGACCGGCCCAACCGGGGATCTCGTAGGTTTCCAGGGGTAAATCCTTGGTGGCTTCGTAAGTCAGCAGCGCTCCGACTTCCTGAGCAAGCTCACGGAAATTCTTCGTGCTAATGTCGGCACGGCGCATAAGGCCGAGTTTGTGTCGGATCAGCGGGTGGCGGATCTCGCGAGTGGGCATGGGAAAGGCTCCGGCGGCGGGCAAAAAAACCGGCCTAGATTAATCTATCCGAGAGTGTTGTCCTATAGACATCAAGTACGTTAGTCCATAAAGGCTTGATTGGAGCGCACGAGAAGCGTACCTTCGCCCGCTTTTCTTGCCACAGCACCCCCTTGGAGAGCGCCATGTCTGCTGATCTCGAGCATATCCGTCAAATCATGCACGAGGCTGACTGCCTGTACACCGAAGCGCAGGTCGAAGCAGCAATCGCCAAGGTCGGCGAGCACATCACCCGCGAAATGGCCGACACCAACCCGGTGGTCTTTTGTGTGATGAACGGTGGCCTGATCTTCGCCGGTAAATTGCTCACCCACCTGCAATTCCCACTGGAAGCCTCTTACCTGCACGCCACCCGTTATCGCAACGAAACCAGCGGCGGCGATCTGTTCTGGAAGGCCAAGCCGGAAGTTTCGTTCATTGACCGCGATGTGCTGATCATCGATGACATCCTCGATGAAGGTCATACCCTGGGCGCGATCATCGATTTCTGCAAACATGCCGGCGCGCGCAAAGTGCATACCGCTGTGTTGATCGATAAAGACCACGACCGCAAGGCCCGCCCTGAATTGAAAGCCGATTTTGTTGGGCTGCCTTGCGTCGACCGCTATATCTTCGGGTATGGCATGGACTACAAAGGCTACTGGCGTAACGCCAATGGCATCTTTGCCGTTAAAGGAATGTAATCGATGGCCCGCTTTCTTGATCAGACCCTGTTTGCCGAATTGGCCGAGAAAGCGGCCGCCAGCCCCCGTGGCCGATATCACCATAATTTCCATCAGATGGAAGAACCTTGCCATCGCTTGGCTGTGGCCCTGCAACCGAGCACATATGTACCGCCCCATCGTCACCTGAGTGCCGACAAGGCGGAGACCTTGCTGGTGCTTCAGGGGGCCCTGGGTCTGCTGATATTCACCGAAACGGGTGAAGTGATTGCCAAGCGCGTGATGCAGGCGGGTGGTAAGTGCGCCGGTGTCGACTTGCCGCCGGGCGTATTCCATGGCCTGGTGGTGCTGGAGCCTGACACTGTGATGTTCGAATGCAAGGCCGGGCCTTATCGACCGGTGGGTGAGGGGGAGCTGGCTGATTGGGCGCCGCGAGAAGGTGATGCCGGTGTGGCTGACTACCAACGCTGGATGCTTGCCCAGTTCGATTGAGCCCCTCCCACATCCTGCGTCGCGCAGGTAGACTTCAAACCCCGTGTAAATGTCTGCAGGCTGGAGTCGGTAATGCGTAAAGATAAGAAACAGGTGATTGGCGACGAGATCGGTGACGACCAAATCAAGTTGTTCCTGGACTTCGAGCCGGTTGATGCGACTTCGCCGTCCCTGCACAAACTGATCAAGGCCTATCGCGGCCTGCGTATCGACGACTTCGAGCGTTTCCTGGGCTTTTTCCAAGAAGCAGGCCTGGACCTGGATGGCCAGGACGAGCATGGCCAGACCTTCGTTGACCTGATCAAGGACCAGCGCAACGCCGCCGAGTACATCGAGCTGATCGAAAAAGCCCGCGGCTGATTATCCGAGCCACAAAAAAACGCCCCGAGGGGCGTTTTTTTTTGCATTCAAACCTTAAGCGTAGCTTTGGGCTTCGTTGCTTGGCTCCACCAGCTCAAGGCTGATGTTGTTCTGCGTGTTGATCTTGCGATACAGCTCGGCATCCGTCTCCAGGACCTTTTCCCGCGCCGGGAAGATCTCGTGCAGCTTGCTCGCCCATTCACCGGCAGCCTTCTGCGGGAAGCAGCGTTCAATCAGCTCCAGCATGATCGATACGGTCACCGAGGCACCCGGAGATGCGCCCAGCAGCGCCGCGAGCGAACCGTCCTTGGCCGCCACCAGCTCGGTGCCGAATTGCAGCACGCCGCCTTTCTTCGGGTCTTTCTTGATGATCTGCACCCGCTGGCCGGCCACTTCCAGGCGCCAGTCTTCGGCTTTTGCCTCGGGGTAGAAGCGACGCAGGGATTCCAGGCGCTGCTCCATGGATTGGCGCACTTCGCTGACCAGGTACTTGGTCAGATCCATGTTGTCGCGGGCCACGGCCAGCATCGGGCCAATATTGCCAGCGCGAATCGACATCGGCAGGTCAAGGAACGAGCCGTGCTTGAGGAACTTGGTGGTAAAGCCTGCGTATGGCCCGAACAGCAGCGACTTCTTGCCATCCACCACGCGGGTGTCCAGGTGCGGCACGGACATGGGCGGCGAACCCACGGCAGCCTGGCTGTAGACCTTGGCCTGGTGCTGTTTGACCACTTCCGGGTTGTCGCAACGCAGCCACTGGCCACTGACCGGGAAACCGCCGAAGCCTTTGCTTTCTTCGATGCCCGAGGCTTGCAGCAGCGGCAGGGCCGCACCACCGGCGCCGAGGAACACGAACTTGGCGTCCACTTCGCGGCTGTTGCCGCTGTTGACGTCCTTGATGCTCACGGTCCAGCCGGCGCCGTTACGCTTGAGGCCGGTGACGCGCTTGCAGTATTTGACCTGGGCATCCGGCGAACTGGTCAGGTGGCTGAGCAACTGATTGGTCAGGGCGCCGAAGTTGACGTCGGTGCCGTTCATCACGCGGGTCGCGGCGATTTTTTCGTCAAGCGGGCGGCCCGGCATCATCAGCGGCATCCACTCGGCCATTTCGCTGCGGTCTTCGGTGTAGTGCATGTCCGAAAACGCGTGATGCTGGCTGAGGGTCTCAAAACGCTTCTTGAGGAAGGACACGCCTTTGTCGCCCTGCACGAAGCTCAGGTGCGGGACCGGGCTGATGAACGACTTGGACGAGCCGAAGGTGCCCTTCTTGGTCAGGTACGCCCAGAACTGTTTCGACACCTCGAACTGGGTGTTGATGTGCACGGCTTTCTTGATGTCGATGGAGCCATCGGCGGCCTGTGGCGTGTAGTTCAGCTCACACAGCCCGGCGTGGCCGGTACCGGCGTTGTTCCACGGGTTGGAACTCTCCGCGGCACCCGAATCCATCAGCTCAACGACTTCCAGCTTGAGGCCGGGGTCGAGCTCCTTGAGCAGTACGGCCAGGGTGGCACTCATGATGCCGGCCCCTACCAGAACTACGTCGACTGCTTCGTTATGCGCCATTTAACGCGTCTCCAAAATCTGCAGCACCAAATTGACGGCATGGCTGCCAGGAGTGACGGGGCGGTTCACGTGTTGCCCCAGGTTACCCATGGCCAGGATCGCCATGTCCGTTTCGCAATTCTTTGCAACTTCAGCACACGCTTCCTGCCGGGCTAATCTGCCTATGAACGCATTCATGGGCGCCTGTGGCAATTCGACTTATGGTCAAAGCGTGCGATTCGTGCAACCAATCCGTAGCGGACAGGCTCAAGCTCCGGTTTTTGAGGAAGGCTCGATCCTGTGTAATTGGGCTGCCCCAGACGCTGATGGTGCTTGTACAAACGCCAAACTATTCATTTGCTCGCCACACTCTTGTGAAGTTGTGAAAACCCGTTTTTTCACGCTCTTTTGAAGACGTGAACCTCAAAAAAGGGCTGCCCCAGCCTGGCACCTGGCCCGTAAACCTCTGCCGACATGCGGCAAAACGGGCAAACAACACAAGTGGCCGAGCGCAATGGCAGCTCTGGCAGATCCGATAAAGGCGGGGTGGTTTGCAAAGGAAACAGCAAGCACGCCAGCTTCACTTGATCTGTGTGGGCGGCTCTCTGTGGGCGATTTTGGGGCTAATGCCTGGGCATTAACGATGCTGCGGGGCCCGATCAGGAGACGTCCTTATAATCGGGGGGAGATTGTAGCGAAGAACGCCAAGGAAATGGGCGTGTTTTATGACTTTTATTCGGGTCCCGGTCAGGAGGCCAACGCTTGCCGGTGTTGTGCGCGAAAAACCTGCGGCTTGACCCGGGCGCTGGCCGGCAGAGGGCGGTGCATCCAGCCCAGATGAGTCTCGGTCACTTCCACCCAGCCTTCACCGACGGGCGGCAGGCTGCATTGCTTGAATGCCTGGCAATGGCCCTGGGCGTCGAGCAGGGCGAAGTGGCGGTGACGGGTGTGTGACATGAACAGTGTCTTGAGAAGGCGCATGGCTGTGTACCTGGTGTGTTACATGCTTGAAGATTGCCAGTGTGGCATGACACTGCGGTGACCAATTTATGCGAATTTGTAATTTGCCCATGGCTTCAGCCACCGTTCAGGATTGCTGGTGAGTGGCGTGCGTGCACCGTTATACTGGCGACCTGTCTGCACCTAGTCCTGGAGAAATGAGTATGTTGCAACGCCTGTTGTTCGGTTTGATCACTGTGACCAGTTTGACCCTGGTTGGCTGCGCCAACAGCCCGCAACAACTCAGCCCGCAACCTAAAGTCACCGCGCCGTTGGCTGCGGTAGGTCATGGCCAGCCGGTGTCGGTACGTGTGGTCGACGGTCGTCCGTCGCCAACCCTGGGCTCGCGTGGCGGCCTGTATCCGGAGACTGCGCTGATTTCGGTGACCGGCCAGGATGTGCTGCCCAAGCTGCAGGCCCAGGCTGAAGCCGCTGTGCGCTTGCTGGGCTTTACACCGACCAACTCGCCAGGTGTGCCGCAACTGACCGTGACCCTGGCCGAGCTGAAGTACCAGTCGCCCAAAGAGGGGCTGTATGTGACCGAAGCCTCCATCGGTGCGACCTTCAAGTCTGACGTCAGCGCCGGTACCCGTCGCTACAGTGGCCGCTACGCCGCATCGCTGAACCAGCGCTTCGGCATGTCGCCCAACCAGGAAACCAACACCAAGCTGGTCAGCGATGTGCTCAGCGATGCCCTGACCCGCCTGTTCAAGGACCCAAGCATCGGCCAGTTGCTCAGTTCGCAATAAACCGTGCCCAAAAAACCGGGCTCAGTGATGAGCCCGGTTTTTTTATGCCCGTGGTTTGGTCATGCCGCCGTATCGACATAGAAGTCCAGCACACTCACGCCGGTGAGCAAATCCAGTTCCGGCAAGTCCGCATGTTGGTGGCCGCCGAGGGCGCAATACACCAGCCAGTGGCGATCCTGGACGTTGAACGCAAGGCTGCCGACCAGCGCCTCTTGCTCATCGTTTGGGGCGATCAGATACAGCCGATCCTGGTTTTGCGCGTGCAACATGACTTGCTCCTCAAGCGTCGAAGGGCAACAGAGTGGCTTGTTAAGGTGACGTTCAGGTGACGCTGTAAATTACTGGATACATTAGCCGTCAACGGAGAAGGAGCATTAAAGGCGCAGGAGGCGACTATCGTTCAGGTTGGTATCTGGACTGATATCCGAATACTGATTCGCCGAGGTTTGCGATGGCGCTGCTCATCAATGCTGTTGCCCTGTTGGTTGCCTGCTCGGGCGCCTTGGTGCTGTTTATCACCCGCCTGCATGCGCAACGTGCGATGGCTGAACTCGCCATGCGTAGTGAAGAGCGTGCTATCGACCAGCCGATGCTTTTTCTGGATACGCACACCGAACGGGCGCATCGTCAGGCTTACCGTGTGGGGTTCGGCTGCCTTGGCTTGGCCCTGGCCGCCTCCTGGCTCAGCACCCATTTCTAATTCCACTGCAAAACCAAATGTGGGAGCGGGCTTGCCCGCGAAGGCGGTGTATCAGCCACTGAATCTTTAACTGAACCACCGCTATCGCAGGCGAGCCAGCTCCCACACTGGCCATGTACTGCCCGTAGAATCAGCGCCTGCCACATATCCCCTGTAGGGTCACATATTACAGGGGGATCCCGGCCTTGACTCGGTATTGATTGCGTACCGGCGTCGCATACTGCACCACCAGATAAGGCCGGTGTTCGGCCGGGCATTCGTTCAAGCGTCGCTCCCATTCTGCCTTGGCCTTGGCCAGCTCATCGGCGGGGAATACATCCGCCGCTTTAGGCACTTGCAACTGCGGATCGGCATCATCCCACTGTGCGTACGCCAGGTAATGCACCGGAAACAAGCGGTAGCCACCGAGGATCTGCCGGTCCATTTCCACTGCCAGCAGCTTGGTATCTTCGAAACGCTCGGTAATCGGCGGCGCAAAGTTCACATGTACGCGGCCCTTGTAGCCGGTGATACCCAGGGCGATGCTCACGTCGTCCTCGCCCGGTGCCTTGGTGTAGGTGCCGGTGGTGGCGCGGATATACAGCTCGCGGGCCTTGGCGGCATCGCAAGGGTCGTACTCGTAGCTGATGGATACCGGCGTCAGGTTCAACGACTGGATAACCTCGGCAAACGGCTCGTCCTTGCGGCTGACGTGGAACATCTTGAGAATCGCCGATTCGGTACGGTCATCGCCATCCTTGGCCCGGCCTTCAGCCTGGGCGATCCAGATCGACTGGCAGTCGTTGCGGATCGAATGGTTGATATAGGCCGACAGCAGGTTGTAGGCCGCCATCTTCTCCTTTCGCCCGGTGATCGAACGGTGCACGATGAAGCTCTTGTTCAGGCGCATCAGGTCGCTGACAAACGGCTTTTGCAGCAGGTTGTCACCAATGGCGATGCGTGGCGTCGGCAGGCCGGCGTGATACACGGCATAGTTGACGAAGGCCGGGTCCATCACGATGTCGCGGTGGTTGGCCAGAAACAGGTAGGCGGTGCCGGATTTGAGCTGCTCGACGCCAGTGTAGGTTACGCCGTCGGTCGCCCGGTCAATCGTGTGGTCAACGTAGTATTCGACTTTGTCTTGCAGCGTCGCCACGGTGGTGACGCCGGCAAACTCACGGCGCAATTTGCGCGCGATCATCGGCTTGAGCAACCAGCCCAGGGCGCCGGCAAAGCGCGGGAAGCGAAAGTGGGTCAGGATGTCCAGAAAGGCCTTGTCACTGAACAGACGCGCCAGCACTGCCGGGACTTCGCTGTCGTTGTAAGGTCGGATGGTATCGAATTCGCCCATCATGCTCTCTTGTTAGAAACGGCTAGGGTAAGTAAAGGAAATAGCAGGGGCGGCGTGAGTAAACTGGCTCTGCCGGAAATAGCCCTGTAAATAGACCGGCGATTATACGCACAAGTCACCTTGGAGACTGCGATGCTGGAAACTGCGATGTACGATTGTCCTTATTGTGGCGAAGTGGTCGAGACAACAGTGGATTTGTCTGGCGGGGACCAGACCTATATAGAAGACTGCCAGGTGTGTTGCCGGCCGATCACGTTCAACCTGCAAGTGCATGGTGACGAGTGGATGCTCGAAACCCGCAGCGAAAATGAATGATGCGTAGCGAAAACGAATAACAGGTACGCCCATGCAGCGAATCTACGAGCCGGAAAACCTGATGGAAGGCGAGCTGTTGTAACAGATGCTGGCCAGTGAGGGCATCGAAGCGCACTTGATGGGCCGCCACTTGCTCGGTGGTACCGGCGAGTTGCCGATCTTCGGTTTGCTGGGGCTGGAGGTCGATAATGATCAGGCGGCGTACGCCCGCGAGCTGATCACGGCCTATATCGGCGCGCAACCCTTGCCCGGCGACGAACCCGACAGCTTCCCCGACGTATTGGTCTGTTAGGCTGTCGGTCGGTTTACCCCAAGAGTCGTGTTGCCCCATGTGTGGACGTTATGCCCTGTTTCGCTGGAACCCTGCCTTTGCTGCCTTGCCCGGCTTCCCCGCCGACCAGCAGGCCCAGTGGAACATTTCCCCCAATGATTCGGTGCTGATCCAGCGCCTGAGCGAAGGCCAGCTCACCCTGGCGCGTGCCCGTTGGGGGCTGACGCCGCCTTGGTTGACGGATCTTTCCCGTACTCCGGCCCATGCCCGCGCCGAAACGCTCGCCGAGCAACCGATGTTCCGCGAGGCATTCCGCCAGCGCCGCTGCCTGTTGCCAGCCAACGGTTTCTACGAATGGCGCGGTACCCAGCGCAAGCGCCCGTATTGGTTGACGCCGGGGGAGGGCTCCACCCTGTTTTTTGCTGCGATCTGGGAAGCGTATCCCGTGCAGGAGCAGGTGTGGCTGAGCACCGCCGTGGTCACCCAGGCAGCGCAAAGCCAACGTCGGCCGTTGATTCTTGATGCGGCGGGGCAAGCCGCCTGGCTCGACCCCGAGACGCCGCTGCACGTGCTGCAGGGGTTGCTGGCCGGTGAGCCCAGCGCTTTACGTGAGCGCGTGTTGGCCAATATGGTCAATGATCCCAAGCTCAATGGGCCGGAGTGTCTGACCCCGGCTTGAGCCTGCACTGTGGGATGTGTCCGAAATTCAGCGGTTAAATGTCTGATGTATCTGGCGCCAATACAAACGACCGCCTACGATACGCGCCATGTTTTCAGGGAGCGTGTTCATGAAGAAGTCATTGGCGGTAAGCGGTTTGGTTACAGCGATGTTGCTGGCGGGTTGCCAGTCGGTCAACACGACCAGCGGCGGTGCTGTTGGGGTTGAGCGCAAGCAATACATGTTCAGCATGTTGTCGAGCCAGGAAGTCGACCAGATGTACGCCCAGTCTTACCAGCAGACCCTGGGTGAAGCCAGTGGCAAAGGCGTTCTGGACAAGACCAGCACCAACGCCAAGCGTGTGCAGGCCATCGCCAAGCGCCTGATCGCCCAGGCGCCGACCTTTCGCGCAGATGCCGCCCAGTGGAACTGGGAAGTGAACCTGATCAAAAGCGACGAGATGAACGCCAACTGCGGGCCTGGCGGCAAGATCCTGGTGTACAGCGCGCTGATCGACAACCTCAAGCTCACCGATGACGAGTTGGCTGCGGTGATGGGCCATGAAATCGCCCACGCCCTGCGTGAGCACGGTCGTGAAGCGATGTCCAAGGCGTACGGTATTGAAATGGCCAAGCAGGGCGCTGGTGCAATATTCGGTCTCGGCCAGGACAGCCTGGCACTGGCCGATACCGTGGCCAACTATGGCATGACCTTGCCCAACAGCCGCAGCAACGAAAACGAAGCCGACCTGATCGGCCTGGAGCTTTCGGCGCGTGCCGGCTACAACCCGAACGCCGCGATCACCTTGTGGAACAAAATGGCCAAGGCTTCCGAAGGCGCGCCGCCGGAATTCATGAGTACTCACCCAGCTTCCGACAGCCGGATTGCTTCGTTGCAGGCAGCGATTCCGAAGGTAATGCCGCTGTACCAGCAGGCCAAGAAATCCTGAGGCTTGATAACGATCCAAATGTGGGAGGGGCGCACCGCCCCTCCCACAATAGATCGGGTTGCAGTCTTAGATCCAGCCACTGCTTTGCATGGCTTTGTAGACCGCCACAATCGCCAGTACAAAGAACGCTGTGGCCGCCAATCGACGAATCAAGGTCAGCGGCAGTTTCTCCGCCGCGAAATTCCCCGCCAGAACCACCGGTACGTTGGCAATCAACATGCCCAGCGTGGTGCCGATAATCACCAGCCACAACTCCGGATACTGCGCTGCCAGCATCACCGTGGCGATCTGGGTCTTGTCACCGATTTCCGCAAGGAAGAACGCAATCAGCGTGGTCAGAAATGGCCCGAACTTGCGGGTGGTACTGGCTTCGTCATCATCGAGTTTGTCTGGCACCAGGGTCCAGAGTGCCGTGGCACAGAAGCTCGCCGCGAGGATCCAGTGCAGCACCGCATCCGAGAAGAAACTCCCGAACCAGGCGCCCACGGCACCGGCGGCCGCATGGTTGGCCAGGGTTGCGGCGACAATGCCGGCAATGATCGGCCAGGGTTTGCGAAAGCGGGCAGCAAGAATGAGCGCGAGTAACTGCGTCTTGTCGCCGATTTCGGCCAAGGCAACGATTGCGGTAGGAACGAGTAGTGAATCCAGCATCAGGTAGTTTCCAGGGGCGGGTCGACACGGCTATGACACGTACAGCCTTCCCGCCCCGGGTAAGGTGTGCGTGTCATAGGTCTTGTCAAACCCCGGTCCGTCTGTGCGGACTCCTGGGTCGCATACGCCATGGTCTGCTGACCAAGTATGTTGACGTATGCCGGACGAGCATGGGCTCGTGGGAGACTACTCCCCTAGGACGCTGCGGATTCTGCCTAGGCAAAATCCATTCGGCAAGCGTTCTTTTTCAAACGCCCGTCAGGGGCGCTTGGCTCGGTAGATGCGAAAACCATTGCCTTCGGCCTTGATTGCGCAGATACCCAGATGCTCTTCGATCAGCGGCTGATACTTCAGGAAGCTGTTGGCAACCAAGCGCAGTTCGCCACCTTTTGCCAGATGTTTGGCTGCTTTTCGCAGCAGGTTTTCCGTGGCGAAGTAATCGGTATGCACCCCGACATGGAACGGCGGGTTGCTCAAAATCGCGTTTAGCCCCATTGGCGCGGCATCGATTCCATCCCCGGTCAGTACCTCGGCTTCCAGGCCGTTCGCCGCCAACGTCAGCCGACTGCTGGCAGCTGCGAAGGCATCCACATCCAGCATTGTCACGGTGTTATGCGGGTAGCGACGCTTGACCGCAGCCCCCAGTACCCCGGCGCCGCAACCGAAATCGAGCAGATGCCCGCTGGGCAGCTTGTCCAGGTGCTCCAGCAGCAACTCGGTGCCGCGGTCCAGGCGGCCATGGCTGAACACTCCCGGCAAGCTCACCACCTTCAGCGGGCCTTCGGCCAGTAGTACATCGAAGACCTGTGCCAGGCTCTCCAGTTCGACCGCTTGCGGGGCGTTGGCGACGGTGACTTGCCATAGCTGGCAATGCCGCGCGTTATCCAGCTTGCGCGGCTTGCCGAAGGGGGTCATCTGCTTGGCAGCGCTTTCGATACCGCCTTTTTTCTCACCCACCAGAAACAGCTCGGCGCCAGGCAGGCGAGCGGCCACGGCGTTGAGCAGGTAGTCGGTGAGGTCCTTGGACTTGGGCAGGAAGATCACCGCGGCATCGAAGGCACGCTCGGGCACATTCACCCCGAACTGGCTGCGCTCGGGAAACCGTGCATCAAGCGCGGCCTGGTCGCCGGCGTGCCAGCACCAGCCATGGGCGTTGGGCAAGCGCCCAAGCAAATCGTCGGCAGGCAAACCTACCAGCAGCAGGTTGCCTTGAAAAAGTTCGGCCTGACGAAGCAGTACTTCACTGCGCGGATCCATGGTCTGCTCCTTGAAAAGGGGCGCAGTTTATCAACTGACGACGCGCAGCGGGGCACCGCTGAAAAAGCCTCGGGCGTTTTCCGTCAATTGGCCGACGATGCGTTGCCGCGCTTCGCGACTGCCCCAGGCATTGTGGGGCGTGACAATCAACCGAGGAATATCGCCGGCCAGCAGCGGGTTGCCATTGATCGGCGGCTCCACACTCAACACGTCGGTCGCCGCGCCGCCCAGATGACCACTGCGCAACGCGTCCGCCAAGGCCTGTTCGTTGATCAAGCCACCACGGGCGGTGTTGACGATAAACGCGCCGGGCTTGAGCAGCGCCAGTTCACGGGCGCCGATAAAGTCGCGGGTGTGTTCATTAAGCGGGCAATGCAAGGTCAGCGCATCGACCTGGGCCAGCAGTTGATCCAGTGGCACGCGGTCGGAGCGGGCAGGGCGCCCGGGAATCGCGCCGAGTACCACGCGCATGCCGAAGGCTTCGGCCAGGCGCGCCACCGCGCTGCCCAGTTCGCCATGGCCGAGCAGGCCGAGGGTTTTGCCTTCCAGCTCGACAATTGGATGGTCCAGCAGACAGAACTGCCTGGCCTGCTGCCATTTGCCGGCGGCCACATCCTGTTGGTAGTCCTTCAAGCGCGTGGCGAGGTTGAGCAGCAGCATGATCGTGTGCTGGGCCACCGACGGCGTGCCGTAACCCTGGCAGTTGCTCACGGTGATGCCGTGGGCGCGGGCGGCTTCGAGGTCGATATTGTTGGTGCCGGTGGCTGAAACCAGGATCAGCTTGAGCTCGGGGCACGCCGCCAGGGTTTGCGCCGTGAGCGGGATTTTGTTGCTGATCGCGACTTGAGCGCCCTGCAAGCGTTCCACCACATTCTGTGGCGTGGTCTGCTCAAACAGCTGCAACTGGCTGAAGCAGTCGCGCAAACCGCTGAGGTCGAGGTCGCCCAAGTCCAGTGAAGGGTGGTCGAGGAAGACGGCGCGGCGATTGTTCATGATCAACTGTACCTTTTGCGACGAGGTTCGAAGGCGTAATCTTCCGAGCCTATCAGATGAAATAATCAGTTACTTAATGGAGTGAGCATGTACGTCGCCGAGTTTTTGACCGTAGCCTTGATTCACTTGTTGGCGGTGGCCAGCCCTGGCCCGGATTTCGCCGTGGTGGTCCGTGAGAGCGTGACCCACGGACGCCGCGCCGGCACCTGGACGGCCCTGGGCGTTGGCACGGCGATTTTCGTGCATGTGGGTTACTCGTTGCTGGGGATCGGTTTGATCGTGTCCCAGTCCATCGTGTTGTTCAATGCGCTCAAATGGGCCGCAGCGGCGTACCTGCTGTATATCGGCTTCAAGGCCCTGCGCGCCCAGCCGGCCAAGCCTGCTGCCGAAGGCGAGTTGCACCGCGAAGCGGGCGAGCGCACCCCACGCGGTGCATTTACCGCAGGCTTTGTGACCAATGGCTTGAACCCCAAGGCGACGCTGTTCTTCCTCTCGCTGTTCACCGTGGTGATCAACCCGCATACGCCACTGGCGGTACAAGCGGGTTATGGCGTGTACCTGGCGGTGGCGACGGCGGTGTGGTTCTGCCTGGTGGCCATGTTGTTCAGTCAGCAGCGTGTACGCGCCGGCTTTGCGCGCATGGGGCATTGGTTTGATCGGACCATGGGCGCGGTGTTGATCGCCATTGGGGTGAAGTTGGCGTTTACCAGCATGAAGTAATCAATTTTCTCAAGGGTACACAGCTCAAATGTGGGAGGGAGCAAGCCCCCTCCCACAGTGGTCTTCCATAAGCTGCAGATACTGGCGCAAAGCTAGCATTTGCTGAGTTCCGCAAATCATTCCTTTGGCTGATTTGGTTGAAACATAAGCCCTCTACAGTGCAGGTCTTCAAGTCAAGACCGTGCAGTCATTAAAGGGATTCGTATGTTGCAGACCCGTGTTATCCCGCCCGCCGAAGGTGCGTACCAATACCCGCTGCTGATCAAGCGCCTGTTGATGTCCGGGACTCGCTACGAGAAGACCCGGGAAATCATCTACCGCGACAAGCTGCGCTACACCTACCCGACGCTGATCGAGCGCGTTGCGCGCCTGGCCAATGTGCTGACCGAAGCCGGGGTCAAGGCTGGTGATACCGTGGCGGTGATGGATTGGGACAGCCACCGTTACCTGGAATGCATGTTCGCCATTCCGATGATCGGCGCGGTGATCCACACCATCAATGTGCGCCTGTCGCCGGAACAGATTCTCTACACCATGAACCACGCCGAAGACCGCTTCGTGCTGGTCAACAGTGAGTTCGTGGGGCTCTATCAGGCGATTGCCGGGCAGCTCACCACCGTCGACAAGACCCTGTTGATTACCGATGGTGACACCCACACCGCCGAACTACCCAACCTGGTCGGTGAGTACGAAACCCTGCTGGCCGCCGCCAGCCCCCAGTACGACTTCCAGGACTTCGACGAAAACTCCGTCGCCACCACCTTCTACACCACCGGCACCACCGGTAACCCCAAAGGGGTGTATTTCACCCATCGCCAATTGGTGCTGCACACCATTGGCGTGGCGACCATCATGGGCAGCGTCGACAGCGTGCGTCTGTTGGGCACCAACGATGTATACATGCCGATCACTCCGATGTTCCACGTACACGCCTGGGGCCTGCCATATGTGGCGACCATGCTCGGCTTGAAGCAGGTCTACCCCGGGCGTTATGACCCCGAATACCTGGTGCAGCTGTGGCGCAAGGAGAAGGTCACGTTCTCCCATTGCGTGCCGACAATCCTGCAAATGGTGCTCAACGCCAAGGCTGCCCAGGGCGTGGATTTTGGTGGGTGGAAAATCGTCATTGGCGGCAGCGCGCTCAACCGCTCGCTGTACGAAGCCGCCAAGGCCCGCGGCATTCAATTGACCGCCGCGTATGGCATGTCCGAGACCGGGCCGCTGGTGTCGTGCGCGCACCTCAATGAAGAGCTGATGGCCGGCAGCGAAGACGAACGCACCACCTATCGCATCAAGGCCGGTGTCCCTGGGCCGCTGGTGGAGGCGGCAATCATGGACACCGACGGCAATTTTCTCCCCGCCGACGGCGAAACCCAGGGCGAACTGGTACTGCGCGCGCCCTGGCTGACCGAGGGTTATTACAACGAACCGCAAAAGGGCGCCGAGCTGTGGGCCGGCGGCTGGATGCACACCGGCGACGTTGCCACACTGGACGCGTTTGGTGTGATCGATATCCGTGATCGCATCAAGGATGTGATCAAGACCGGTGGGGAATGGATCTCGTCCCTGGCCCTCGAAGACCTGGTCAGCCGCCACCCGGCGGTACGCGAGGTAGCGGTGGTGGGCATCGCCGATCCGCAATGGGGCGAGCGCCCCTTTGCCTTGCTGGTGGTGCATGAGGGCCAAGTGATTGGGGCGCGGGAGCTCAAGGAGCACCTCAAGCCTTACGTTGAACTGGGGCATTTGAGCAAGTGGGCGATTCCGAGCCAGATCGCCGTTGTTACTGAAATTCCCAAGACCAGCGTAGGTAAGCTCGACAAAAAACGTATCCGTATCGACATCATCGAATGGCAGGCCAACAACAGCACCTTCCTGTCTACGCTTTGACGCCCCTCGCCGCGCCCTTTCGGGCGCGGCGCTGCTCTATCTCAAGCCTCTACTTGTGATTTGCCGAATTTCAGCCATCCTTCCCGCGTCGACCTTCGTCGGCGTGGCGAAAGGGTTGTGGCAGACAGGTTGGTGATGCAAATCACACTTTAGAGGGATCAAGCACTACCCCCCTCTGGCTATAGTCCCTTTCAGAGTTTTTCGCGGATGTTGCGCGTCGAGCCAGGGAGGCTCGGTTGCGGTTCGGCATTGGAATCTTTGTATCCCGGCCGTTACATCTGAAGAAAGGGCTCACTGCCATAACAATAAAATATGCACATGGAGTAGCGTCGATGACCCAAGTAAACCAGTTCTGGCGCCGGGCAAGACTGCCCCTGGCCGTCAGTCTCGCTTCTACGCTCGCCGGGCCTGCATTCGGCGTCAGTTTCAACATCGGTGAAATCGAAGGGAGCTTTGACTCCTCGCTTTCGGTGGGTGCGAGCTGGTCTACGGCCAAGCCCAATCGTGATCTGATCGGCGCCAACAATGGCGGCAAGGGCCTGTCCCAGACTTCCGATGACGGTCACCTGAACTTCAAGCGCGGCGAGACGTTCTCGAAGATCTTCAAGGGTATTCATGACCTGGAACTGAAGTACGGCGACACCGGCGTGTTTGTGCGCGGCAAGTACTGGTACGACTTTGAACTCAAGGACGAGAGCCGTCAGTTCAAGGACATCAGCGACAACAACCGCAAGGAAGGCGCCAAGTCTTCTGGCGGTCAGATTCTCGATGCGTTCGTCTACCACAACTACTCGATTGCCGATGCGCCGGGTTCCGTGCGTTTTGGTAAGCAGGTCGTGAGCTGGGGCGAAAGTACCTTCATCGGCGGCGGCATCAACTCCATCAACCCGATCGACGTGTCGGCGTTTCGTCGCCCGGGGGCCGAGATCAAGGAAGGCCTGATTCCGGTCAACATGTTCTACGTGTCCCAGACGCTCACCGACAACCTGTCGGCCGAAGCGTTCTATCAACTGGAATGGGACCAGACCGTCACTGATAACTGCGGCACTTTCTTCTCCCAGCCAGACGTGATCTCCGATGGTTGCAGCAATAACCTGCGGGTGTTGAACAAGCGCTCGACCATTCCCGCTGCGGCACTGCCGACCCTGGGTGCCCTAGGCGTGGACGTGAACAGCGAAGGCGTGCTGGTGCGCCGTGGGCCGGACCGTGATGCGCGTGACAGCGGCCAGTTCGGTGTGGCCATGCATTACAACTTCGAACCGCTGGACACCGAGTTCGGCGCCTACTTCATGAACTACCACAGCCGTGCGCCGATCTTTAGTGCGCAGGGTGCACCGTCTGCGGCCTACACCCGTCCACTGGGCCCGCTGGGGGCACTGCGTCCACTGATCGTGGCGGGCAGTTCGAACTACTTCGTCGAGTACCCGGAGGATATTCGTCTCTACGGCTTGAGCTTCTCCACCACGCTGCCTACCGGCACCGCCTGGAGTGGTGAATTGAGCTATCGGCCGAATGCGCCGGTGCAGTTGAGTACCACCGACATTCTGTTTGCCGGTGTCACGCCGATCCCTGGGTTTGGCAATGCTTCGGTGCTCAAGGGCTCGCCGGGCCAAGACCTGCATGGCTACAACCGCAAGGAAGTCACCCAGTTCCAGACCACCTTTACACACTTCTTCGACCAGGTGATGGGCGCCAGTCGCCTGACCACGGTCGGTGAAATCGGTGTGACCCATGTGGGTGGCCTGGAAAGCAAGTCCCAGGCTCGCTATGGTCGCGATCCGGTGTTCGGCCCAGGCACGCTGCCGGGTGGGTTCTGCAACGCGCTGAACAACTCCACCGCCAACGGCGCCGGGCTGCCCAACGCTGCCGGCCTGAACACCAACTGCAACAACGACGGCTACACCACTGCAACGTCCTGGGGCTACCGTGCCCGTGCCATCTGGGAATACCCGGACGTGTTCGCTGGCGTGAACCTCAAGCCCAACGTGGCCTGGTCCCATGACGTCAAAGGTTACTCGCCAGGTCCCGGCGGCAACTTTGAAGAGGGTCGCAAGGCGGTCAGCCTTGGCCTGGATGCCGAATACCAGAACACCTACACCGCGAGCCTGGCGTACACCAACTTCTTTGGTGGCAAGTTCAGCACCGTGGATGATCGCGACTTTGTCGCCTTGAGCTTCGGCGCCAACTTCTAAGCACACTCTTTTCAAGTGGCATGTATTCAGGAAGACCAGAGTATGAAAATAACTAAAAGTCTGTTGCACGTCGGTGTACTTGGGCTGTCGATCCTGGCGAGCAACGTCATGGCGGCAGTCTCGGCGGATGAAGCTGCCAAGCTCGGTACTACCCTGACCCCGATGGGCGCCGAGATGGCGGGCAACGCGGCCGGCACCATCCCCAAATGGTCACCCCTGCCAACCAACGCCGGCGCCGTGGATGCCCGTGGCTTCCTGGCCAACCCATATGCCAGCGAGCAACCGCAATTCACCATCACCGCGCAGAACGTCGAGCAGTACAAAGACAAACTGGCTCCAGGGCAGTACGCGATGTTCAAGCGTTACCCGGACAGCTTCAAGATGCCGGTCTACCCGACTCATCGCGGTGCCACGGTGCCGGCTGACGTGTTCGCTGCCATCAAGAAAAACGCCACCACTACCAACCTGGTGTCCGGCGGCAACGGTCTGGAAAACTTCGAGACCGCCGTGCCGTTCCCGATTCCCAAAACCGGCGTTGAAGTCATCTGGAACCACATCACCCGTTATCGCGGCGGCAGCGTAACCCGTCTGGTCACCCAGGCCACGCCGCAAACCAACGGTTCCTACAGCCTGGTGTACTTTCGCGATCAGTTTGTGTTCCGCGACAAGATGAAGGACTTCGATCCGAAAAACCCGGGCAACATCCTGTTCTACTTCAAGCAGCAAGTCACCGCGCCAGCGCGTCTGGCCGGTGGTGTACTGCTGGTGCACGAAACCCTGGACCAGGTCAAGGAACCGCGTTCGGCGTGGGTCTACAACGCCGGCCAGCGCCGTGTGCGCCGGGCCCCGCAAGTGTCCTATGACGGGCCGGGTACTGCTGCCGATGGCCTGCGCACCTCCGACAACCTCGACATGTACAACGGTGCGCCGGATCGCTACGACTGGAAGCTGGAAGGCAAGAAAGAAATCTACATCGCCTCCAACAGCTACAAGATCGACGATCCGAAGCTCAAGTACGCCGACATCATCAAGGCCGGCCACATCAACCAGGACCTGGCGCGCTACGAGCTGCGCCGCGTGTGGCACGTGGTCGCCACCTTGAAGGAAGGCCAGCGCCACATCTACGCCAAGCGTGACTTCTTCATCGACGAAGACACCTGGCAAGCGGCGGTGATCGACCACTACGATGGCCGTGGCCAACTGTGGCGCGTTGCCGAAGCCCATGCCGAGAACTACTACGACAAGCAAGTGCCGTGGTACGCCCTGGAAACCCTGTACGACCTGCAGTCCGGCCGCTACCTGGCCCTGGGCATGAAGAACGAAGAGAAACAGGCTTATGACTTCGGCTTCACCGCCACCACCAGCGACTTCACCCCAGCGGCCCTGCGCCAGGACGGTGTTCGCTAACCAACACTATTGCACCCCTGTGGGAGGGGGCTTGCCCCGATGGCGGTCTGACAGTCGATTAAAATTCTGACTGATCTACTGCCATCGGGAGCAAGCCCCCTCCCACTTTTTGTGTGTGCTGTTTGTAGGGATATTTCTTGTCGCAGTTCTTTTTCAGCCAATTGTTGCAAAGATCTACAATCCCGCCGCTTTTACCGCTAGTCTGCGGACATCTGCAATGCCGACAACAGCCTTCTACAAGAGCCCGGCGATGACTGATCTGTCCCGAATCCAAGGGCCTGCCAGTGTGGTGATGCCAACCCTGGAAGGCCGCTTCTACAGGCCCCCATTGCCTGACGGCTACGTGCTGCGCCCGCGCCTGTGCCAACGGTTGAACGCGGGCCTGGACGGGCGATTGTTGCTGGTCTGCGCACCGGCGGGGTTCGGCAAGAGTTCGTTGGCGGTGGAGTTCTGCCAGGGCCTGCCGGCCCACTGGCAAAGTCTGTGGCTGGGCCTGAGCCCACGGGACAATGACCCCGGCCGCTTCCTGGAGCGATTGCTCGACGGCTTGCAGCACTATTTTCCGCAGTTGGGCGCCCAGTCCCTGGGTTTGCTGAAAATGCGTCAGCGTCATCAACCCTTTGCCTTTGAAGAATGGCTGGACGGCCTGCTCGATGAGCTGGCGGAGCATCTGTCCACGCGTTCACCGCTATTGCTGGTGCTGGATGACTACCACCTGGCCCAGGGCCCGGTGCTGGATCGTTGCCTGCAATTTTTCCTCAATCATTTGCCCGACGGTCTGTTGGTACTGGTCACCAGCCGGCAGCGTCCGGACTGGCACCTGGCGCGCCTGCGTTTGTCGCGGCATCTGCTGGAGCTGCATGAACAAGACCTGCGCCTGACTCACGACGAATCCCTGGCCGTGCTGGATGGGCACAGCAGCGCGTTAGGCGGAGAAGCGTTGGAAAACCTGATCCGCCGCAGCGAGGGATGGGTCGCCGGCCTGCGCTTCTGGCTATTGGCGGCGTCCGAAGCCGGCGGCAATGAGGGGGGCTTGCCCCAACGCCTTCACGGTGGCGAAGGGCTGATTCGTGATTACCTGCTTGAAGAAGTCATCGACTGCCTGCCTGCCGACGTGCAAGCGTTCCTGTACGACACTGCTCCCCAGGAGCGTTTTTGCAGCGAGTTGTGCGACGCGGTCCGCGAAGCCCATGACAGCGCCGAAATCCTGAATTATTTGCAGGCCCATCAGGTTTTCCTGGTGCCGCTGGATGAACAGGGCCACTGGTACCGCTATCACCATTTGTTTTCCGACCTGCTGCGTACCCGCCGCGAGAAGAGCACCACATTGCCGCCTGCCAGCTTGCACTTGCGCGCCTGCCGCTGGTTCAACGCCCAGGGTTTGATCGACGAGGCAGTAGAGCAGGCGCTGCGGGCCGGCCATCTGGACGTGGCGGCGAACCTGGTCCAGAACCTGTCCGAAGAGCAACTGTTGGCAGAGCAGAATGTTGGCATGTTGCTGCGCTGGAAGATGGACTTGCCCGACAGCCTGCTGATCAGCACGCCGCGCTTGATCGTGCTCTACAGCTGGGCATTGGGGCTGGCGTGCCAATTGGACGCGGCCCAGGAGCTTTCCAGCTACCTCAGTCGCTTCCTGCCGGCACCCTCGGCGACCGCGCAAAGGTCCATGTTGGCCCAATGGCTGGCGTTGAGCGGGATCATCGCCCGTGGGCGCGGGGATCGCGAATTGACCCTGCGCTATTGCAACGAGGCACTGGAGAGCCTGCCGCAAAAGCGCTACGGCCAGCGCCTGATGTGCCTGTCGACCCTGTCCAACCTGGCAATTGTCGATGCCGACCTGTGGCGCGCCCGCGGTTTGAACCGCGAATCCCTGGAGCTGGCGCAGCGCGTCGGTAATCCGTTGTTTGAAGCCTTGGCCCATTACGACCGGGCGCGGGTGTTGCAGTCACGCGGCGAAATCCTGCGCTCCCTGGACGAAGTGCGCCAGGGCCTGGAACGCTTGCACGGCCTGGCACCCCAGCGCCTGTATGCGGTGCGTGCGCGGTTGTCGCTCTACGAAGGTTACCTGCTGCTGGCGCGTTACCAGCCCGAAGCCGGCCTTGTGCGTTTGCGCGCCGGCCTGGCCGAAGCCCGTGCCTGCCGGGATATCAGTGTGCTGATCGGGCATTGCGTGATCGCCAACTTTGAAGGGCGGCGCGGCCAGTTTTCCAATGCCTTTGCCGAGCTGGCCGAGGCCGAGCGCTTGATGCACATCTGGGACGTACCGCCGATCTATTACCTGGCGATGATTACGTTGATCAAATGCGAGCTATGGCTGGCCCAGGGTCGTACCGAGCTGGCGGACGCCTGGCTGACCAGGCTGGGGCAGACCTACAACGGCGAGCACGCCGCTGCCGCGCCGGAGTTCCACCCACACCTGCCACAACATATCGAACTGCAACAAGCCGCGCTCGATGCCATACGCCATCAGCCCGACACCGCGTTGCAATGTCTGGAAGCATTGGCGCAACAGTCCCAGAACAGTGGGCGACAGATGATTGCCTTGATGGCGCTGACCCAGCAGGTGCAGCTTCTGTTGGCGGGCGGCCAGGAGGCCAAGGCCGGACAGGTATTGGCCCGTGCACTTGAAGCCGGCTCGGGCGGCGCGTTGCAGCCGTTCCAGCGGTTGCTGGAGGGCTACCCGGACTGGATGCGTGAGCAGTTGGGCAAAGATCCCCATGGTCTGCTGAACCAGAGCTTGCTGGCGCTGCTGCCCCAAGTCAGCGTGGTCCAGGCCCCAGCTCATCAAGAAACCCTGAGTACGCGAGAGCTGGCGGTGCTGCGACTGATTGCCCAAGGCTGTTCAAACCAGGAAATCAGCAACCAGCTGTTTATTTCCTTGCACACCGTCAAGACCCACGCCAGCCATATCAACAGCAAGCTCGGCGTGGAGCGCCGAACCCAGGCAGTGGCGCGAGCCAAGGCCATGGGCTTGCTGGTCTGAGCCCAGCGCGGTTTATGGCGTGGCAGGGCAGCCTTTGAGTGACGTGCCGATGGTTTGATTGATCAGTGCCGCGAACCGCTTGAGGTTGTTCTGATGCGCCACCACCAGATCGTCGATGCCTGGCCCCGCGGGTGACTGCAAGGTGCTGCGACAAGTCAGGGCTGGGCGGTCGCCATTGATCTGGCGCAGGCGCCAGCGCACGTCGAGCAGCGCGTACTGCCCGGGGACCGAGTCAAAGCGTTGCACTTCAAGGCGCAGGGCCACAGCGTGGCGTGGATCGCTATTGGCCAATTGATCCACCAACGCGCTCCTGAGTTCGTCAGCGAGGCTGGCGGCCCACCACTGGGTTTCAAGAATCGCCAACCCACTGTCACCCTGGCGCACCACTATCTGCGCGCGGTCGACCTGGGGCGGCACGCTGAGGCTTTCAATCCGTACACCACCGGCATCTGCGCGTGAGCTGTTGCTCGCATGTGCCGGGGTCAGGGTGTGGAAGGCGATGGGGTCACTGCGACAGGCCGCGAGCAACAGCATCGTGGTCAGCAGTGTGATCTTCAACGGCGACGTCATGGCGGCTCCAATGGTCATTTGCGGGGTGGCCCTTGCAGGTCGTTCGGCGCGGCGTTATCAGGACGACCGCGAATCAGCGACTCCGGATGCCGGCCCAGGTAATCGGACAGCTCGCGCAAGGAGCGCGACATGCGTGCCAGTTCATCCAGGGTCTGGGTCAGTTGTTCACGCTGGGGTGAGTCTTCTGCCAGGGTTGAGCTGGCCGATTGCAGGGTCTTGCTCACGTCGGCCAGTGTCGTCTGCACACTCGGCAGTGTCTTGGCGTTGAATTGCGCCAGGCCCTTGCGCAGTTCGACCAGGCTGGCGTCGAGGTTGCCGGCAATCCGCTCGACCGGCAGTTGGCTGAGCTTGTTGACGATACCTTCGAACTTCTCCTGCAGTTGTTCCAGGTTGCCCGGGATGGTGGGAATGCCCACGGGGCGCTGGTTCGGATCGAACGCCACTTTCTCGGCCTTGGGGTAGAAGTCCAGGGCGATGTACAACTGGCCGGTCAGCAGGTTACCGCTGCGGGCCTGAGCGCGCAGGCCGTTTTCAATGAAGCTGCCGATCAGGCGCACGCCGGCCGCCTCATCGTCAGGGTTGTTGTTCATGGCCTTGAGCAGCTTGGTATGGGCCGCGCCGAGCAGTTGCGGGTAGATCACGATGCCGACATTGACCGGGAAGCTGCGTTTCTTCGCATCGAAATCCAGATTGATCGACACCACCTTGCCGAACTCGACGCCGAGGAACTCCACCGGTGCGTCGACTTTCAGCCCACGCAGGGCCTGATCAAAGCGCAGGACCATGTATTGCCCCTTGCCATTGGGCGGGGCGAGGGCGCTTTGCTGGTCTTCGAACAATTCAAAGCCGCGATTTTCCTCAGCCGGCTTGTCGTTGGGGTTGTAGGGTGGGGCCTGGAAGGAGATCCCGCCCATCAGCATGGACGACACCGATTCGGTCTTCAGCGCAAAGCCATTGGCACCGACGCTCAGATCGACACCGCTGGCATTCCAGAACCGCGTGTTCTCGGTGACATACCCATCATTGGGCGCGTGTATGAAGACTTCGACGTTCACGCCCTTGCCTTCGCTGTCCAACTCATAAGCCACCACCTGGCCTACCGGGATTTTGCGGTAATAGACCGGCGAGCCGATGTCCAGAGAACCCAGCGTCTGCGTGTGCAGGGTGAAACGCTTGCCAGGCTCGCCATAGGTGATGGGGGGCGGGTTTTCCAGGCCGGTGAAATGTTTGGCGCGGGTTTCGGACTGGCCGATATCCGCGCCGATGTAGTCGCCGGACAGCAGCGTGTCGATACCGGATACGCCGCCTGCGCCGATACGTGGGCGCACCACCCAGAATTTAGAGTCCTCGCGGGTGAAGCTTTCGGCCTGTTTGGATAGCTCGATGGTGGCGTTGACACTTTTCTGGTCACCACTCAAGGCCACGGCGGTCACTTGGCCGATCACCACGTTGCGGTATTTGACCTCGGTCTTGTTGGCGACCAGCCCGCTGCCGGTCTTGAAGTTGAGGACGATGGTCGGCCCTTGTTGCATGACGCTGTGAATCACCAGCGAGATCCCCACCAGCACGGCGACAATCGGCACGATCCAGACCAGCGAGACACTGAAGCGACGCGTCTTGATCGCGGGTTGCCCCGCAGGGGTGTCAGCCTTGGATGCGCTCATCCGAGGTCTCCTCGTTATGTGGGTTTTCCCAGATTAGCCGGGGATCAAAACTCATGGCCGCGAGCATGGTAAATACCACCACCAAGCCAAAAAACAGAATGCCCAGGCGCGGTTCGATCGTGCCCAGGGCTTGAAACTTAACCAGCGCGGCCACCAGTGCGACCACGATGACGTCCAGCATCGACCAATAGCCGATC
This sequence comes from Pseudomonas sp. W15Feb34, assembly GCF_023127765.1. Lineage (NCBI taxonomy): Bacteria > Pseudomonadati > Pseudomonadota > Gammaproteobacteria > Pseudomonadales > Pseudomonadaceae > Pseudomonas > Pseudomonas sp. W15Feb34. Next base: position 279,503 of record NZ_SPKN01000009.1, read on the forward strand.
AGCTCGATAAACCGAAACAGCTTTGAGCGTTCCTTGCGCGCCCACTGGCTGTTGCGCTGCACGGTGATCAGCAGCAACCCCAGTGACAGGAACTTGATGCCCGGCACGGCAATGCTGGCGATGAAAATGATCAGGGCAATGTCCCAGGCGCCATGCTGCCAGAACTCCAGCACGCCGCTCATGATGGTGCTGTCTGCGCCGGAGCCGAGCATGGTGGTGTTCATCACCGGCAGCAAATTGGCCGGTATGTAAAAGGCGAGGGCGGTGAGCATGTAGGCCCAGGTGCGTGTCAGCGATTGAGTTTTGCGCCGGTGCAAGGGCGCGCCGCAGCGCTCGCATTCAGTGGGCTCCAGGCGCATGTCGCAGGCCTGGCCGCAGGTATGGCACAGGCACAGGTTGAGCTCGCGGGCGGTGGGCGGTGAATTCATACGGTGTCCCACAGGTCGCGGACATCGCGCCCGGCAATGCGGATCAGCAACAGGCTGAGGGCGGCCAGGGCAAACAGGCCGGTACCGGGGATCACATCCAGCATACCCGCCAGTTTGAACACGGCAACCATGGCGCCCAGCAGGCAGACTTCCAGCATACTCCAGGGCCTGAGCGCTTCCAGCCAGCGCATGCACAGTTTGAACGCCGGCGAACGCTGGCCGGCCAAGGCAAAACTCAAAACCCAGATCAGCAAGACCAGCTGAAACACCGGCGCGATGATGATGGAGATCGCCGCCACCAACGCAATGAACGTGATCGGCCCCAGGCTCAGCGCCACCACCGAATCCCACAGCGTCGCACTGTTTTTCAAGCCCTGCAGGCTGATGCTCATCACCGGATAAAAGTTGGCAAAGGTCCACAGCACTGCTGCGGTCACCGTCAGCGCGAGGCGTTGTTGCACCGACAGGCCGTTATAGCGCTGCAGCACACCCGAGCACCGCACACACAGGGCTTTTTGATGTTTGGCGAGCGTGACCTTTTCGTACACGCAGTCGCAGTGCTCGCAGATGATCTGTTGATTCGCCATGGGTGTTGCTCCAAATGCGACTGACTGCAGCGGGGGATGGCGCTTGTGTAGCTTAGCAGTGGATACACCGCCGAATCGATCCCTTCCAGAGTGGGGGCAACCTCCACCATACTGCACTTGGAACGCGCCAGAGAGCTTGCAGGACACTCATGACTACCGAAAAACCACCACTGATTCGCGAAACCTTCCCCGTCGGCCCGTTGCAGTGCAACTGCACCATCATTGGCGACCCGATCACTAAAAAAGCCATCGTAGTCGACCCCGGCGGCAATCACGAATTGATCCTGGCGCGTCTTGATGCGTTGGGTCTGAAGGTGGTGAGCATTATCCACACCCATGCTCACCTGGATCACTTCCTGGCCTCTGGCCAATTGAAGGAAAAAACCGGAGCCACCCTGCACCTGCACAAAGATGATCAATTTCTATGGGACAACCTGGAAATGCAATGCCAGATGTTTCGCGTGCCCTATGTGCCCGTGCCGTCGCCGGATCGCTGGCTGGAACACGATGAAGAATTGGCCTGTGGATGTGGCGTTGCCTTGCACACCCCTGGGCATACGCCGGGTTCGATGAGCTTCTGGTTTGCCGATGCCAAGCTGCTGATTGCCGGTGACACCTTGTTCCGGCGCGGCGTCGGGCGCACGGATTTGTGGGGTGGCGACCAGGCGATGATCGTGAGGTCGATCAAGCAGCGCTTATACACGCTGGATGAGCGCGCGACAGTGGTGACAGGGCATGGGCCGGATACGTTGCTGGGCGATGAGATGCGAGAGAACCCTTTCGTGCGTGCGTGATGGGTTGTCGGCTCTGATACAAGTCGGTACAGACACGCAGGCACAGGCTCGAGCCAAAGACAGCTATGCTTTGCGTACCCACGGAATTTTTGCCGCTTGTCGCGTTCCAAACTCGGCACAGGTCCATTGCCAATGTCCTCTGCATCACAGAATGCAAAAGTAGGAGCTCCCTTCATGTTTACTCCGCGTCGTCTGCTTGTTGTCGCTACCGCCGTAGCCCTGTTGTCTGGCTGTGCCTCGCCTAATCCTTATGACGGCAGCCAGGGACAGGCCGGCAATGGTTCTGAAAGCGGTATGAGCAAGACCGCCAAGTACGGCGGCCTCGGCGCGCTGGCCGGTGCATTGGCCGGTGCTGCCATCGACCATAACAACCGTGGCAAGGGCGCGCTGATTGGCGCCGTCGTTGCAGGTGCCGGTGCTGCCGGCTATGGCTACTACGCCGACCAGCAGGAGAAAAAACTGCGTGAAAGCATGGCCAACACCGGTGTGGAAGTGCAGCGCCAGGGTGACCAGATCAAGCTGATCATGCCGGGCAACATCACCTTCGCCACCAACTCCGATGCGATCTCCAGCAGCTTCTACCAGCCGCTGAACAACCTGGCCAACTCCCTCAAGCAGTTCAACCAGAACACCATTCAGATCGTCGGCTACACCGACAGCACCGGCAGCCGCCAGTTGAACATGGACCTGTCCCAGCGCCGTGCGCAGAGCGTGGCCAACTACCTGACCTCCCAAGGTGTCAACGGTGCCAACCTGAGCGCACGCGGTGCCGGCCCGGATAACCCGATTGCCAGCAACGCCGACGTAAATGGCCGCGCCCAGAACCGTCGTGTCGAGGTCAACCTCGGCCCGATCCCTGGCCAGCAATACGGCCAGCCTGGTCAGCAGCAGGCGCCACAGCAGAACAACCAGTTCCAAGGCAATCCGTACCAGCAATACCAGTAAACGCTAGGCACTAAAAAGGGCGCCGTGCAGTCAATGCACGGCGCCCTTTTTTGTGGCTGTGTGTCTACATCAGTCGATGTATTCGAACACCTTCACGATCTTCTGTACGCCCGACACGCCCTGCACCAGGTTCGCCGCGCGGGTCGCTTCGGCCTGGGTCAGCAGGCCCATCATGTAGACGATGCCATTATCGGTAACGATCTTGATGCGCGAGCCCGGCACCGCGCTGTCGGTGAGCATCTGCGCCTTGATCTTGGTGGTCAGCAGCGCATCGTTGCTGATGGCCAGCAGGGTGATCGGGTCCATGACCTGCAATTCGTTGTGGACCTTCTTGACTCGTTGCACGCCCGCAGCGGCTTGTTCAGCCTGGGCCTTGAGGTCGGCGCGCGGGGTTTGCCCTGCCAGCAGGACGACGCCGTTGAAGCTGGTCACCACGATGCGCGAGGCGCCGTTGCCCAGGTCTGTGGCGGCCTTGGCGACATTGACCTTGACCTTGGTTTCGATCAGCGAATCATCGATGGTGCTGCCGAAAGTACGTGTGCCACGGTCGTCCTGGATGGGGGTGTCCCGTGTAGCGGTGATTGCCGAGCTGCAGCCGCTGATGGCGAGGCACAGCGTAATGGCCAAAAGGCTGAGGCGGTTAACGGTCATTCTTCACTCCCGAACAGTTGGCTGTCGATCAGATCGCACAGGCAGTGGATCGCCAGCAGGTGGACTTCCTGAATGCGTGCAGTGACATTGGCCGGGACGCGAATCTCCACGTCCTCAGGCAGCAGCAGCGAAGCCATGCCGCCACCATCCCGACCGGTCAAGGCTACGACAATCATTTCACGATCATGTGCGGCCTGGATCGCTTGAATAATATTCGCCGAGTTGCCGCTGGTGGAAATCGCCAGCAACACATCGCCCGGCTGGCCGAGGGCGCGGATCTGCTTGGAGAAGATTTCGTTGTAGCTGTAGTCGTTGGCAATCGAAGTGATTGTCGACGAGTCGGTGGTCAAGGCAATGGCCGGCAGGCTCGGGCGCTCGCGCTCGAAGCGGTTGAGCAGCTCGGAAGAGAAATGCTGGGCATCGCCAGCCGAACCACCGTTGCCGCACGAAAGCATTTTGCCTTCGTTGAGCAAGGCGTTGACCATGACCTGACTGGCTTGCTCGATGTGCGGTGCAAGTACGTCCATCGCCTGTTGCTTGGTGTCGATGCTGGCCTGGAAAAGCTGGCGAATTCGGGATTGCATGTCCATCTGTGTGACCTTAAGTAGCGCGGCTGTTTGGCACAGGTAATGTGCAGCCCGCAATGCAAAGAGCAAAAGTGTGTGGTGAAGGTGCCGGGTGCGTCAGCTGTCGAAGGCATCTTTGAGCCAGTTCAGATCAGCAGGACCCGACGGTGTGCTTTCTATGGCGACCACATCGAAACGGCAGGGGCTGTCAGCCCAGCGATGCTCTTTTAGCAGAAAAAACTGCGCGGCGAGTATCAGTTTCTGACGCTTGCGCCCGTCGATACTGGCGAGCGCGCCACCCCATTGTGCGTGTTTTCTGTAGCGGACTTCGACGAATACTACTGTATCGCCGTCAAGCATGACCAGATCAAGCTCGCCGCGTTTACATAACCAGTTCTGCGCCAGAAGGCGCAGACCCTGTTGTTGCAGATATTTCAGCGCTTGAAGTTCGGCATCCTTGCCGCTTTGTGCGTTGGACCGCTCAGGCATCAGCGTGGGGTATCGGGCAGGCGCTGAATGGCGCCGCCGACGAACTTCGCCCATGGCATCTGGCGGTCAACGCGCTGGTTGGCGCTGATGCCCAGGTTGCCCGAGAGACCGTCGACACGGGTGTCCGGCAACGCCTTGAGTTGGCCAAGGCGCGGTGCCAGGCGGTAGGCGTCGACGCCCATCGCGTACAGGCGGCCCAGGCTGCCATTGGCTTGCGGCCATTGCGCGGCGACCTGGTTGCGCAGCGGGTCGGTGGTGTCAAGCAGCCAAGGGGTTTCGCAGAACATCACGTTGGTCATGTCCAGGTACTGGTTGCGGTCGCCGCTGGCACTGAAGACATGGGACGTGGCGTAGACCGGCACATCGCCGGCGTACTGGAAGTTCAGGGTCGGCTTGATCTGCTGGGCCAGTTGCGGGGTGACCGCCAGGAAGATGAACTCGATGTCCTGGCGACGCGAAGGCTGGGCGGCAACGTCGGTGCCGACCGTGCTTTGCAGGCTCTTGGCGCGACCTTCACTTTTACGCAACTGGAACAGGTCGGCGATCTGCTGGGCCAGTGCCACTGGCTGATCGACATACTCGACGCCCATCACAGTGCCGCCATTGGCTTCCCAATCCTGGCGGAAGGCTTTGTAGACACGCTCGCCCCATTCGCCACGCGGCACCATGGCTGCGGCGCGATGCAGGCCATCGGCACGGGCGCGGCGCGACACTTCACGGGCTTCGTCTTCAGCGGCCAGGCCGAACTGGAACAGTTGCGCCGGGCCTTGGTCGGTCTCGCTGTAATTGAGTGCCAGGGTGGTGATCGGCAATTGCGGGCGTGCACTGAGTTGTTTCACCAGTGGTTTTTCCAGCGGGCCGACCACCAATTGCACGCCGGCGGCCTGGGCCTTGGCGTAGAAGTCATCGAGGGAGCTCAGGCGCGAGCTGTCGTAGAACTCGATGACCGGCGCCTTCTGCCCGGCCTGTTCGGCCTGGTAGTGAGCCGCCATGAAACCCTCTCGCAATGCCTTGCCGACCGAAGCCAATGGGCCTTCCTGCGGGAGCAGCACGGCGATCTTGTTCAGGGGCTGGCTGGCCAGTTCCTTGAGCCTGGTCAGCGGCGTGGGCAGTTGCACCGCTGCCGGGTGGCCCGGGTTCTGTGCGCGCCAGGTATCGATAGCAGCCTGTTGTTGCTCCAGGGTGCCGGCGCCCTTGACCGCCTGGGCCAGGGTCACCCAGCCATCGAGTGTCGGGTTGCCGGTGGCTTGCAACTGTTCGGCCGGCAGCGCGGCAATCAGCACCCAGATGGCTTCGTGGTTGCTTGCAGCGGCATCGCCGGTCAGCAGCGGCGCCATGGCGACCCGCTCGCGAGCGGCGGCCAGGGTCTGGCCGTCGGCTTCGTAAGCGCGGGCGTGCACGGTACCGGTGCGGATCTGCTGGTCTGCCGGCAGCTCCTTCAGGCTTTGCAGGCTGGGATGGTTCAGCGCCGCCAATGCCGCCTTGGGCTGGTTGCGAGTCATCGCCAGTTCGGCGGCCAGGGTGCTGGCAAATATCTGCGCGGCGGGTTTGAGGACGTCCAGGGGCACCTGCGCAAGGATCTGCGACGAGCGGCCGGCATTGTTCTGCTGATAGGCCAGGTCTGCCGCACTCAGGCGCAGCATGGCGGCCTTTTCTGGCGTGTTGGCGTTCGTTGCCTGTTCGAGCAGTTGCTCGATACTGGCATCCGGAGTCCGTGGCAGGTCGCCAAGGCTGGACGAGGGCGAGCTGGCACACGCGGCCAGCAAGGCAGCGAGGCAGAGGGCGGAGAGCAGCCGCAGGCAAGCGATCATGTAAGTGTTCCTGATACCGATCAAATTAGCGTGGAAGTGTACCCAAGCACTGGCCCAGGCGCGATGTTAGTGGCGTGAAACCGTGGATTTAGGTCGTGTAAATGTTGCGATTGGCAAAGGCTGGCTGAAACGGCATCCACCGTGATGGCATATTTTCAAGGCGTCTACGCGCTACAATGTGGCTTTTGCCAACCATCGAGGTGTGCGTTTTGACTGCTCCAGGTCCATTGAATTCCACTGCTGGCTCGCTTTTTGTGGTGGCGACGCCGATTGGCAACCTGGACGACATCAGTGCCCGGGCGCTGAAGGTGTTGCGCGAGGTTAAATTGATCGCGGCGGAAGACACGCGACACTCCCAACGGTTGATGCAGCATTTTGGAATCAGCACGCCACTGGCGGCGTGCCATGAGCACAATGAGCGTGAAGAAGGCAGCCGTTTCATCACCCGCTTGCTGGCCGGTGATGACGTGGCATTGATCTCCGATGCGGGTACGCCGTTGATTTCCGATCCGGGATACCACCTGGTCCGCCAGGCACGCGCCGCTGGTATCAATGTAGTGCCTGTTCCGGGAGCGTGCGCGCTGATTGCCGCATTATCTGCCGCAGGCTTGCCGTCGGATCGGTTTATTTTCGAAGGTTTCCTGCCGGCCAAGGCAGTCGGCCGTCGCGCGCGCCTTCAGGCCCTGAAGGAAGAGCCGCGCACCCTGATCTTCTACGAAGCTCCGCACCGCATCCTTGAATGCCTGCAGGATATGGAACTGGTGTTCGGCGGCGAGCGGCTGGCATTGCTGGCGCGGGAGTTGACCAAGACCTTCGAAACCCTCAAAGGGCTGCCGCTGGAGGCGTTGCGGGCGTTTGTCGAGGGCGACAGCAATCAGCAGCGAGGCGAATGTGTGGTGCTGGTGGCGGGCTGGAGTGCGCCGGAGAATGAAGACGCCGTGGGCAGCGAAGCCATGCGCATCCTCGACTTGTTGCTCAAGGAGATGCCGCTCAAGCGTGCCGCTGCCCTTGCCGCAGAAATTACCGGGGTGCGTAAAAACGTGTTGTATCAAGTGGCGCTCGATAAACAGAAGGCTGAATAGTTCCGGGGTCGAATCTGTATTTCGTCTGAACATGATGGCACTGCCGCACTTTAATACTTGTCCTCAGACCTTCGTGCCGTTAACCTGCGCGGCGGAGAGTCGATTGGACAGTCGCTGCCCTCTATGAAAATTAGGGGGGGGAGGAAAGTCCGGGCTCCATAGGGCGAAGTGCCAGGTAATGCCTGGGAGGCGTGAGCCTACGGAAAGTGCCACAGAAAATAACCGCCTAAGCGCTTCGGTGCCGGTAAGGGTGAAAAGGTGCGGTAAGAGCGCACCGCACGACTGGCAACAGTTCGTGGCTAGGTAAACCCCACTTGGAGCAAGACCAAATAGGGTCCCAAGGCGTGGCCCGCGCTGGGACCGGGTAGGTTGCTAAAGATGTCCAGTGATGGCCATCGTAGACGAATGACTGTTCAAGACAGAACCCGGCTTACAGATCGACTCTCCACCTTTTTTCCTTGCGTTCGAATCTCGTGCGCAAACCCGGTAGTAACGCAAGAATCCCTCCCTGCCAAATCATTGGCAGATGCGTCTTCGTAATACCAAAAAAATCTTACTCTTAATAAATTACTTTAACTTTAAGTCGTAGCTCCATGAGCTATTTGCCGTTGTTGAGTCAAAAACATCGTCAAACTCTGGTTTCTCCTCCTCTTACCCTCCTAAATCTCCGTTCTGTAAGGCTTTTCCTTGAATCCGCGCCTTGACGGTGTGGTAGGCGCATTCCTATAGTGTGCGCAAGTGGCGGAAAGTGGCACAAAGTGGGTTTTTTGAACGTAAAACGCTAAAATTTGGAGAAACGCATCTGTGTTTCGCGGAGCTAACGCTATCAGTCTCGATGCAAAAGGCCGTCTCGCCATGCCGAGCCGGTATCGTGACGAGCTCATTTCGCGAAGTTCAGGGCAGTTAATCATCACGATTGACGCCGTTGACCCTTGTTTGTGTGTTTACCCCCTCGATGAGTGGGAGTTGATTGAAACCAAGTTGCGCGCGCTGCCTTCATTGCGTGAAGAAAACCGCCGCCTCCAGCGTTTGCTGATCGGCAATGCCGTTGACCTTGAACTCGATGGCAGCGGTCGTTTCCTGGTGCCTCCGCGTCTGCGCGAGTACGCCAAGCTCGACAAGCGCGCAATGCTGGTGGGCCAGCTGAACAAGTTCCAATTGTGGGACGAAGATGCCTGGGATGCTGTGTCTGCAGCTGACCTGGCTGCTATTCAACAACCGGGCGCCATGCCTGATGAACTGCGTGATTTGATCCTGTGACTATTGATAGCGGCTTTAACCACATCACCGTACTGCTTGACGAAGCCGTTGAGGCTCTCGCCGTACGCGCGGATGGCTGCTATTTGGATGGCACCTTCGGCAGGGGCGGGCACAGCCGTTTGATACTCAGCCAGCTCGGGCCCGACGGTAAGCTCCTCGGGTTCGACAAGGACCCTCAAGCGATTGCCACCGGGCAAGCGCTAGCGGCCGAAGACGGCCGCTTTGTCGTTGTGCAGCGCAGCTTTGCCGAGCTGGGTGCCGAAGTCGCCGAGCGCGGCATGGCAGGCAAGGTGGCCGGGGTTTTGCTCGACCTGGGCGTGTCTTCGCCGCAGCTCGACGACCCTGAGCGCGGCTTCAGCTTCATGAACGACGGCCCCCTGGATATGCGCATGGACCCCGCCCGTGGGGTCAGCGCTGCCCAGTTCATCGCCACCGCACCGGTGGAAGAAATCGCCCGCGTATTCAAGGAATACGGCGAAGAACGCTTCGCCGGCCGGATGGCGCGTGCCGTGGTCGAGCGTCGGGAAATCCAGCCTTTCGAGCGTACCGCCGACCTGGCCGAAGTGTTGAAGGTCGCCAACCCGGCGTGGGAAAAGGGCAAGAACCCGGCAACTCGCGCGTTCCAGGGCCTGCGCATTCACGTCAACAACGAATTGGGCGATCTGGAAGCCGGCCTCGAAGCCGCTCTGGACGCTCTGGAAGTGGGCGGCCGCCTGGTGGTGATCAGTTTCCACTCCCTGGAAGACCGCATCGTCAAACTGTTCATGCGTCGTCTGGTCAAGGGCGAGTCCGACAACCTGCCGCGCAACCTGCCGGTACGTTTCGAAGCCTTTGTGCCGAAAATCAAAATCCATGGCAAAGCGCAGTTCGCTTCCGAAGCCGAACTCAAGGCCAACCCACGTTCCCGTAGCGCCGTCATGCGCGTCGCGGAGAAGCTGCGGTGAGCAAGCTTTTCGCCAAACCCCTGCCGGGCGGCAGCTTCTTTATGTTGCTGCTGTTTGTCGGCGTGCTGGTGTCCGCGATTGCGGTGTCCTACAGCGCCCACTGGAACCGTCAGTTGCTCAATACCCTGTATGGGGAGTTGAGCGTGCGTGACAAGGCGCAGGCGGAGTGGGGCCGGTTGATCCTCGAACAAAGTACCTGGACAGCCCACAGCCGTATCGAAGTGCTGGCCACCGAGCAGTTGAAGATGCACATCCCGGGCGCGGCCGAAGTTCGCATGGTGGCGCCATGATGAAGCTCGAAGGCGCACTCTACCCGTGGCGTTTCCGCCTGATGCTCGGCTTGCTGGCATTGATGGTGGGTGCCATCGTCTGGCGCATCTTCGACCTGCAGGTGGTCGACCGCGACTTCCTGATCGGCCAGGGTGACGCCCGCAGCCTGCGGCATATTCCAATTCCTGCGCACCGCGGCCTGATCACCGACCGTAATGGCGAGCCCCTGGCCGTCAGTACCCCGGTGACGACGCTGTGGGCCAACGCTAAAGAGCTGCAAGTTGCCAAGGACAAGTGGCCCGAGCTGGCCGCCGCCCTTGGCCAGGACCGCAAGGCCCTGACCGATCGCCTCGAAGCCCAGGCCAACAAGGAATTCATCTATCTGGTTCGCGGGCTCACACCCGAGCAGGGCCAGCAGGTGCTCGACCTTAAAATCCCCGGTGTCTACGGCATCGAGGAGTTTCGTCGTTTCTACCCGGCCGGTGAAACCACCGCGCACATGGTCGGCTTTACCGATATCGATGATCATGGTCGCGAAGGCGTTGAGCTGGCCTACGACGAATGGCTGGCCGGAGTTCCGGGCAAGCGGCAGGTCATCAAGGATCGGCGCGGCAGGCTGATCAAGGATGTCCAGGTCACCAAAAACGCCAAGGCCGGCAAGCCTCTGGCGTTGTCGATCGACCTGCGCCTGCAATACCTGGCCAACCGCGAACTGCGTAACGCGATCATCGAGAACGGCGCCAAGGCCGGTAGCCTGGTGATCATGGACGTGAAGACCGGCGAGATCCTCGCCATGGTCAACCAGCCGACCTACAACCCCAACAACCGTCGCAACCTGCAGCCGGCGATGATGCGTAACCGCGCAATGATCGACGTGTTCGAGCCCGGTTCGACCATGAAAGCCATCTCCATGAGCGCTGCCCTGGAAACCGGGCGCTGGAAACCTACCGACAAGGTCGAGGTTTACCCAGGCACCTTGCAACTTGGCAAATACACCATTCGTGACGTATCCCGCAGCGAAGGTCCGGTGCTGGATCTGACAGGCATCCTGATCAATTCCAGTAACGTGGGCATGAGTAAGGTCGCCTTCGACATTGGCGGCGAAACGATCTATCACCTGGCGCAAAAAATCGGTCTGGGGCAACCCACCGGCCTCGATTTCCCGGGTGAGCGCGTGGGCAACCTGCCGAACTACCGCGAGTGGAGAAAGGCCGAGACTGCCACGCTGTCCTACGGCTACGGTCTGTCGGTCACTGCGATCCAGCTGGCCCACGCGTTTTCGGTGTTGGCCAATAACGGCCGCATGGTGCCGCTGAGCCTGATCCATGTGGACGAACCGCCGAAAGCCAACCAGGTCATTCCGGAAAAAGTCGCCAAGACCATCCAGGGCATGCTGCAACAAGTGATCGAAGCTCCACGCGGCGTGTTCCGTGCCCAGGTGCCGGCATATCACGTGGCAGGTAAGTCCGGTACTGCGCGTAAGACGTCCGTGGGCACCAAAGGCTACGCCGAAAATTCCTACCGCTCGCTGTTCGCTGGCTTCGGCCCGATGAGCGACCCGCGCTACGCCATCGTCGTGGTCATCGACGAACCGAGTAAAGCCGGCTACTTCGGTGGCCTGGTCTCGGCGCCGGTGTTCAGCAAAGTAATGTCCGGCACCCTGCGCCTGATGAACATCACGCCGGACAATCTGCCGCCGACCCAACAAGCCAACGCCGGACCACCGGCCGCCGCTGTCAAAGCCAATGGAGGGCGCGGCTGATGTCTCTGAGCCTCAACAAGATTTTTGCCCATGCCGGCCGCGATCTGCTGATTCGCGAATTGAGCCTGGACAGCCGCAACGTACGCGCCGGTGACCTGTTCCTGGCGGTGCCTGGCGGCAAGTTCGATGGTCGTGCGCATATCGCAGACGCCCTGCAGCGCGGCGCGGCGGCTGTGGCCTATGAAGTGGAAGGCGCCACTGTGCTGCCGATCACCGACGTGCCGTTGATTCCAGTCAAGGGCCTGGCTGCGCAGCTCTCTGACATCGCCGGGCGTTTTTACGGCGACCCGAGCCGCCAACTCAACCTGATCGGCGTGACCGGCACCAATGGCAAGACCAGCGTGACCCAGTTGGTCGCCCAGGCTCTTGACCTGTTGGGCCAGCACTGCGGCATCGTCGGCACCCTGGGCACTGGCTTTTATGGTGCGCTGCAAAGCGGCCTGCACACCACGCCGAACCCGATTGCCGTGCAAGCGACCCTGGCCGACCTGAAAAAGGCCGGCGCCAAGGCGGTTGCCATGGAAGTTTCCTCACATGGTCTGGATCAGGGGCGAGTGGCTGCCCTGGCCTTTGACGTTGCGGTGATGACCAACCTGTCCCGTGATCACCTCGACTACCACGGCACCATGGAGGCGTACGCCGCCGCCAAGGCCAAGCTGTTTGCCTGGAATGACCTGAAGTGCCGGGTGATCAACCTGGACGACGCATTTGGCCGTCAACTGGCTGGCGAAGAAAGCGAAGCACGCCTGATCAGTTATAGCCTGAAAGATTCCAGTGCCTACCTGTATTGCCGCGAAGCCCAGTTCAATGACGAGGGCGTACGCGCCACGTTGGTCACGCCCCAGGGCGAACACCACTTGCGCAGTACCTTGCTCGGCCGCTTCAACCTGAGCAACGTACTCGCTGCCATCGGCGCGCTGCTGGGTCTGGATTACGCCCTGGATGAAATCCTGCGCGTACTGCCCAAGCTTGAGGGCCCGGCTGGCCGTATGCAGCGCCTGGGTGGCGGCAAACAGCCGCTGGTGGTGGTCGATTACGCCCATACCCCGGATGCCCTGGAAAAAGTTCTCGAAGCCCTGCGCCCACATGCCAAGGGCAAATTGCTCTGCCTGTTCGGCTGCGGCGGTGATCGCGATCGCGGCAAGCGTCCGTTGATGGCTGAGATTGTCGAGCGTTTGGCCGACGGCGTACTCGTCACCGACGACAACCCGCGCAGTGAAGACCCAAGCCAGATTTTCGATGACATCCGTGTCGGCTTCAAAGATGCCTCCAAGGCCACCTTCGTTGCTGGTCGTGGTGCCGCCATTGCCCAACTGATTGCCAGCGCCAACGCTGACGATGTGGTGGTGCTGGCGGGCAAGGGGCACGAGGACTACCAGGAAATCAACGGCGAGCGCCATGCCTTCTCCGATCTGGTCGAGGCTGATCACGCCTTGGCTGCCTGGGAGGTCGCCCATGCTTAAAGTCATGCAGTTCAGCCAACTCACCCAGGCCCTGTCGGCCCGCGTAGTGTCGAGCGATTGCACCTTCAACGGCGTGAGTATCGACAGCCGCAACATTCAGCCTGGGCAGTTGTTTGTCGCCCTGGCAGGCCCGCGCTTCGATGGTCACGACTACCTGAACGAAGTCGCCGCCAAAGGTGCCGTCGGTGCCTTGGTACAGCGTGAAGTGCCCGACTCTACCTTGCCGCAATTGCTGGTGCCCGATACTCGCTTGGCCTTGGGTCAATTGGGTGCGCTCAACCGCGCTGCTTTTGACAAGCCGGTGGCGGCCATTACCGGCTCCAGCGGCAAGACCACAGTCAAGGAACTGCTTGCCGGTGTCCTGCGTACGCGCGGGCCGGTGCTTGCGACGCGGGGCAACCTCAACAATGATTTCGGCGCACCGCTGACCCTGCTCGAACTGGCCCCGGAGCACACGGCAGCCGTGATCGAGCTGGGGGCTTCGCGTATCGGCGAAATCGCCTACACCGTGGCGCTGACCAAGCCTCACGTGGCGATCATCAACAATGCCGGTACCGCCCATGTCGGCGAGTTCGGCGGCCCGGAAAAAATCGTCGAAGCCAAGGGTGAAATTCTTGAAGGGCTCGACGCCTCGGGCACCGCTGTGCTGAACCAGGACGACAAGGCTTTCGCGACCTGGCGTGTACGCGCCGCCGGTCGCAAGGTGCTGACGTTTGCGGTGCTCAATGCCGCGGCCGACTTCCATGCTTCAAATATCACCGTCGACGCCCGCGGTTGCCCGTCCTTCACCTTGCATACCCCGCAAGGCAGCGAACACGTGCAGCTGAACCTGCTGGGCAACCATAACGTTGCCAACGCCCTGGCCGCCGCCGCCGCCGCCCATGCCCTGGGCGTGTCGCTGTTCGGTATCGCTACGGGCCTGGGCGCGGTGCAGCCGGTCAAGGGCCGCACTGTGGCGCAATTGGCTGCCAACGGGATGCGCGTGATTGATGACACCTACAACGCCAACCAGTCCTCGGTCTGCGCCGCCATAGATCTGCTCAAGGGTTTCGATGGCCGCAAAGTACTGGTGCTGGGCGATATCGCCGAGCTGGGCGACTGGGCCGAGCAGTCCCATCGCGAAGTGGGTGCCTACGCCAGCGGCAAGGTCGACGCGCTCTACGCGGTCGGCCCGAACATGACTCACGCCGTGAGCGCCTTCGGTCCCGGTGCGCGGCATTTTGCGACGCAAGCTGAATTGATCCAGGCGCTGACGGCGACTGAACACGACAAACACACAACCATTTTGATCAAGGGATCGCGCAGCGCGGTGATGGAAAACGTCGTCGCAGCCTTGTGTGGCTCAAGTACGGAGAAACATTAATGCTGCTGCTGCTGGCTGAGTATCTGCAACAGTTCCACAAAGGCTTCGCGGTCTTTCAGTACCTGACCCTGCGCGGGATCCTGGGTGTGCTGACCGCGCTGTCTTTGTCACTGTTTCTGGGGCCGTGGATGATCCGCACCCTGCAGAACCTGCAAATTGGTCAATCGGTTCGCAATGACGGCCCGCAGTCGCACCTGTCCAAGTCCGGCACGCCGACCATGGGCGGTGCGCTGATCCTGTCGTCCATCGGCGTCAGCACCTTGCTCTGGGCCGACCTGCATAACCGCTACGTGTGGGTGGTGCTGCTGGTGACCCTGCTGTTCGGTGCCATCGGCTGGGTGGATGACTACCGCAAAGTGATCGAGAAAAACTCCAAGGGGCTGCCAAGCCGCTGGAAGTATTTCTGGCAGTCGGTGTTCGGCCTCGCTGCGGCAGTCTTCCTGTACACCACTGCGCCAAGCGCCGTGGAAACCACCTTGATCATCCCGATGCTCAAGGATGTGAGCATTCCACTGGGTGTCGGCTTCGTGGTGCTGACCTATTTCGTGATCGTCGGCTCCAGCAACGCGGTGAACCTGACCGACGGCCTTGATGGCCTGGCGATCATGCCGACGGTGATGGTTGGCGGTGCACTCGGCATCTTCTGCTACCTGTCGGGTAACGTGAAATTCGCAGAATACCTGCTGATCCCTTACGTACCGGGCGCCGGTGAGCTGATCGTGTTCTGCGGCGCGCTGATCGGTGCCGGCCTGGGGTTCCTGTGGTTCAACACCTACCCGGCACAAGTCTTCATGGGTGACGTCGGCGCGCTGGCGCTGGGCGCTGCCCTGGGCACCATTGCGGTGATCGTTCGCCAGGAAATCGTGCTGTTCATCATGGGCGGTGTGTTCGTGATGGAAACCCTGTCGGTGGTCATCCAGGTGGCTTCCTTCAAATTGACCGGGCGTCGTGTGTTCCGCATGGCGCCGATCCACCACCACTTTGAACTCAAGGGCTGGCCCGAGCCACGTGTGATCGTCCGTTTCTGGATCATCACCGTGATTCTGGTACTGGTCGGCCTTGCCACCCTGAAACTGAGGTAGAAACGAGTGTCCCTGATCGCTTCAGACCACTTCCGCATCGTTGTCGGCCTCGGCAAGAGCGGCATGTCCCTGGTTCGCTTCCTGGCGAACCGGGGCACGTCGTTTGCCGTGGCCGACACGCGGGAAAATCCACCGGAGCTGGTCACGCTGCGCCGTGACTACCCGCACGTGGAAGTGCGTTGTGGCGAGTTGGATGTCGAGTTTCTGTGCCGTGCCGATGAGCTCTACGTGAGCCCCGGCCTGGCGCTGGCTACACCCGCCCTGCAAGCTGCTGCAGCGCGTGGCGTCAAGCTGTCCGGTGATATCGATCTGTTTGCGCGTAACGCCAAGGCGCCGATCGTGGCCATCAGCGGTTCCAATGCGAAGAGCACCGTGACCACCCTGGTCGGCGAAATGGCGGCTGCGGCCGGCAAGCGGGTGGCTGTGGGCGGCAATCTCGGTGTGCCGGCGTTGGACCTGCTCAGCGACGACGTCGAGTTGTACGTGATGGAGTTGTCGAGCTTCCAGCTGGAAACCACCCACGATCTCGGCGCTGAAGTGGCCACCGTGCTGAACGTCAGCGAAGACCATATGGACCGCTACAGCGGCCTGCCGGCTTATCACCTGGCCAAGCACCGGATCTTCCGTGGCGCCAGGCAATTTGTAGTCAATCGCCAGGATGCCCTGAGCCGTCCGCTGATGGGCGAGGGCATGCCTTGCTGGACTTTCGGCCTGGGCAAACCCGATTTCAAAGGCTTCGGCATTCGCGAAGAGAACGGCGAGAAGTACCTGGCTTTCGAATTCCAGAACCTGATGCCGGTACGCGAGCTTAAGATCCGTGGCGCACATAACCAGTCCAATGCCCTGGCTGCACTGGCGCTCGGTCATGCGGTTGGCCTGCCATTCGACGCCATGCTCGCCAGCCTGCGTACGTTCGCTGGCCTTGAGCATCGCTGCCAGTGGGTACGCGACCTCAATGGCGTGAGCTACTACAACGACTCCAAGGCCACCAACGTCGGTGCCGCCCTGGCTGCCATCGAGGGCCTGGGTGCCGATATCGACGGCAAGCTGGTACTGATCGCTGGTGGTGATGGCAAGGGCGCCGACTTCAAGGACCTTGCAAATCCGGTCGCCGCCCATTGCCGCGCCGTGGTGCTGATGGGTCGCGATTCGGACCTGATCGCCGCCGCCCTCGGCGACGCGGTGCCGCAAGTACGCGCGACCTCGCTGGATGACGCCATTGCCCACTGCAAAGCCCTGGCCCAGCCGGGTGACGCGGTGCTGCTGTCGCCGGCCTGCGCCAGTTTCGACATGTTCAAGAATTACGAAGAGCGCGGTCAGCTGTTCGCCCGCGCCGTGGAGGCCTTGGCATGAGCCTCAACCTGAAAAACATCATCAAGCCGTACCCGTCGCCGATCATTACCGGGCGCGGCATCGACCTCGATTTCCCGATGCTCGCCGGGTGCCTCGCGCTGCTCGGCCTGGGCCTGGTGATGATCACTTCGGCATCCTCCGAAGTGGCTGCCGTGCAGTCGGGCAATACCCTTTACATGATGATCCGTCACCTGGTGTATCTGGTGATCGGCCTCGGCGCGTGCATCGTCACCATGATGATTCCTATCGCCACCTGGCAGCGTCTGGGCTGGCTGATGCTGATCGGCGCGTTCGGCTTGCTGGTGATGGTGATCGTGCCCGGCATCGGCCGCGAGGTGAACGGTTCGATGCGCTGGATCGGCTTCGGCGCGTTCAACGTGCAGCCCTCGGAGATCGCCAAAGTGTTCGTGGTGATCTACCTGGCCGGTTACCTGGTACGCCGTCAGAAAGAAGTGCGCGAAAGCTGGATGGGCTTCTTCAAACCCTTCATCGTGCTGCTGCCCATGGCCGGGCTGTTGCTGATGGAGCCCGACTTCGGTGCCACCGTGGTCATGATGGGGGCTGCGGCGGCCATGCTGTTCCTCGGCGGCGTCGGCCTGTTCCGCTTCACCTTGATGGTGGTATTGGCAGTCGCGGCGGTGACCATTCTGGTACAAGCGCAGCCTTACCGGATGGCGCGTCTGATTACCTTTACCGACCCCTGGTCCGATCAGTTCGGTTCCGGCTACCAGTTGACCCAGGCGCTGATTGCCTTCGGTCGCGGCGAGTGGCTGGGCGTGGGCCTGGGCAACAGCGTGCAGAAGCAGTTCTACCTGCCCGAAGCCCACACCGACTTCGTGTTCTCGGTACTGGCCGAAGAGCTGGGTGTCGTGGGTTCGCTGTGCACTGTCGGCCTGTTCGTATTCGTCTGTGTACGCGCCATGTATATCGGTCTGTGGGCCGAGAAGGCCAAGCAGTTCTTTGCCGCCTACGTTGCCTACGGGCTGGCGTTCCTGTGGATTGGCCAATTCCTGATCAACATCGGCGTGAACGTCGGCCTGTTGCCGACCAAGGGCCTGACCTTGCCGTTCCTCAGCTACGGTGGCAGTTCGTTGGTGATCTGCTGCGCCTGTCTTGGCTTGTTGCTGCGTATCGAGTGGGAGAGTCGAACCCACTTGGGCAGCGAAGAGATGGAGTTCAGCGAAAGCGACTTCGCCGAGGAGCCGACCCATGGGCGCTAACGTGTTGATCATGGCCGGCGGCACCGGGGGGCATGTGTTCCCGGCCCTGGCTTGCGCCCGTGAATTCCAGAACCGCGGCTATACCGTGCACTGGTTGGGTACGCCCCGTGGCATTGAAAACGAGTTGGTGCCCAATGCCGGTTTGCCCCTGCATTTGATCAACGTCACCGGCCTGCGTGGCAAGAGCAAGTTGTCCCTGCTCAAGGCGCCGTTCGTGTTGCTCAAGGCGGTCATGCAGGCACGCAGGATCATCCGCGAACTGAAGCCGGTGTGCGTGCTCGGTTTCGGTGGTTATGTGACCGGCCCTGGTGGCGTTGCGGCGAAGCTCGCTGGCGTACCGGTGATCGTGCACGAACAGAACGCCGTCGCCGGGACTGCCAACCGTCTGCTGGTGCCGTTGGCATCGCGGGTGTGTGAAGCCTTCCCGAAAACCTTCGCTGCCTCGGACAAGCTTCGTACCACCGGTAACCCAGTGCGTACCGAACTGTTCATGGCCATTGCGCGTGACGCTCTGGCCGGGCGCAAGGCGCACCTGCTGATCCTGGGCGGAAGCCTGGGCGCCGAGCCACTGAACAAATTGCTGCCTGAAGCCGTTGCGCAACTTCCTGAGACTCTGCGCCCGGAGATCTTCCACCAGGCCGGCAAGAACCATGATGAAGTCACCGCCACGCGTTATCGCGAGGCCGGTGTGGAGGCGAATGTACAGCCCTTCATCAAAGACATGGCCCAAGCCTATGGCTGGGCCGACCTGGTGGTCTGCCGCGCTGGTGCGCTGACCGTCAGTGAACTGGCCGCTGCCGGTCTGCCGTCGTTGCTGGTGCCTTTGCCCCATGCGATCGACGATCACCAGACCCGCAACGCCGAATATTTGGCCGGGGAGGGCGCTGCCTTCCTGCTGCCGCAAAGAACGACTGGCGCCGCCGATTTGGCCGCACGCCTGACCGAGGTTTTGATGCAACCGGAACGACTCAACAGCATGGCGAGCACCGCAAGCCGCCTGGCCAAACCTGAAGCAACCCGCACCGTGGTCGATATCTGCCTGGAGGTGGCCCATGGTTGAGAATCAGAAAGCCATGCCGCAACCCGAGATGCGCCGCATCCGTCGCATTCACTTCGTCGGTATCGGTGGTGTGGGCATGTGCGGCATCGCCGAAGTACTGCTGAACCTGGGCTACCAGGTGTCCGGCTCGGACTTGAAAGAGTCGCCGGTCACCGAGCGCCTGAAGTCCTTCGGTGCGCAGATCTTTATCGGCCACCGTGCCGAGAACGCTGCCGAGGCCGACGTGCTGGTGGTGTCCAGTGCCGTGAACACCTCCAACCCGGAAGTGGCCACTGCCCTTGAACGCCGTATCCCAGTGGTGCCGCGTGCCGAGATGCTCGCCGAACTGATGCGCTATCGTCACGGCATCGCCGTCGCCGGTACCCATGGCAAGACCACCACCACCAGCCTGATCGCTTCGGTATTCGCTGCCGGTGGCCTGGACCCGACGTTCGTCATCGGTGGCCGCCTGAATGCAGCCGGCACCAATGCCCAGCTCGGCACCAGCCGCTATCTGATCGCCGAAGCCGATGAGAGCGATGCGAGCTTCCTGCACCTGCAACCGCTGGTCGCCGTCGTCACCAACATCGACGAAGACCACATGGCGACCTACGACGGTGACTTCAATAAACTGAAGAAAACCTTCGTCGACTTCCTGCACAACCTGCCGTTCTACGGTCTGGCGGTGGTGTGCCTGGACGATCCGGTGGTGCGTGAAATCCTGCCGCAGGTCAAGCGTCCGACCGTGACCTACGGCTTCAGCGAAGACGCCGATGTGCGCGCAATCAATGTACGCCAGGAAGGCATGCAAACCTTCTTCACCGTGCTGCGTCCTGACCGCGAACCGCTGGATGTCTCGGTGAACATGCCGGGCAACCACAACGTGCTGAACTCCCTGGCGACCATCTGCATCGCCACCGATGAGGGCGTCAGCGATGAAGCCATCGTCGAAGGGCTGTCGCGCTTTGCCGGTGTCGGCCGTCGCTTCCAGGTCTACGGCCAGTTGCCGGTTGAAGGCGGTGACGTGATGCTGGTGGATGACTACGGTCACCACCCGACCGAAGTTGCCGCTGTGATCAAGGCCGTGCGCGGCGGCTGGCCGGAGCGCCGCCTGGTGATGGTTTACCAGCCGCACCGCTACAGCCGTACCCGCGACCTGTACGACGATTTCGTCAATGTACTGGCCGATGCCAACGTGCTGCTGCTGATGGAGGTTTACCCGGCCGGTGAAGAACCGATCCCGGGCGCTGACAGCCGCAAGCTGTGCAACAGCATCCGCCAGCGTGGCCAACTGGACCCGATCTACATCGAGCGTGGCGTCGACCTGGCCCCTATCGTCAAGCCGTTGCTGCGCGCCGGCGACATCCTGCTGTGCCAGGGGGCCGGTGATATCGGTGGCCTTGCGCCCAAGTTGCTGGCGAGCCCGCTGTTTGCAGCCGTGGCAAAGGGGGCGTCGAAATGATCACTAACTACGGCTCCCTGTTTTCCACTGTCGCGCCTGCCGATTTCGGTCGCGTCGCTGTGCTGTTCGGCGGCAAGAGCGCTGAGCGCGAAGTGTCGCTCAAGTCCGGCAATGCCGTGCTCCAGGCGCTGCAAAGTGCCGGTGTGAACGCCTTTGGCATCGACGTCGGCGATGACTTCCTCGCCCGTCTGCAAGCCGAGAAGATCGACCGCGCCTTCATCATCCTCCATGGTCGTGGCGGTGAAGACGGCAGCATGCAAGGCCTGCTCGAATGTGCCGGCATCCCCTACACCGGTAGCGGTATCCTCGCTTCCGCGCTGGCGATGGACAAATTGCGCACCAAGCAGGTGTGGCACAGCCTGGGTATTCCGACCCCGCGTCACGCCGTGCTGTGCAGCGAAGACGATTGTATTTCTGCGGCCAAGGAACTGGGCCTGCCTTTGATCGTCAAACCAGCCCATGAAGGCTCCAGTATCGGCATGGCTAAAGTGAACTCGGCCGCCGAATTGATCGACGCATGGAAAGCGGCAAGTACCTACGATTCGCAAGTGTTGGTGGAACAGTGGATTTCCGGTCCCGAGTACACCATCGCCACCCTGCGTGGCCAGGTATTGCCGCCCATCGCTTTGGGCACGCCCCACACCTTTTATGACTACGACGCCAAGTACCTGGCTTCCGATACCCAGTACCGGATCCCATGTGGCCTCGAAGCAACCAAGGAACAGCAATTGATGGACCTCACGGCGAAAGCCTGTGAGGCGTTGGGTATCGCCGGTTGGGCGCGGGCAGACGTGATGCAGGATGACCAAGGGAATTTCTGGTTCCTTGAAGTCAACACCGCACCGGGGATGACCGACCACAGCCTGGTGCCGATGGCCGCTCGCGCAGCTGGCCTGGATTTTCAGCAGTTGGTGCTGGCGATCCTGGCGGCAAGTATCGAGTCACGAGGCTAAGACATGAAAGGCGCATCGCTTCGTCATCAGCCCCCACAAGCACCGAGCCGCAAGCCGGTGCCACGGGGTGCCAGCCGCATGGTGGCCAAAGAGCCGATGTCGGCGCGCCTGCCCAAAGCCAACTTTGGTTTTATCAAGGCGCTGTTCTGGCCGGTATTGCTGGTGGTGCTGGGGTTCGGTACCTACGAAGGCGCGCAACGCCTGCTGCCGTATGCCGACCGGCCGATCACCAAGATCAGCGTGCAGGGCGACTTGAGCTACATCAGCCAGCAGGCGGTACAGCAGCGCATCGGCCCGTACCTGGCCGCGAGCTTCTTTACCATCGACCTGGCCGGTATGCGCTCGGAGCTGGAACAGATGCCGTGGATCGCACACGCCGAAGTGCGCCGCGTATGGCCCGACCAGGTCACGATCCGCCTGGAAGAACAACTGCCCGTGGCCCGTTGGGGTGATGAAGCGCTGTTGAACAACCAGGGCCAGGCGTTCACCCCGCGTGAGCTGGCCAACTATGAGCACCTGCCGCAGCTGTTCGGGCCGCAGCGGGCGCAGCAGCAAGTGATGCAGCAGTACCAGGCCTTGAGCCAGATGCTGCGGCCACTGGGCTTCTCCATTGCACGCCTGGAACTGCGTGAACGGGGCAGCTGGTTTTTGACGACCGGGGCAGGCAGTTCCGGCCCGGGCATCGAGTTGTTGCTGGGACGCGACCGCTTGGTGGAAAAGATGCGCCGCTTTATTGCCATCTATGAAAAAACCTTGAAAGAACAGATTACGAACATTGCGAGCGTCGACCTGCGTTACGCCAACGGCCTGGCCGTCGGCTGGCGTGCACCGGCCGCGCCCACGGCAGCACAACCCGCTGTCGCGAAGAATTAAGAAGAGGCAGGACCCATGGCAAACGTGCAAAGCGGCAAAATGATCGTCGGTCTCGATATCGGCACCTCCAAGGTGGTGGCGCTGGTGGGCGAGGTTGGGGAAGACGGCGCGATCGAAATCGTCGGTATTGGCACGCATCCGTCCCGGGGCCTGAAGAAGGGCGTGGTGGTGAACATCGAGTCCACCGTGCAATCGATCCAGCGCGCCATCGAAGAAGCGCAGCTGATGGCCGGTTGCCGGATTCACTCGGCGTTCGTCGGCGTGGCCGGCAACCATATCCGCAGCCTGAATTCCCATGGCATCGTGGCGATCCGCGACCGTGAAGTCAGCTCGGCCGACCTTGAGCGCGTCCTCGACGCCGCCCAGGCCGTGGCGATCCCGGCTGACCAGCGCGTGCTGCACACCCTGCCGCAGGACTACGTGATCGATAACCAGGAAGGCGTGCGCGAGCCCCTGGGCATGTCGGGCGTACGTCTGGAAGCCAAGGTCCACGTGGTGACCTGCGCCGTCAACGCCGCACAGAACATTGAAAAATGCGTGCGCCGTTGCGGCCTGGAAATCGACGACATCATTCTCGAGCAGTTGGCTTCGGCCTACTCGGTACTCACCGACGACGAAAAAGAGCTGGGCGTGTGCCTGGTGGACATCGGCGGCGGCACCACCGACATCGCGATCTTCACCGAGGGTGCGATCCGTCACACCGCGGTGATCCCGATTGCCGGCGACCAGGTCACCAACGACATCGCCATGGCGTTGCGTACACCGACCCAGTACGCCGAAGAAATCAAGATCCGCTACGCCTGCGCCCTGGCCAAACTGGCCGGTGCCGGCGAGACCATCAAGGTGCCAAGCGTGGGCGACCGTCCACCGCGCGAACTGTCGCGCCAGGCTCTGGCCGAAGTGGTCGAGCCGCGCTACGACGAACTGTTCACCCTGATCCAGGCCGAACTGCGTCGCAGCGGCTACGAAGATTTGATCCCGGCCGGCATCGTGCTGACCGGTGGCACCTCGAAAATGGAAGGCGCGGTCGAACTGGCCGAAGAGATCTTCCACATGCCTGTGCGCCTGGGCGTGCCCCATGGCGTGAAAGGCCTGGGCGACGTCGTGCGCAACCCGATTTATTCCACCGGTGTGGGCTTGCTGTTGTACGGGCTGCAAAAGCAGACCGATGGCATTTCCTTGTCGGGCCCGAGCATCCGCGACAGCTACCGAAGTGACGACGAAGCCAAAGCGCCGTTGTTCGAGCGGTTGCAGGCTTGGGTCAAAGGCAATTTCTAAAGATTTACCGCGACACCGCAGCACCCGCAGTAAGCAGTAGGCGAAAAAACTAGAGAAAACGAAAGGAGAGGGAACATGTTTGAACTCGTAGACAACATCCCCGCTAGCCCGGTTATCAAAGTAATCGGTGTCGGCGGTGGCGGCGGCAACGCTGTCAACCACATGGTCAAGAGCAACATTGAAGGCGTTGAATTCATCTGCGCCAACACTGATGCCCAGGCGCTGAAAAGCATCGGCGCGCGGACCATCCTGCAATTGGGCACAGCGGTGACCAAGGGCCTCGGCGCTGGCGCCAATCCGGAAGTCGGCCGTCAAGCCGCTCTGGAAGACCGCGAGCGTATTGCCGAAGTGCTGCAAGGCACCAACATGGTGTTCATCACCACCGGCATGGGCGGCGGTACCGGTACCGGTGCTGCTCCGATCATTGCCGAAGTAGCCAAGGAAATGGGGATTCTGACCGTTGCGGTCGTGACGCGTCCGTTCCCGTTCGAAGGCCGCAAGCGCATGCAGATCGCCGACGAAGGTATCCGTCTGCTGTCTGAAAGCGTCGACTCGTTGATCACCATCCCCAACGAGAAACTGCTGACCATCCTGGGCAAGGACGCAAGCCTGCTGTCTGCGTTCGCCAAGGCTGACGATGTACTGGCCGGTGCCGTTCGCGGTATCTCCGACATCATCAAGCGTCCGGGCATGATCAACGTCGACTTTGCCGACGTTCGTACCGTCATGAGCGAAATGGGCATGGCGATGATGGGCACTGGCTGCGCCAGCGGTCCTAACCGTGCACGCGAAGCGACCGAAGCGGCCATCCGCAACCCGTTGCTCGAAGACGTGAACCTGCAAGGTGCACGCGGCATCCTGGTAAACATCACCGCAGGTCCCGACCTGTCCCTGGGTGAGTACTCCGACGTGGGTAGCATCATCGAAGCCTTCGCGTCCGAGCACGCCATGGTCAAGGTGGGTACCGTTATCGATCCGGATATGCGTGATGAACTGCATGTAACCGTGGTTGCGACCGGCCTGGGTGCGAAAATCGAGAAGCCTGTAAAGGTCATCGACAACACCCTGCACAACAGCCAGGTCAGCCAGGCTAATCAGGCAGCGGCCGCTGCAGCACCTGCTCGCCAGGAACTGCCGTCGGTGAACTACCGTGATCTGGACCGTCCGACCGTGATGCGCAACCAGGCCCAGGCCGGTGCTGCTGCATCCCGTAGCCTGAATCCGCAAGATGATCTGGACTACCTGGACATCCCGGCATTCCTGCGTCGTCAGGCCGATTAATGGAATGTATCAGGGCTATGAAGGTGATTGGTGTTCAGCAAAGGTCTGGTCTGTTATTATCGCCAGCCTTTGTTGATACCAGTTCGCAATTTGCGCTGAAGCGGTCCAAGCCATGATTAAACAACGCACCCTGAAGAATATTATCCGTGCCACAGGTGTAGGTCTGCACTCCGGGGAGAAGGTATACCTGACCCTCAAGCCCGCACCTGTCGACACCGGCATCGTGTTTGTTCGTGCCGACCTGGACCCTGTGGTGCAGATTCCTGCTCGCGCGGAAAACGTTGGCGAAACCACGATGTCGACCACTCTGGTCAACGGTGACGTCAAAGTGGACACGGTGGAGCACTTGCTCTCGGCCATGGCTGGCCTGGGCATCGATAACGCCTACGTCGAGCTCTCCGCGTCCGAAGTCCCGATCATG
Source organism: Pseudomonas sp. W15Feb34 (assembly GCF_023127765.1). NCBI lineage: Bacteria > Pseudomonadati > Pseudomonadota > Gammaproteobacteria > Pseudomonadales > Pseudomonadaceae > Pseudomonas > Pseudomonas sp. W15Feb34. Next base: position 304,880 of record NZ_SPKN01000009.1, read on the forward strand.
GATGGCAGCGCTGGACCCTTCGTATTCTTGATTCAATCTGCCGGCCTGGAAGAACAGGACGCAGCCAAGAAGTTCATTCGCATTCTGCGGGAAGTGACAGTAGAAGACGGCGACAAGCGCGCCACCTTCGTCCCGTTCGAAGGCTTTAAAGTGAGCTTTGAGATCGATTTCGATCACCCGGTATTCCGTGACCGCACCCAAAGTGCAAGCGTGGATTTTTCCAGCACTTCGTTCGTAAAAGAAGTCAGCCGCGCCCGTACCTTTGGTTTCATGAGTGACATCGAGTACCTGCGCAAGCACAACCTCGCACTCGGCGGCAGCGTTGAAAACGCCATTGTGGTCGACGCGGATGGTGTACTGAACGAAGACGGCCTTCGCTACGAAGACGAATTCGTGAAGCACAAGATCCTCGATGCAATCGGTGACCTCTACCTGCTGGGCAATAGCCTGATAGGCGAGTTCAAAGGCTTCAAGTCGGGCCACGCCCTTAACAACCAGCTGCTGCGCAAGTTGATTGAGCAGACAGACGCTTGGGAAGTCGTGACCTTCGAAGATGCCAGCACCGCACCGATCTCTTACATGCGTCCCGTTGCGGCGGTGTAAGTAACAACTCTCTTTCTTTAGTTTTTAAAGGCTGCCTTCGGGTGGCCTTTTTTTATGGCGTTTTATATGGGAAGGGTTGCCGCATCCACAATGCGGTTACGCCCACTGTGCTTGGCCTCATACAACGCTTGGTCAGCCTTGAGCAGCAAGTCCTCAAGGGTGATACGGCTGTGCTTGTGCCAGGTACTCATGCCGATGCTCACCGTGATCGGCTGATCATCCCCGGCCACCTGCGGCAAATGCTGAACGCTCTGGCGGATACGCTCGGCGATCACCCAGGCGCCCTTGGCGTCGGTATGGGGCAGCACCGCGGCGAACTCTTCACCGCCATAACGCGCGGCCAGGTCGGCCGGGCGACGGATAGTGCTGTTGATTACCTGCGCGACTGCCCGCAACGCATCATCCCCACCCTGATGGCCGTGGCGGTCGTTGAAGGCCTTGAAGTGGTCCACGTCGATCATCAGCACAGTCAGCGGCTCGGTTGAGCGCTGCGCACGGTCCCATTCCATACGCAAACGCTCGTCCAGAGTACGACGGTTGGCCAGGCCGGTGAGGGCGTCGGTGGCTGCCAGTTCTGACAGCACTTGCTCAGCACGATGGCGACGGCGCAATTCCATGCACAGCGCCCAGGTCAGCCACAACAGACCCACGCATAACACCCCCGTCGCAAGGCTGACCAGCCACGCTGCGCGCCGCCAGGGCGCGAACACTTCATCACTGGAAAGGGCCACCGCAACGATCAATGGCAAATTGCCCACATTGGAGAAACTGTAAAGGCGTGCCTGATGGTCGACACTGGAGATGCTTTGGAAACTGCCGTCCCGTTCACGCAGCATACGTGCGACGTTGGGGCGTTGGCTCAGGTCCTTATTGATGATATCCGCTTCCAGCAAAGGCTCTTGCGCCAGCAGGATGCCTTGGTGGTTGAGCAGGTTGATCGTGCTGTTGCTGCCGATATTCAGGCTGGTGAACAGCTGGTGGAAGTACGACAGGCGCATGGACGCGACGGCCACTCCCAGGAAGCGCCCGTCCGGTGACGAAACGCGGCGGCTGAACGCGATGCGCCATTGGTCATCGCACACACAGCGGGCCATGAACGGACGGCTGATGTACAACCCCACGTCCGGATTCTGGCGGTGAACCTGAAAATAGTCCCGATCAGCGAAGTTGCCGGGCTTGATCGTGAGCAGTGACGAGTCGGCAATCACCTCGCCGGTGGGATCCAGCAACAGGACATCGCCCTTGTATGGCGCGGCGGCGGAGCGGTCGAACAGCACCAACTGACGGATACTCGCGGATACATCCTGCAGGTCAGTACGTTCGGTAGCGGTGATCAAACCCTTGAGGCCCACATCGTAGAGTTCGACATTGCGCAACACGTCGGCGTCGATCAATTGGGTGATGGTATTGGCGGTGCGCTTGGCCGTCTGCAAGGTATTGGCGTGTTCACGAATCAGCAGCGCCGTGACGACTCCCACGATCAGCAACACTGTCAGCGTGCTGCCCAGAATAAGCAGGCGCTCAGGGCGGGTAAGGCTTGGGCTCATCGGACGCACTTCTGCTTTGAGGATGCCAATAGCTTAGTAGCAACTCTGGAATAGGTCGCAGAACCAAATGTGGGAGGGGGCTTGCTCCCGATAGCTGAGTGTCAGTCAATAATAGGTTGACTGACCCAACGCCATCGGGAGCAATCCCCCTCCCACATTTGGAACGTTGTCAGAAGATGTTGATGGGGTAATCCACAATCACACGGTACTCATCCACATCCCGATCCACTGCCGAGTAGCCATTGCTTCCTCGATTAGTCGCCCATTGCAGGCGCACGGCCAGGTCCTTGGCCTTGCCACCCTGCACCACATATTTCACGTCGATATCCCGTTCCCAATGCTTGGCGTCCTTGCCGTCGGCGCTGTACCAACTGCTGTAGCCACGACTGTTGGGGTCGACCTTGGTCAGGTCGGTCTTGCCGCTGATGTAGGACACGGCAGACGTCAGCCCCGGCACGCCGAGGCCGGCGAAGTCGTAGGCGTACTTGAGCTTCCAGGAGCGCTCGTTGGGGCCGTTGAAGTCCGAGTACTGCTGGGAGTTGTCCAGGTACACGCTGTCGCCCTGGGTGATGTAGTCGAACGGCGTGTTGCCGTTGACCCGCTGATAGGTGGCCGTGACGCTGTGGTTGCCCACGCCTACAGTGAAATGCAGGCTGTAGGTGTTGTTGTCGATATCACCCAGCAGCGATTGGCCGGTGTCCTGGGTGTGGTAGTAGTGCAGGCCGGGGGTCAGGCTGACCAGATCATTGAGGGCGTAGGTATATTCGAGGTCGTAGTAGTACTGGTGCCATACGTCCTTGAGTTCGGAGGCGTACAGGTTGCTGGTCAACCCGGCAATGCCGCTGAACGACACGCCGGCCCAGTCCAGGTGCTGGCTGTCGGCATTGGCCGGCAATGCACCGTAGCTGGTGCCGATGCGCCGATGGCCGCTCTGGTTGTAGAGCTTGGTAAAGCTGGCCTGGCCGCCTTCGATCATCCAGCCGTCAAAGCTGTGGTTGGTCAGGCTTACACCCCGGAACGTCTGCGGCAACATGCGCGTCATGCCGCCGGCGATCACCGGGTTGTTGAGGAACAGGTCGCCGGCTTTCAGTTCGGTATCGAAGGCACGCATTTTCAAGGTGCCGCCGGCGGTGGAAAACGAACCCGGTGCCTTGCCGTTGCCGCTGCCGTAGGGAAGGATGCTGGAGCCATCAGTGCCGCCGCCGCCGTCGAGCTTCAGGCCGAGCATGGCGTTGACGTCCAGGCCAAAGCCGACGGTGCCCTGGGTGTAGCCGGACTCGAAAGTGCCGATAAAGCCCTGGCCCCATTCCTTGCTGTCATCGGTATGGATGTCGCGACGGTCGCGGTTCATGTAGTAGTTGCGGGTGTTGACCGTGAGGTGCGAACCCTCGACGAAGCCTTCGTCGGGCGGGGCGTCCGCCGCGTGGGCAAGGGGGATGATCGTTGCTGCGATTGCGAGGAATAACGGGGTGAACGTCAGCGAGTTCTTCACCGGTGGAGCTCCTTTGGTCAATCATGAACGGCCAGTGTCGTGGGGTGTGCCCGGCCTTTTTTCACGGCAAAAAAAAGCCGCTGAAGTCAGCGGCTTTAAGACAGATTCCCAGTGTAGAGCCCTGGAAATAAGTCGAGGGAAATTCGGGTAAGCGGGTCAGCTGCCTTTGCCGTCGCGCTCATCGATGCGTCAAAGTAACGCAGGCGAGCGGTGCGATACAGAGTGTAACAAGATAATAACTATTGCCCAAATCGCAACAGTGTGGGCGATAGGATCTTCTGTGGGAGCTGGCTTGCCTGCGATGCAGACACCTCGGTATGCCAGGCGCACCGGGGTGATGCTATCGCAGGCAAGCCAGCTCCCACATTTTTGACCGAGTTGTTTAGACCGGAAGGGTGATACCAAAGGTATTGCCACCGCCTTCGCTGCGCACAAACACATCCCCGCCATGCATCAACGCAATCGCCTTGACGATCGCCAGCCCCAGCCCGTGATTGGCCCCGCTGTTGCTGCGTGATGCATCCACCCGGTAGAAACGTTCGAACAGGCGTGGCAAGTGTTCGCTGGCGATCGCCTCGCCCGGGTTGGTCACGCCAATCGCTACCTGTTGCCCCTGCACCTGGATGTGCACGTTGATAACCTGTCCGGGCGCGGTATGTTGCACGGCATTGCTCAGCAGGTTGATCAGCGCACGCCGCAGGTGGGCCTTTTCGATATGCACCCGGGCGTCGCCGTGCACCCGCACCCGCACCTGAGCGTCTTCGAGGATGAAGTCCAGATAGTCGAGGGTGGTGGCCACTTCATCGGCCAGTGAGCATTCGATCAGCTTGGTGGCTTTGCTGCCCTGGTCGGCGCTGGCGAGGAACAGCATGTCGTTGATGATCGAGCGCAGCCGTTCCAGCTCTTCCAGGTTCGATTGCAACACCTCGAAATAGTGCTCGGCCGAACGCCCGCGTGTCAGTGCGACTTGGGTCTGGCCGATCAGGTTGGTCAGCGGCGAGCGCAGTTCATGGGCCACGTCGGCGTTGAACGATTCCAGGCGCGAGTAGGCTTGTTCCACGCGGTCGAGAGTGGCATTGAACGAATTGACGAACAGGCTCAACTCCGGCGGCAGCGGTGACAATTTCAAGCGCCCCGAGAGTTTGGGCGGGGCGAGTTTGCGCGCTTCGTCGGAGAGCTTTTCCAGTGGCTTCAAGCCGATGCGCGCAACCCAGAAACCCAGCAGCGCGGCCATGACCACACCCACCATTGCCAGGCTGATCAACGCCACCAGCAAATGATGCTGGGTGGCGCGGAAGTTTTCGGTGTCGATGGCGATTATAAAGCGCAACGCCGGGCGCTGGTCCTTGGCCGCAAACTGGCTGACCAGCACCTTGAACGGATAAGCGTGGCCGGGCAGGCGCAGGTCGCGCTTGCCCGTCGGGCCCTGTGCAAAGGCGCGGATTTGCGCGTCCGGCTCGCCATATTCATAGCTCGGGTCGCTGCTGACCACCCAGAATCGAATGCGCTTGTCCTCTTCCCCCAGCAGCTTGAGCTTGGACTTTATCTTGACCCAATGCTCCGGCGTGCCGAAGCGGTTCACCGACGATTCCAGCACGCTGTAGCGCGCATCCAGTTCGGCGCCCGGCAACAACCCCAGGCCGCGATCCACCTGCTGGTACAGCGCGCCGCCGATCAACACGAAGATCAGCAGCGCCACCAGGGTGAACATGCCGCTCAGGCGCAGGGCGATGGAGTTAGCCGACACTGCGGTTCTCCAGCACATAGCCCATGCCGCGAATGGTGTGCAGCAGCTTGTGTTCGAACGGCCCGTCGAGCTTGGCGCGCAGGCGCTTGATCGCCACTTCCACCACGTTGGCATCGCTGTCGAAATTGATGTCCCAGACCATCTCGGCAATCGCGGTCTTGGACAGGATTTCTCCCTGGCGACGCGCCAACACGCTGAGCAGCGAGAACTCCTTGGCGGTCAGGTCCAGGCGTACACCGTTGCGACTGGCCTTGCGGCTGATCAAGTCGATCCACAGGTCGGCGACGGTTACCTGCACCGGCTCATGGCCGCCGCTGCGGCGGGTCAGGGCTTGCAGGCGCGCCACCAGCTCAAGAAACGAAAACGGCTTGCCAAGGTAATCATCGGCGCCCTCACGCAGGCCGCGAATGCGGTCCTCCACGCGCTCGCGGGCGGTGAGCATGATCACCGGCGTCTGCTTGCGGGCGCGCAACGCCCGCAATACGCCAAAGCCGTCCAGGCCGGGGAGCATCACGTCGAGCACGATCACCGCGTATTCATTCTCCAGCGCCAGGTGCAGGCCCTCGACGCCTTCGCGTGCCACATCGACGGTGTAGCCTTGCTCTGTCAGGCCACGGTGCAGGTAGTCTGCGGTTTTCTCTTCATCTTCAATAATCAGGACGCGCATGACCGCCTCAGTGTGTGGTCGCCAGCGCCAGCGCTGGTTTGGGCCTGTGGAAAGTCCGTTCAAGGTACAAGTATATGACCGGAGTCGTGAACAGCGTCAGCGCCTGGCTCACCAGCAAGCCTCCCACCACCGCAATGCCCAGCGGTTGACGCAGTTCCGCCCCCGGGCCCGAGCCCAGCATCAAGGGCACCGCGCCGAGCAGGGCGGCGAGGGTGGTCATGATGATCGGTCGGAACCGCGTGACGCAGGCTTCATAAATTGCATCCTCCGGCGTCAGCCCGCGCGTGCGCTGGGCCTCCAGTGCAAAGTCGATCATCAAAATGCCGTTTTTCTTGACGATGCCGATCAGCAACACCAGGCCGATCAAGGCCATGATCGAAAAGTCCTGGCCCAGCAGCCACAGCATGATCAGCGCCCCCAGGCCCGCCGAGGGCAAGGTGGAAATGATCGTCAGTGGGTGCACGAAACTCTCGTACAGCACACCCAGGATGATGTACACCGCCACCAGCGCCGCGAGGATCAGCCACGGTTGGCTTGCCAGCGAACTCTGGAACGCCTGGGCCGCGCCCTGGAAGTTGCCGATGAGGGTGCTCGGCATACCGATGTCGCTCTTGGCCTGGTCGAGCATGATCACCGCGTCGCCCAGGGCCACGCCGGGCGCCAGGTTGAACGACAGGTTGGCGGCGGGGAACATGCCGTCATGGCTGATGGACAACGGCCCCACGCTGGGCGGCTCGACCCTGGCCAGTGCCGACAGCGGCACCATTTCGTTGGTCAGCGGCGAGCGCAGGTAAAAGTAGTTGAGGCTTTCGGCCTTGCCGCGTTGCTGGCTGTCCAGTTCGAGTATCACCTGGTACTGGTTGATCTCGGTCTGAAACTCGTTGATCTGGCGCTGGCCGAAGGCGTCGTACAGCGCCTGGTCGACATCGGTGGCGGTCAGGCCGAAGCGGGCCGCGGCCTGGCGGTCGATGTTGATGTGGGTAATGCTGCCGCCCAGTTGCAGGTCGTTGGACAGGTCACGAAACGCCGGGTTGCTGCGCAGTTTCTCGGTGAGGCGTTGGGTCCAGGTGTTGAGCGTCGGGCCGTCGTTGCTCTTGAGCACGTATTGGTACTGGGCGCGGCTGGGGCCGGAACTCAAGTTGATGTCCTGGCCGGCGCGCAGGTACAGCACGATACCGGGCACCTTCGCCAGTTGCGGGCGCAGGCGGTCGATGAACTGGCTGGCGGACACGTCGCGATCACCGCGATCTTTCAAGGCAATCCAGAAGCGCCCGTTGGCGATGGTCTGGTTGCTGCCGGTGACGCCCACCGAGTGGGAAAACGCCTGCACCGCCGGGTCGGCCTTGACGATGTCCGCCAGGGCCTTGTGCTTGGCGACCATGTCCTTGTAGGACACATCGGCCGCCGCCTCGCTGGTGCCGAGCACGAAACCGGTGTCCTGCACCGGGAAGAAACCCTTGGGGATAAACACATAACCGACCACGGCCAGGGCCAGGGTCACCACGAAGATCGCCGCCATGCTGCGTTGGTGCGCCAGTGCCCGGCGCAGGTTGCGCGCGTAGCCGGCCAGCAGGCGCTCGCTGAAGGTGGGTTTGGCGTGGGCAGGATGGCTCGGTGCGCGCATGAACAAGGCGGCCAGGGTAGGTGCCAATGTCAGCGAAACCACCACCGAAATCAGGATGGTGGAGGTGGCCGTCAGCGCGAATTCCTTGAACAACCGCCCGACCACGCCGCCCATGAACAGCAGCGGAATAAACGCCGCCACCAGCGAGAAGCTGATGGACACCACGGTAAAGCCGATTTCGCCGGCCCCCTTGATCGCCGCTTCGCGCTGGCCCAGGCCGGCCTCCAGGTGCCGATGGATGTTCTCCACCACCACAATCGCATCGTCCACCACGAAGCCCACGGCGATCACGATAGCGACCAGGGTCAGGTTGTTCAGGCTGAACCCCATCACGTACATCAGGGCAAAACTGGCCACCAGCGATACACCCAGCACGGCCGACACAATCAGTGTCGCCGAGAGCTGGCGCAAAAACAGCGCCATCACCGCCACCACCAGCAGGATGGCGATCAGCAGGGTCATTTCCACTTCATGCAGGGAGGCGCGGATGGTCTTGGTGCGGTCGGTCAATACGCTGACCTGCACCGAGGCCGGCAACATGCCTTGCAGGCGCGGCAGTTCGGCCTGGATGCGGTCGACGGTTTCGACGATGTTGGCGCCGGGCTGACGCGAAATCACCAGGTTGACCCCTGGCGTATCGCCGGACCAGGCTTGCACGTAGGCGTTTTCCGAACCATTGATGACGTTGGCGATATCGCGCAGTTGAACCGGTGCGCCGTCTTTGTAGGAAACGATCAACTGGCCGTAGTCTTCGGGGTGAAACAGCTGGTCGTTGGTCGACAGAGTCGAGACGCTGTTCTCGCCATAGATCGCGCCCTTGGCCAAGTTGAGGCTCGACTGCTGAATGGCCAGGCGTATGTCGGCGAGGGTCAGGCCGATGGCCGCGAGTTTGTCGGGGGAGGCCTGCACGCGAATCGCCGGGCGTTGCTGGCCGGTGATGTTGATCTGGCCGACGCCGTCGATCTGGCTGATCTGGCGCGCCAGCAGGGTTTCCACGTAATCACTCAGCTCGGTGCTGGGCATGCTGCCTGAACTGACGCTGAGGATCAGCACCGGGCTGTCGGCCGGGTTGACCTTTCTCCAGGTCGGCAAGTTCGGCATATCGCTGGGCAGCTTGCCGGAGGCGGTGTTGATCGCGGCCTGGACTTCCTGGGCGGCGGTGTCGATGCTTTTTTCCAGGGTGAACTGCAACGTCAAAAGACTTGAGCCCAAGGCGCTGCTGGAGGTCATCTGGGTCACGCCGGGGATGGCACTGAATTGCACCTCCAGGGGCGTGGCCACTGATGAGGCCATGGTGTCGGGGCTGGCACCGGGCAGTTGCGCGGTGACCTGGATCGTCGGAAATTCCGCTTCCGGCAACGGGGCGATGGACAGGCGTGGGAAGGCGATGACCCCCAGCAGTACCAAGGCAAACGTCAACAACAGGGTGGCGACCGGGTGATCAACGCACCAGGCCGAGGGCGAACGGCTGCCGCTCATGGTTGCACCGTGGCGTCAGCGGTCTGGATCACCTGTGGTGGCTCCTTGAGTACTTCCACCTGGGCGCCGGCCTTGAGCCGCGACTGACCGTCGCTGACCAGCACGTCCCCGGCCTGCACGCCGGTGATGATGTTGATCTCGCTGTCCTGATACGCAACCTGTACCGGCACCACTTCTGCTTTATTACCGTTGACCCGGTACACGAAGTGCGCGTCCAGCCCACGCTGTACTACGGTCGGTGGTACCACTAGAACATGCTTGTCGAGGGCCGTCTGGATCTTGATGGTCACCAGTTGCCCCGGCCACAGCTTTTGCGCAGGGTTGTTGAACTCGGCCTTGGCCCGCAGGGTGCCAGTGGTGGAGCTGATCTGGTTGTCGATCAGGCTCAGGTGGCCTTCGCCGAGCAGGTGGCCGGTGTCGCCGTCGGTATCGGCGCCCAGGTAGGCGTCGACGCTGGCCGGGGTTGGCGCCGCGATCAGACCCTGCAGGGTCGGCAGCATCTGCTGCGCCAGGGAGAACTCAACGGCGATCGGGTCGAGCTGGGTGACGGAGAACAACCCCTGGGTGTCGCTCATGCGCAGGAAATTACCTTCATCCACACTGCGAATGCCCACGCGACCTGTGACGGGAGAGCGAATCTGGGTGTAGGAAAGTTGTACCTGAGCAGCATCAATCGCAGCCTGATTGCCTTGCACGGTGGCCCTGAGCTGGTTCACCAATGCCTGCTGCTGGTCATAGGTCTGCTTTGATACGCCGTCGTCAATGCTCAGTGCCTTGTAGCGCTTGAGGTTGACCAGTGCCACTTGCAACTGCGCCTGGCTTTCACCCAGTTGCGCCTTGGCCTGGTCGAGGCTGGCGCGGATCGAGCGGTCATCAAGGGTCGCCAGCAGGTCACCGGCCTTCACCGACTGACCTTCTTTGACCAGCAACCGGGTGAGGATGCCGTCGATCTGCGGGCGAATCACCACATTGTGCAACGACAGCACCGAGCCGATGCCGCTGACAAACCGCGGAACATCTTGTTGCGTCACGCTCACCACCCGCACGGGAATGGCGGTAGGCGCCGCCAGCCGTGCTTTGACCGGCCGGGTCAATGCCCAGGCTGCGACAGCCAGTATCAGGAGGGCTCCCACTATCAGGGCCATGTTTCGTTTGATCTGCATAGGAGGGCGCCGGCGCAAACTGCATGTTGGAGTTTGGAAAGCTGCTTTATAGCGCTGTTTCACCGTCAGCACGGTGACGGCAAACTGACAGCCGTGACAGTTAGGCTGTGTGAGCCTGTCGCTTGAAGTTACTGCTGGCAGCCTCGGCCCCGTATACTCGCGTTTTTACACCTATAGCTGTGCCGGAGCCCCTATGACTTCCCCCACCCAACCCCCTGTTGAAGCGGCCGACCTCGTTGATTCGGCCACCGCCGACAGTGCTGAAAAAGCCGAGATCCCGGCGTTCAAGTTCCCCTTCAAGCCGGGTGAGCTGGCAGGCGCCAAAAACGCCAGCCAGCCCTGGTACAAAGGCGGCGCCAAGAACGGCCATACCAAGACCCCAGGCATGGCACCTCCAGGCACGCGCCGTTCGATGGGTAAACGTTAAGGCTAAATCGAAGCTCGCGTTATAGGCTGTTGCCTACGTCGCCTGTCGATATTTCTACTTGTAGGTCCGCGGTCGATTCTTGAAAGCTTGCACAGCGTTTGCTTCGTCCCGATGACGCTCCATCGGGACGAAGTGAGTAAGCTTTCCGGAAAAGGACGTTCCCGTGGCCCTGATACACCTCTGTGCAGTGCTTGCCTTCTTGCTCTCGACGACTGCCGTTGCGGGCGACGTTCAACCGCGGCGCGAGATTCGTTTCGCCGTGGCCGCGCATTTTCCCCCCTTTCAGAGCCGCAACCCGCAAGGGCAATTGGTGGGGCTGAACATCGAACTGGGCAATGCCTTGTGCGAACAACTCAACGTGCGCTGTATCTGGGTTGACCAAGTCGTCATGGAAAATTTCCCGGCCCTCGAAGCCCGGCAGTTCGACGCGATCATGGGTATGGCGCCGACATGTCGGCGCCGACAACGGGTGAGTTTTACCGATGACCTCTACCCGATCACCACCCGCCTGGTGGGTCGTAAAGGCTCAGGCTTGATCCCTGGCCGGCGCTCGCTCAAGGGCAAGCGCGTGGGGGTGTTGGTCAGGAGTAATCGTGAAGCCTTTGCGCTCTCGCAGTGGGCACCGGCGGGGGTGATCATCAGAAGTTTCTGGCTCAACGATCAACTGATTCAGAGCCTGGTGTCGGGTGATATCGATGCGACCTTGCAAGGTGCCGTGGAGATCCGTGAGGCGCTGCTCGACACCGCCGACGGCCTGGACTTCGGTTTCCTGGGGCCTGTGGTGTCATCGGGCCTGTTGGGCAACAGCGTGGCTATCGCGGTACGCAAACCTGATACCGCGCTGCGCAATGAGCTGAACCATGCGCTTGAACAGCTGATGCAAAACGGCGAATACCAACGCATCCTCCAGCCCTATGGTCTGGATGTAGCGCCTGCCACTCCATGATCGAGATAGATCTCAATGCGGGAGCAGACTCAGTCAAATCCCCGTCGGCGGTCAGGCAGCCCGCAACGAGATAAACGCATAGTTGGCCGGCACTTCGGTGGCAATCTGCGCCCCGGCGTCCAGCAGTTGTTCGGCGATGTCCATACCGGATACATGGAACACCCATTCATTGGCCATGCTCGGCTGGACCACTGCCTGCTCGACAGCTTGGGCAAACGCCTGCATATCCGGCAGGTAGGCGGTAAAGCCGTCGCCCTTGAGCGCTGTGGTACGAATGCCGAGCAACGCACACACCGCTTCCTTGGTTTGTACATCATCACGGTCGGCCTGGCGCGAGCGGCCGATCAGTTCAGCCAGTTCCTTGTCCATTAACTCGCCACCGACGATCAAAGCCGGGCCCTGTTCCCAGGATTCTGGCGGGCAATCCTTGGCACTCGGGTTCAGCGGGATATGCGGGTTGATCTCCATCGGGTAGATCCGGCACACCAGTGGGCGTCGTTCATAGATGCGGCAAAGGTTGTCTTCGTCAAGATTCCGGCAGCGTCCGGCGTTATAGGCTGCAAAGGTGATTGCCACAAACGCCTCGGTAGTGCCGCTGGGCACCATCACCGATCGGCGCTCGGCGTGTTCACGTTGTTGCAGGCGCAGGCCCAGGCCGTTGCCGAGGAAACCCTCGACCAGGACGATGACGTTACCGCCGTCCGCCGCCCAGCTACGGGCTTCTGCGAGGGTCAGGGGGACGTGATGGTCGCTGCAGCATTTGCCGCAACCTACGCAAGAAAACTGAGTGTTCATGGCGGATCTGTCACCAGGCTAGGTCAGAGGGCACGCTTGAGGGGTGACGGGTTTTTTACCTCTATCGACCGCTCGGCACTCTGGAAGCAAGTTATGCGCCAGGGGTTGTCAGCCCTTGGGCACAGTGTCGCGCAGGACAAATCTCATATCGGCACTTTCATACAGTTGCCGGGCACGCAGGTTGCTTTCCAGCACCTTGAGGTCGACATAAGGTTCGCCGCGCTGCTTGAACACCTGAAAGCTGTGCAGCAACAAGGCGCGCCCCAGCCCCTGGCCCTGGGCGCAAGGATGTATCGCAAGGTTCTTGATGAAGGCGCTGGTCCAGCACTGGGCGACACCGAGAATGCCGTCGGCGTTAATGGCGACCAGGCACAACGTCGGGTCGCACTCGGCATCGGTCACGAACTGTCGGCGCCATTCATCCAGGCTGGCGACACGGCCTCCGCCCTGGTCTTGAGTCATGCGCAACACGGCATGGATCGCCGGGGCCAATTCATCCCGGTAATGATCCAGCCGCGTATTCGCTGGCCACTGCGGGGCGGGCAGGCTGCCCGTGAGGTCGCGACGCAGCAGCTGGAAATACTCGGCCACTGCTTACAGGCCCTTTTGTGCCACGGTTTGCGCGGCGATGACCAGGTACTTGGTCAGCTCCGGGGAGGAGAACTTGGTGAGCACCGCATCGGCACCGGCCAGGCGGGCTTTCTCGCTGTTCATCGCGCTGTCCAGGGAAGTGTGCAACAGCACGTATAGGTCCTTGAAATCCGGGGTTTCGCGCAGGGTGCGGGTAAGGGCGTAGCCGTCCATCTCGGACATCTCGATATCCGACACCACCACATTGATCTGCTCGCCCGTGCCTTGCAGTTCCAGCAACACATCGATGGCTTCCTTGGCGCTGCGCGCGGTGTGGCAGGTCAGGCCAAGGTTACGCAGGGTGTGTACCGACTGCTGCAAGGCCACTTGGCTGTCGTCCACCACCAGGATGCGGGCGTTGCCGAGCACTTCGGCTTCTTCCATGGTCAGGTCGGTCGGCGCCGTTTCAATCGGTGCCGGGGCGATGCCGTGGATGACTTTCTCGATATCCAGCACCTGTACCAGGCCACCTTCCACTTGGGTTACCCCAGTGATAAATGCACGGTTGCCCCCGGAGCCGTAGGGTGGCGGGCGGATGTCGGTGGTCAGGCAATGCACGATCTTGCTCACTGCCTGCACATGCAAACCCTGCTTGGAACGGCTGACGTCGGTGACGATCAGGCAGCCGCCGTCCGGGTCTTGCAAGGGCATTTCACCGAGGGCGCGGCTCAAGTCGATCACCGACAGCGAGGTGCCGCGCAAGGTGGCAATGCCTTTGACGTGCGGGTGGGACTCCGGCAGCTTGGTCAGCGGCGGGCAGGGGATGATTTCACTGACTTTCAACAGGTTGATGGCCATCAGCTTGCCGCTGCGCAGGGTAAAGAGCAGAAGCGAAAGTGAGTCTGCGCGGGCTTTGGTGGTGGACATAAAAACCTTCTGTGGATCAGGGATGACGATCATCTATGGAAGGTTATCGACTCGGCTGGCCTGGGCTTTAACCGGATTTTGTGTCGGGCACTGCTAATGTGGGAGGGGGCTTGCTCCCGATATCGGCGTGTCAGTCAGCAGATGTACAACTGATCCACCGCCATCGGGAGCAAGCCCCCTCCCACATTGGGTTATGTATCAGCCTTTCCAGGCCTGGGGATTCACCAGGTCCTGCGGGCGTTGGCCCAGCAGTGCGCTGCGCAGGTTATCCAAAGCACGATTGGCCATGGCTTCGCGGGTTTCACCGGTGGCCGAACCGACGTGCGGCAGGGTCACGGCATTGCTCAACTGGAACAGCGGCGATTCGGCCAGCGGTTCCTTTTCATACACATCCAGCCCGGCACCGCGAATTTTCTGGGTTTGCAGGGCTTCGACCAGCGCCGGTTCATCCACCACCGGCCCACGGGAAATATTGATCAGGATCGCGCTGGACTTCATCAGGCCTAATTCGCGCGTGCTGATCAGGTGACGGGTCTTGTCGCTCAATGGCACCACCAGGCAGACAAAATCCGCCTCGGCCAGCAACTGGTCCAGGCTACGGAACTGCGCGCCCAGTTCTTGCTCCAGCGCGGTCTTGCGGCTGTTGCCGCTGTACAGGATCGGCATGTTGAAACCCAGGCGCCCACGCCGGGCCACGGCCGCGCCGATATTGCCCAGGCCGACGATGCCCAGGGTCTTGCCGTGTACATCGCAGCCAAACAACGGCGCGCCGACGCTGGCTTTCCACTGACCGGCCTTGGTCCAGGCGTCCAGCTCGGCCACCCGGCGTGCGCTGCTCATCAGCAACGCAAAGGCCAGGTCGGCAGTGCTTTCGGTGAGTACATCAGGGGTGTTGGTCAGCATGATGCCGCGCTCGTTGAAGTACGGCACGTCGTAGTTGTCGTAGCCCACCGATACACTGGACACCACTTCAAGCTTGCTCGCGCCTTCAAGCTGTTCACGGCCCAGCTTGCGGCCCACGCCGATCAAGCCGTGGGCATGGGGCAGGGCGTCGTTGAACTGCGCGTTGATATCACCCAGTTTGGGGTTGGGCACGATCACCTCGAAATCCTGTTGCAGGCGTTCGATCATCGGTGGGGTGATGCGGCTGAAGGCCAGGACAGTCTTTTTCATGGCAGGCGGGCTCGTCGACTACGGAAGAATGCCAAGCACGCTAACATTCCCGATAAGAATTTTGCAGGGTTTTGATCGGTCCTGCTTCTCTTCCATTGGTTTTAATACCTGTCAACTGTGAAAACTACGAGCTGTTCGGCCAATACGTGAGCGCCTATTCTCGTTTTTCAAGGCTGGGTTGATGCCTTTGTTAAACAGGAGATCACTCTTATGAATATCGACGATGAGATAAAGCGAATCAGGGATTTTTTAGCCGCTGGTAAAACACGCAACGAGCCTGACGAGGCTTTGCCGCAGGCTCCCACAATCGAATTGATCGTCAATGGCGAGTTGTTCGTCGACCATGTACCTGGGACGGGGCTGAAGGTTGGGGTGGATTACGACACTATGCTGGAGGGTCAGGAGTTCGTTTTATATTTGTTCAGCAATACGCCTTCGGATGGCGACTATAACGAGGCCGTTACAGTGATAGAGGTGAAACCTTACGTTGTTACCGTGCCCAAGCAAAAGATTGAAAAGTTGCATAAAAACGAGCTTGGTCTTTGTCTTTACTTCATCGATGGCAAAGAAACCTCTGAGTGGACGACCTTCACCGTCAGATGATGCGTCCTATCAAGGCATACGGTGACCTGTTCAAAACCAGTCACCGCATGCCTGGCTCAATTACTCAAGCGAGCACCACCTAAACCACCGCTCAATTCATACGCCACCAGCTCCGCCTGGTGCGCCGCCAGAATTTCCGGCAACGAACCACGCAGGTACTCCACCCAGGTCTTGATCTTCGCATCCAGGTATTGGCGCGAAGGGTAGATGGCGTACAGGTTCAGTTCCTGGGAGCGGTAGGTCGGCATCACCCGCACCAGTGTGCCGTTGCGCAGCCCTTCGATGGCGGCATACACCGGCAGCAGGCCTACGCCCATGCCGCTGGTAATTGCGGTTTTCATCGCGTCGGCCGAGTTGACCAGGAACGGCGAGCTGTTGATCGCCACGCTTTCCTGACCTTCAGGCCCGTTGAAGGTCCATTTGTCCAGTTGGATCACCGGGCTGACCAGGCGCAGGCACGCATGGTTGAGCAAATCCTGCGGCCGCTGTGCACAGCCCTTGGCCTTGACGTATTCCGGGGAAGCACAGGCAATGCTGTAGGTGATGCCCAGGCGCTGGGACACGAAACCCGAGTCCGGCAGTTCACTGGCCAGCACGATGGACACGTCGTAGCCCTCGTCGAGCAGGTCCGGTACGCGGTTGGCCAGGGTCAGGTCGAAGGTCACGTCGGGGTGGGTGCGGCGGTAACGGGCAATCGCGTCGATGACGAAATGCTGGCCGATCCCGGTCATGGTGTGCACTTTGAGCTGCCCGGCAGGGCGGGCGTGGGCGTCGCTGGCCTCGGCCTCGGCTTCTTCGACGTAGGCGAGGATCTGCTCGCAACGCAGCAAATAACGTTTACCGGCCTCGGTCAGCGCGATACGCCGGGTGGTGCGGTTGAGCAAGCGGGTTTGCAGGTGGGCCTCAAGGTTGGAGACCGCGCGCGAGACATTGGCCGTGGTGGTGTCCAGTTGCACGGCGGCGGCGGTGAAGCTGCCGGCTTCGGCCACGCAACTGAAAGCGCGCATGTTTTGCAAAGTGTCCATGGAGTGTTCTCAAGGGAGATGAC
Organism: Pseudomonas sp. W15Feb34; assembly: GCF_023127765.1. Lineage (NCBI taxonomy): Bacteria > Pseudomonadati > Pseudomonadota > Gammaproteobacteria > Pseudomonadales > Pseudomonadaceae > Pseudomonas > Pseudomonas sp. W15Feb34. Next base: position 321,691 of record NZ_SPKN01000009.1, read on the forward strand.
AAATTGTGACAGAAAGTTACGCCGACCAGTGATCCCTACCAACGGATTATCGCCTGAACGGTAACAAAGATTCACAGGAATGCCAGCTTATCGTCCTCCATGCCGCCGCCTAGAATTGCGCCACCTCTTGCGCAACACCTCTCAGGAATTCGCTTGCCGTGCCGCGTCGCATCAGCAGAGAGCTGAAGACTCTCAGTGTTTGGGCCTTATCGTTAGCCATCAGCGGTTGCATCGGAACCGGAGGAATTGCTCCCCAAGGCCAGGCCCTCAACGCCAATACCCTGGCCACCGATGAAGCCATTCAAGACGCCTCCCAGGACGCCCATTGGCCCACCGCCCAATGGTGGCAAGCCTACGGCGACCCGCAGCTCAACCGTTGGGTCGAACTCGCCACCCAGAACAGTCCCAGCCTGGCCGTGGCCGCCGCACGCGTGCGGCAAGCGCGGGCGCTGGCCGGGATTGCGGAGTCGGCCGAGTCGTTGCAGATCAATAGCGATACCACCCTCAAGCGCCACAACTGGCCGAAAGATCAGTTCTACGGCCCCGGCGAATTGAGCGGCGCCAACACCTGGGATAACAACTCGTCCCTGGGTCTGAGTTATGCCCTCGACCTGTGGGGGCGGGAAAGCAACAGCACCGAACGTGCGGTCGACCTGGCGCACATGAGCGCTGCCGAAGCACGTCAGGCCCAGCTCGAACTGCAGAACAACGTGGTGCGCGCCTATATCCAGTTGTCGTTGCATTACGCCGACCGCGATATCGCCGCGGCCACCCTGGCCCAGCAACAGCAGATTCTCGACCTGGCCAACAAACGCCTTAACGCCGGGATCGGCACCCACTTCGACGTCAGCCAGGCCGAAACCCCGCTGCCGGAAACCCATCGCCAACTGGATGCCCTGGACGAGGAAATCGCCCTGAGCCGCAACCAGTTGGCGGCGCTGGCCGGTAAAGGCCCGGGCGAGGGTGCGCAGTTGCAACGCCCGACCCTGGCCCTCGCCGCGCCATTGAAGTTGCCCTCAAGCCTGCCTGCGCAACTGCTCGGCCAACGCCCGGATGTGGTCGCCAGCCGCTGGCAGGTGGCGGCCCAGGCCCGTGGCATCGATGTGGCCCACGCCGGTTTCTACCCCAACGTCGACCTGGTCGGCAGCCTCGGCTACATGGCCACGGGCGGCGGTATGCTGGAGTTCCTGGCCGGCAAGAAATTCAACTACAACGTCGGTCCGGCGATCACCTTGCCGATCTTTGATGGCGGCCGCCTGCGTGCTCAATTGGGCGAAGCCAGTGCCGGCTATGACATCGCGGTCGCCCAGTACAACCAGACGCTGGTCAATGCGCTCAAGGGCATCAGCGACCAGTTGATCCGCCGCGAGTCCATGGACAAGCAGTCGGCTTTCGCCGCGCAGTCGGTGGCCTCGGCGCAGAAGACCTACGACATCGCCATGATCGCCTACCAGCGTGGCCTCACCGACTACCTCAATGTGCTCAACGCCCAGACCCTGCTGTTCCGTCAGCAACAGGTCGAGCAACAGGTGCAGGCGGCGCGCCTGAGTGCCCATGCCGAACTGGTAACGGCATTGGGCGGCGGCCTTGGTGCCGGCAACGATGTGCCCCAGGATGCCAAGACCCTTCCAAGCAAGACCCCGGCGGCACTTGCCGTGTTCGACCACTGAGTAGGATTCGATGACTTCCTTGCCTGCACCGCTGCGCTGGTTGCATTCCCTTGAGTGGCGCCGTGGCTTTTTCGACTGGGCACGCAGCGACGGCGTGACCTGGGTGTATATCTTCAAGGTACTGGTCGCCGCGTTCCTCACGCTGTGGCTGGCGATGCGCCTGGAACTGCCGCAACCGCGCACCGCGATGATCACCGTGTTTATCGTGATGCAGCCCCAGAGCGGCCAGGTGTTCGCCAAGAGTTTCTACCGTTTCCTCGGTACCTTGGCGGGCTCGGCGGTGATGGTGCTGTTGATCGCCTTGTTTGCGCAGAACACCGAACTGTTCCTCGGCGCGCTGGCGATCTGGGTGGGCATTTGTACCGCTGGCGCTACGCGCAACCGCAACTTCCGCGCCTATGGGTTTGTGCTTGCCGGCTACACCGCCGCGATGGTCGGCCTGCCGGCGCTGGCTCACCCGGACGGCGCCTTTATGGCAGCGGTGTGGCGGGTGCTGGAAATCTCTCTGGGGATTCTGTGCTCGACAGTGGTCAGCGCCGCCATCCTGCCGCAGACCTCCAGCGCCGCCATGCGCAACGCGCTGTACCAGCGCTTTGGCGTGTTCGCGCTGTTCGTCACCGACGGCCTGCGCGGGCGCAGCCAACGCGAAGGGTTCGAGGCCAGTAACGTGCGCTTTATCGCCGAAGCCGTGGGCCTGGAAGGGCTGCGCAGCGTCACCGTGTTCGAGGACCCGCACATGCGCCGACGCAACGGGCGGCTCAGTCGCCTCAACAGCGAATTCATGAGCATCACCACGCGCTTCAACGCCTTGCACCAGTTGCTTGAACGCTTGCGTGCCGATGAGGCCGATCATGTGGTCGCAGCGATCAAACCCGGCCTGCAAGACCTGGCCGAAGTGCTCGACAGCTTCTCCGGTCGCGCCCTCACCAGTCCGGATGCCGCGCGCCTGGTCAATCAACTGAGCGCCTACAAGGACGACCTGCCCGCCAAGGTGCGCAGCCTGCGGGCGAGCTTCCAGGACGGTAACCCGACCGAAGCCGAGCAGTTGGACTTTCATACCGCCTACGAGCTGCTGTACCGCTTCGTCGACGACCTGCACAACTACGCGCAAACCCACGCGTCCCTGGCTGACCACCGCCATGCGCGGGAAGACTGGCACGAAGCCTATACACCAAAAACCAACTGGCTGGCCTGCGCCGCCGCCGGGGTGCGGGCCTCGTTTATCCTGATCGTGCTGGGCAGTTACTGGGTAGCCACCGCCTGGCCCAGCGGCGCGACCATGACCTTGATCGCGGCGGCCACGGTGGGCCTCTCCGCTGCCACACCCAACCCCAAGCGCATGGCGTTCCAGATGGCTTGCGGCACCTTGATCGGCGCCTTGGTCGGCTTTGTCGAAATGTTCTTCGTGTTCCCCTGGATCGACGGCTTCCCGCTGCTGTGCGTGATGCTCGCACCGGTGATCATCTTCGGTGCTTTCCTCTCCTCCCGCCCGCAGTACGCCGGTGTCGGCGTGGGCCTGTTGATTTTCTTCAGCACCGGCTCGGTGCCGGACAACCTCACGGTCTACAACCCTTACACCTTTATCAACGACTACATCGCCATGGTCATCGGCATGTTGGTGTGCGCGGCGGCGGGGGCGATCATCCTGCCACCCAACAGCCGCTGGCTGTGGCGCCGCCTGGAGCAGGACCTGCGTGAGCAGGTGGTGTATGCGATCAGCGGCAAGCTCAAGGGCCTGGCGTCGAGTTTTGAAAGCCGTACCCGCGACCTGCTGCATCAGGCTTACGGCCTCGCGGCCGGCCAGCCGCAGGTGCAACGCGACCTGCTGCGCTGGATGTTCGTGGTGCTGGAGGTCGGCCACGCAATCATCGAGTTGCGCAAGGAGCAGGCGATCCTGCCGGTGCATCCGGCCTATGCCGAGTCCCAGCCGTGGCGCCAGGCAATCCGCGTGATGGGCCGTTCGCTGGTGCGCTTGTTCCTGCAACCCAGCGCCAGCAACCTGGAGCGCGGCTTGATCGCCGTCGACCATGCGATCAGCCGCGTGCAGGCCACCGACGAACCTTTCGCCCCGCACTTCGATACCTCAGCCCTGCGCCGGGTGAAGAGCTACCTGCACTTTATCCGCACTTCGCTGCTCGACCCGCAATCCCCACTGGCGGCCCTAAAAGGAGCCTCGAATGCCTCGTGAAATCGCATTTCATGGCATCTATATGCCGACCATGACCCTGATGTTCCTGATCGCCGCGGTGTTGGCCTGGGCGATTGATCGCTTCCTGGCCGGGTTCGACCTGTATCGGTTTTTCTGGCACCCGGCGTTGCTGCGCCTGAGCCTGTTCGCTTGCCTGTTCGGCGCCCTGGCGCTGAGCGTCTACCGTTGAGAATGCCCCGATGAAAAAGTTTTTCAGCCTGCTCGCGACCTTGCTGGTGCTGGCCCTCGCGATCTGGATTGGCCGCACGTTGTGGGTGCACTACATGCAAACGCCATGGACCCGCGACGGCCGCGTGCGCGCCGACATCATCAACGTCGCGGCGGACGTTACCGGCGAAGTGGTGGACGTGCCGGTACGCGATAACCAACTGGTGAAAAAAGGCGACCTGCTGATGCAGATCGACCCCGAGCACTACCGCATCGCGGTCAAGCAGGCGCAATCGCTGGTGGCTTCACGCAAGGCTACCTGGGAGATGCGCAAGCTCAACGCCCACCGCCGCGCTGACCTCGACGCCCTGGTGATCTCCAGGGAAAACCGCGACGACGCCAGTAATATCGCTGACTCGGCCCTGGCCGATTACCAGCACGCCCTGGCGCAACTGGAGGCCGCTGAACTCAACTTGAAACGTACCCGTGTGCTGGCGGCAGTGGATGGCTACGTCACCAACCTCAACGTGCATCGCGGCGACTATGCGCGTATCGGTGAAGCGAAGATGGCTGTGGTGGATATGAATTCGTTCTGGGTCTATGGCTTCTTTGAAGAAACCAAGCTGCCCCACGTCAACGTCGGGGATAAAGCCGATATGCAATTGATGAGTGGCGAGACACTCAAGGGTCACGTGGAAAGCATCTCCCGTGGCATCTACGACCGCGACAACCCCGAGAGCCGTGAGCTGATTGCCGATGTGAACCCGACGTTCAACTGGGTGAGGTTGGCGCAGCGTGTGCCGGTGCGGATTCACATTGATGAAGTGCCGGAGGGCGTGCTGTTGGCGGCCGGGATTACCTGCACTGTGATCGTCAACCCAACACAAAACTGAAATGTGGGAGGGGCGGATTGGGCACCGGCTCAGGTTTGTGTGTTGGCTCTGATTTTCCGTCGACGCTTGACCCGCAGCATGCCGACGAAGCGGCGGTGGTTTCTTGTATTGAGGATCAGCAGGCAGAACAGCGATTGAAACAATGGAAATACTGCAAACATAGTCACTGGGTTGTTTCCCAAGTAGTCTGCCGAAAGCAAGGCGTTCAGGGCCGCGACGCCTACAAGCAATGGAGGCCCCGAACGAAACCCTGCCGCCACTAAGGCCAGGCCAATACACATTGCCAGTAGCAGAGCCATGCCCGCCACGACCGCATATTCGCCAGGGAGATAATTTATTCGGGCGTAATACGACAGGCTATGTGACAGGTTGCCTGAAATGCTGACTAAGTTCATTGATACCCCCATACCCACCGTGAATGCAAAACGTCGGGTGTAACGACTTAACGTTCGGGGGGCCTGCAGGGTATCGATGTCATTGTTCATGGCTGTTGAACTCTTCATAAATGCCGATAAGGATAGGGTTGATATTCCCGGACAGGCCGCTGCCAGTAATCGCCAGAGCGGCACCTACCTGATCGGAGAGTTGAGTGAGAAGGTCTTGGCGTATCCGGGTATTGCTGAAGCGTTTGGGGAGTGCTCCGGCCAGCTGCTTTAACCGAATCATTTCGCGAGGATGACGAGGGTTCTGCAGGCGCAGTACTTCGTTTGTCAGCTTTGCACGTTCCTGGCGGCTCATGCGCCTCAAGATGTCGGTCAGGTTGCGGCCTGTCGTATTTTTGATCGTCATGACGGTCTTTACCGTAACAAACGTCGTGCTGCCCGCACCCACCAGCGAAATGCCGTCCAAGGCTACGGTCATTGCCTGATACCAACTGTGGCTGTCGTAATAATCGTTGTCAGACGGATTGGTTAGTTCTTTGTAGGTTCGCCATAGGCCGTTGCCACATTGCAAAGCACTGGAGGCTGCAGCTGTATAAGCAATGTAAGTAACTGCAAGGCTGGAACCTGCGCTGAGGGGCGCTGACGCGATGCCTGCCTTGGCAACAATAATCCCAATCACCGCCCCACCGCATGCTACGGCCATTCCCGCGGCTTCGCGTCATATCTGCGACTCGCGTGGTGAGTTTGCCACCCAATGCGCGTACTCATCAGCAGTCATCATTGGGCCTGTCACTTCTCGCAGAATCACCCGCTTGGGCCTGATACTGCACAACGGCACAAACTCACGCAGCACCGTCACCTGATAATCACTGCCGATATGCACTACGCCGGCCCCAACGATGGCCGGGTCAGCGTCAATGGTTCTATAGAGTTTGGGCAGGTCCAGCAGACTGATTAGCCGCTGGCGAGTCGTGGTGTGCACATCCGGCACCCCGCTTCGCAGGAAAGCGCTCGGCATCCTTTCACCTGTGATTGGACAGAGGTGAGAGAGCCTGAGGATAGCTTCCTCGTAATGATGTCAGGCCGTTCGCTGTTTTCTGTAGGATCTGGCCGAATGGTTATTTCATGGTGCTACATAAGTTTCATGCAAGTGACGCCACAACAGCGCACCACTGGCCTGCTTCTCGAACACAACCGTGGCGCGGCGATCCGTTTGCGTACCGCTGTCATCCACCTGATGCTCGCGATACGTCACCGTGGCTCCCCGCGCATGACGATCAATCCCGGTCATTTCGCTCAAGGTGATTTTCAACCCCGGCCGCATCCCTCCCAGGCGCGTGAACAATGCATTAACCCCGGCCCTGTTGACCCGCGTGCCGGTGGCCGGCGCGACCATGCTGAACTCCGGTGAGAAGCGTGCCAGCAGGTTTTCCAGCGTGCCCTCAGGCGCAACACCGGCAAACCACTGCTCAATCTCGACATGAGTCTGGATCACTTCTTCAAAAAAATCGCTGTAGTCAATCATGGTTAGGCTCGCTGCAAGGGTGAAGCAGCGTGCGTATCCTGGAGGCATCCAGGCGCAACACTGCGAAAAGCGGCAACAGGGTCAGAGCTGCCGCTATCGTGAAGGTTATGGCGAAGGAATCCAAGGTCGACAGTACTGCACTGAGCAAGGCGGCGCCGACGCAGAAGCTCACTTGCCGGTTCATGTTCCACAACGCGCTGGCGTGGCCCATGCGCTCGGCGGGAATATCCAGAAAGGCCAGGGTTTGCGCGGTGCTGCTGCACAGGCTGCCGCCCAGGCCCATCAAGACGTAGGCCGCAATGATCAGCGCCGGCTCGTTGAGCAACAGGATGCCGCCGCATTGCAGCACCATGCCCGCCAGCAGCAAAGGTTTCGGGCCGCAGCGATTGAAGAGTTTTTTGCTCAAGTAAATCGCCACTGCCGAGGCCAGTGCCCACGGCAACATGAGCACGCCGGTCTGGGTGGAGTCATACCCCAGGTCACGCACGTAGAGGATGGCGATCAGGCTGGTGCCGATAAATACCCCCGGAATACACAGGTAAACCAGCATTGCCACACGCAGCATCGGGCTGGCGGCTTGTTTGAACATACTGCCCAGGTCCAGGGGCGGGCGTACGGTGGAAGGCACATCGGGTTTTATCCACAGCAGCGCCAGCAGCAGGGTCACCAGCGCCAGAGGCAGGTTGGCGTAGAAAATCCAGCGCCAGGACAGGCTGTCGACAATTACCCCACCCAGCGCCGGAGACAATGCCGGTACCAGCAATGCCACCGACATGACCCGCGCCGTCAACTGGCTGCGCTCGGCCGCGGGAAAGTGTCGGTAAGCCATGGCTTGCCCCACCGGAATCAACAAGCCGCCGCCGAGCCCCTGCACAGCGCGCCAGCCAATCAACGCGTCGATGGAGCCGGCCTGGCCGACCATCACCGATGCCCCGGCAAACAGCAGCAGGCTGGTGGCGATCAGGGTGCGCTCGCCCATGAGCGCCGCCAGCCACACACTCAAGGGAATGATCACCGTCAGCCCGAGCATGTAGGCATTGCTGATCCACGCCAGTTGCGTGACCGAGGCGTGCAGTTCGCGGGCGATGTCCGGGTAGGCGACGGTGGCGACAAACATGTTCACCAGGTCCAGGGCAAAACCCAGTAGAAAGATCCAGGCAATTTTCGAGCGGTAGGTCATGAACGCGATCCTGCGAATGAGGCGCGCAGGGTAGGCGGCAAGCAGGGTTTGGGATACGTCGGTTTGCCTGTTAGTTTGTCAAAAATATTTTGACAAACGGAGGGCGTGGCCATGGTCAGCCTGGATCGATTCGACACCTTCAAGGCCGTGGTCGAGGCCGGCTCGCTCACGGCCGCCGCGGATCTGCTCGGCCAGACCCGCGCCGTGGTCAGCTTCAACCTCAAGCGCCTGGAGGCGGAGCTGGGCGTCACCCTGCTGACCCGCAACACTCGCCAGCTGGCGCTCACCGATGCCGGCGAACGTTTCTACCTGCGCTGCACACGAATGCTCGAAGAGGCGCGCCTGGCGGTGGAAGAGGCCCGTTCCGAACATGCGCAGCTCAAAGGCACGCTGCGCATCACCACCACCGTCGAGTATGCCCTGGCCGTGGTCGCCCCGGCAGTGGAAGCGTTTCGCCGCCTGCACCCGGACCTGAATATCCACTTATCCACATCCTCCACCCACGCCGATTTGATCTCCGAGCGTTTTGACGTGGCTATTCGCCTGGGGCGCTTGCTGGACTCCAATCATCGGGCGGTGCAGTTGTCGACGTTTGAAGTGTTCGCCGTCGCGGCGCCAGCGTTTGCGGGCGTTCAGACCCTGGAGGAGTTGGAGCAGGTGCCCAGGCTGGGCCATGGCCGTTTGACGGAGTTGAGCGTGACCGACCCTGCCGGCGATGGGCATCAATACCGCGCAGGTCCGGCCGCCTTGGTGGCCGACAGTGCGGCGGTGCTCCAGGCGTTTGCGGTGCGTGGCCACGGTGTGGCGATCTTGCCACAGTGGCTTGTGCAGGAGGATTTGGAGGCGGGACGGCTGGTGCGTGTGTTGGCGGACCATCGCTTCGCGCCCCAAGGGGTCTACGCGATGTATCCGGATACCCGGCATTTACCGCTTAAGGTGCGGGCGTTTATTGATTTTATGAAGGGGTAGTATCAGTTGGTTAGTTGACGGATGACATTTACGAGGACGGGGGCAAAAGGCTTCAGTCGATTTTGCGCATCGGGCAGCCTTAAGTCTTCCAGTAGCATCTTCATAAGCTCTGCGTCTTCGGCTCCAAGTTCATTGCCTTCCATTCCATAGTCGAAGAGCAACGTATCAAGAATGGATTTTCTGGCGCTGAACAGCGTGCGATTGTTTTCACGGCGGTCGCCAAGGTTCAGCACTTGGATTGACGTGATTGCCCTGGGGCTCAAACCCTCCACACGGCCTGATAGATAAAATTTCAGTTCGGTTTCGCATTCGTCCATCAAGGATGTCAGTGGCAATGCCTGATGTGCATGAGCTTTGCCGCACTGTTTGCTGCGGTTGCAACTGGCGACGATATTTGAATAATCAAGCGTCCGATGGGGGTGGGTCTCTCGGGCCGCAACGTGTTCGTTATGGGCGGTCTCTTGGGTAATTGCATGGCAACAATACGCGCACAAACCATGCTGCTCTTCGATACAAGCCTGGCGAATACGGTTTCTTTCTTCGTGGGTTAGATCGGAGTAGCGACCTTTCGGATTGTCGCGTATCCATTTCGTCAATTCTGCCGGTTCATTTCCTTTGGTGATCTTACGCACTGCGCAACTCCAGCTTGCGAATCAGAAGGGCGGCTTTGGTCAGTTCGATATGGCCAGGAGGCAGGTCAGTGGACAACTCTTGGAACAGTGCCTTGGCGTCTTTCAGCTTTTTGTCTTGTAGTAACTCCAGCAAGCGATCCAGTCGAGACTGAACTTCACTGTTGCGTATATCTGTGTCCATGACGCTGAGCAGTACCTGATTGGCATCAAGACCGTATAGACCGGTGCGCTCCTCAAGTTCGCCATCGTCGAGGACGTAGCACAGGACGTCCTTGGTATCGCTGATCACCAAGGGGGAATGGGTCGTCAGGATGAATTGGCAGTTGGGGAAGGTTTCAGTGAGTTGGTGGATCAGGCGGCGTTGCCACTTGGGGTGCAGGTGTAGATCTACTTCGTCGACGAGTACGACGCCGTAGCCATGTAGCGGATTTTTCAGGGAGGGATTCATCATGGCAAGACGACGAGCTATATCGCCAACCAAGGCCATCATGGACTTTTCGCCTTGTGATAATTGTGAGACATCCAGCGTTTGGCCGCATTTATCGATTGCCATGTGCAAATGTGGTCGACGCTGAACACGCAGGTTAGTGAAACCTGGCATGAACGCTCCTACGGCGGAACGGACGGCTGTTAACTGTCGATCGCGAGATGAGGCGTGTGCTTGTTCCAGGAATTTCCATAGTTGACTTTCTGGTGTGCCAATAATTTTTTGCACTTCTGCTAATGCGCCGGCCGAAATGCCGGTTTCGTTTTCGCTATCCTCTCGCTCCCGGAACCATTCGAAAAAGCGGCGAAAGTCGACACCCCGGTTTAACGAGTTGTCGTAGCCGTCCAGTTGGCTAAAGCTGTGCCGGGTTTTTATTTTCAGGGGAATTTCAAGTACTGAACGTTCGACTGGATAGTAAGCAATGAGGGGAACAGACGCGTTTTCGTCATGCGTTAAATTGTCCCTATAAACATTAGCCAAGGCCGACGTATCGGCGAGCTCGCTAGCGACCTTTGTTTTCCGCCCCCGCCTGGACTTTGCCAGTAACCAATGGAAGTCGACAAATAGCTCTTCAGCCTCAATAGAGATTGACGCAACGTTTGAACCGTTATGTAAGGCGCTTTCTTCTATCGGGCTACCGCTGCCGCTTTCTGATCGAATTCTTGCAACCAACCAGCTAAGGGAGGTGGCCAGTGACCTGAGAATTGTTGTTTTTCCCGCCCCATTGTTCCCCACAAACACCGTCACTTTCGACGCATGTTTTTCGGTAGGCGCAAAGGCGACTTCCAAGTCGGTAAAACGACCGACGTTATTCAGTCGAATTTTTCTGATTTCCATCGCATTACCCTTGTGGGGCCAGTCAGTTTCTAGAGGCAGCCAGCGATTATGGCACTCATCCCGGGTTTTGACAGGTAGGCTTCACGCTTGCTTACAACACACCACTCAAGCCAAAGCGCTTCTTCAACACCTTCTCCAGCAACCCCTTGGGCAACAGCGCCGCCATCAACGGCAGTGCGCGGCTGCCGTTGCCCGAGCGCAGCAGGCGCGGTGGCTGCGCTTGCTGCACGGCCTTGAGCACATCCGCCGCAAACTCACCGGCTGGGGTGGGTTTGTCCTGGGAGGCCTGGCTGCGCGCCCGAATGCCTTCGCGCAACGGCCACCAGGGCGATGTTTCGTTGATCAATAATTCGGCCTGGGCCCCGGCATTCTTCGCAAAATGGGTATTGATCGCACCGGGCTGCACTTCCATCACCCGCACGCCAAACGGTGCCAGTTCCATGCGCAGGGCATCGCTCAAGGCATGGACAGCGGCTTTGGATGCGCAGTAGGCGCCGGCGAACGGCGTCACCAATACCCCGGAAACGCTGCCGATATTCACCACCAGTCCTTTGCTGCGGCGCAACGCGGGAAACAGTGCCTGGGTGACGCCAACGATGGAAAACACATTGGTTTCGAATTGGCGTCGCATCGCCTCGGTGCCGCCATCGAGCAACGGGCCCATGGCGCCGTAGCCCGCGTTGTTGACCAGCACATTCAGTTCGCCCATTTGTTCGGCCAAGCGTTGCAAGGCGGCGCTGTCATTGACGTCCAACTGCACGGCATTGAAGCCAGCGGTAGCGAGGGCGGCGACGTCATCTGGCTGGCGGGCGCTGGCCCACACGTTGAAGCCTGCGGCTTTGAACGCGTCGGCGAGGGCGCGACCGATGCCGCTGGAGCAACCGGTGATCAGTACGTTGGGCATGCATCATTCCTTTGTCAGTCCGAGAAACTGCCTTGCAGGTGCTCGGCGCGAAATTCCAGGGTTTGCGGGCGATAGCCGGGGCGCAGTGGCGGTGTGGGCAGGCAATCATCCCAGGTGGCCCCGGCCTGCAACTCGCCGGGGCCGCGATAGCGTGGGGCGGCGTAGACATTGTCGGCCAGGTTGACCGTGTCGCCCGGCGCGTAGTCGGCCACGCGCCAGCGCAGTTCGGTCAACGGCACGTCGTTGCCGTTGTTCAGGGTCAATTTCAGTGGGCGGTCGGCCGGGCAGTCCTGCGGGGCATAGCTGATGCGCAACTCAAGGCGTGCCAGTTGCGCGGCTTCGCGGTTGTCCAGCCACACCACCCAGACGGCGACGAAACCCAGGCCGACGGCAGCCGCCAGCGAAACCGGCAGCGCCTTCGCCGGGTAGCGCAGCAGCAGGATCAGCCAGGTGATGATCAGGAGAACGCCGAAGAACATGGAGACCACCTCGAATGGGGAACGAGCATCCTAACTTAAGCGTAGGTGGGATTGGTTAACTTGAGTGCTGTGGTGGCCGTGCGGGCCTCATCGGGAGCAAGCCCCCTCCCACCTTTGATTTGTGAACACATTCAAATGTGGGAGGGGGCTGTACGCCAGGCAGGTGTTTTTCACTTCAATCAATAGGACCGTACAGTGCCCTGGTACTTGGTCTTGCATTTTCAGCAGAGCTCACAGCGTTCTGCTACTTGAGCTTACATTCGGGACAGGAACCGGAGCGCATTGAACGTCCACTTATCTGACGACCTACAGGGAGGTAGCGGCGACGTTCAACTCTTCTATGTAAGGTTTATTTCATGTTTGCAGCGACCGAAAACTCGACCCACCTTTCCCCCTCACAAAGCGTTGTTGCCCCAAACGCATTGGCCACCCAAACCGATATTGCCGTTGAAACATCTGCGCAACCCCCTGTTCACCTGCCACCGGTATTGACCTACGCGCCGGACGGTATTCCTCTTCCCACCTCGGCCGGCATACCCCCGGTCGGGGTGGAATACCCACGGCTCATGCAGCAATTCAAGGTTACCAATCAGGAGGCGTTTGTCACCCAACACGCCCTTCAGTCCCGCGACATGCAGCGTTTGCACGGTGAGCAACCGAGCTTCCAGGACTTCCTGCGCCAGCAAGTGGACCAAATGTTTCCGTACATGTCGACCCTGAAGCCACAAGACCTGGTCTTCAAGCGCTGGGTCGAGCAGGACGATGGCTCTATGAAAACACTGTCGTCCGAGCCGGTGCTGGAGGCCTTGAACAGGAAGGTGGCGAACTTGCTGGCCAATCCTGGCCAGCAGCCCGTCGTTGACGATGTTGAACAGTCCGGCATTTTTACCCCGGACACGGACACTAGCCCGGGCACCCTCGTCACGCCACAGTTGACACTGGATACGATTGCCCAGCGCATGGTCACGCAGTTTCCGATGGCCCTTCAAACCTTCTGGACAACCCCCCGCCCGACGTTGAAAGACCCTCAGGTTCTGCAGGCCCCTCAAGACCAGTTGTTGACCTTGCACAAGCAACAACTGTCGACGCTGGCGGCATTGCGCGTGAGCGATGGAACACTGAGCGCGGCGAGCAAGCGGTTGATCGACGCAGCATTGCAATACCCTACGCTGGCTGAACGGGAAGCTGCCTTCCCCAATGGCACACGCCCTGGTGTCTACCCGCTTACCGTTGATGACGGTAGCGAGCGGGGAGCCTTGATGGCGGGCTGCTTCCTAATCACCAGCACCGACGGTTCCGGGGCCACGCCCCCCGTCTGGACCAAAGGCCGGACCTTGGCACTCGATGAGACGAATGGGCCGGTCGTGCTGTACACCCCGGGTGAGGGCTTCGAGCAGTTTGCGACGCCAGCCCAGGCGCGCCAGGCGATTGCAGCGCGCCTTGATGAGGGGGGCGCCGACGCGGACCTACTGTTGCAAACGCTCCCGTTGTCGATACAAAACAAGTCGGAACCGCCTTCTGGCGACGATGTGATGTTGAGCGCCGAACCCTTGACGGGGGATGTGCTGGCCGAGGGCATTCCCTGGATGCTCAAGCGTCAGCAGGAGGAAGTCGTTGCGAATCTCGCCCGGGTATCGACAGAGCCGGGAGCACTCAAGCGCATGGATGATGCCGCTGACTGGTCGTACCTGCTCAGTGGCGAAAACGCCATGGCGGCGCGGGATGAACAACTGGCTGACAAGCTGGCCCCCGAGTGGCTGAAAAACCTGAGCCCGGCCCAGGAAGCGTTGTTTGATTACCTGGAACACTCCGAGGCCCGTAGTGCAAATGCGCTGGCGTCATCGCTGGCAACCCTTCCTTCTCTGGGTAGCTTTTCCCGCGACCGGATGAACGAAGCGATCAAACGGCAGTTCCCCGCTGCGCAGGTCGATGCGGACAAGCTGATGGTGCGGGTGAAAACCAGGTCCAATCCTCACACTGGCGGGCAAAGCAGCAGTCATACGCTCACCGTCAAGCACCACCGCGTATCGCTGACTGATCTGGCGCTGAAAAACCCCAGTGAGTTTCCAGCCGTCCAGCACGGCCACTTCAGCCGGTCCACCTTCGAACTGCCGCTGACCGATACTCACGGCAACCCTCTGCTGGGCGACGATGGCAAGCAGGTCGTCCTGGATACCGAGCAGCTCAAAGCGTTGGTCAACACTGCCGATGTGGGAGGCGCCTATACCGAGCTGCTTAAAAAGGAGTTGGCCACGGATGCCGAGTCGGGTGCTGCCGGCGACGTCCGCAAAGCGTGGAAAACCCACCTGAGCGACATGCTGGATAAAGAGGCTTTTCTCGCAGCACTCAACCCCAATACCTACAACATAGACGCTACCCAAGACACCAGTACCAAACGAGGGGCGCAGTGGGTCGCGGCGGTTCTTGACTACCCGGACCCGGCTGACCGGCCTCTGGTGGATGGGAAAAAAATTGTCACCAGTGCCCTTATTCAGCGTGGGTTGCCGGTTCAGGGCGCGATGGTGATTGGCAATGACACAGACGCCTCGCTTGTACTGTGCACGCCGAATGCGCCCGACGGCGTGTGTTTTCGCGAATTGGCGGATGTGAATGCCCTGAACGCCTTGATGGAGAAAAAGGAGTGGAGGCTCTACACCGGGAGCAGAGCGTCGCCGGTCGATAAAAACGACGTGGTTAAAGCTGGCGAGGCGATCAAGGAGCGCGCATTCGATCCGACGAAGAGCCCATTGCGCACGCTGGATGCGCTCGTCACTGCACTCAAATTGACGAGCGCTCCGGTGACACTCAAACCCTTCGATGGCAATTTTCAGGATGAGCTGTACAAGCAGAAAGTGAAGTTGCTCATCGATCACGCGGACCACCAAAGCGTCAGCAGCGCAGAGGTTGCGTATCAATCGAGAATCAACAAGGTTCAGTTCGGCATTGAGGTGGCCTCCATCTTCCTCGACTTGTTGCCAGTGCTCGGAAAAGGCATCTCCATGGGGGTTCGCTTAGGAAAGGCTGGCGTGACGGCCTTGCGCGCCAATGCTCGAATCTTGCCGCGGCTGCTCAAAAGTCCGGGCGCGATGCGTGCGGTCTACTCGGATTTCACGATGGCCGCCTCTGGTATTCCCAATGTGAATGCCGTGCCGTTGCGGCCGGTGTTCAAAAGCCCGGTGGTGCCGCCAACCCCTCCAGTCATCGCCAGAGCACCAACGGCCGGCACGAGTCCAAACCTTGATCTGAGCGCCTTCTCCGTGTCGGAAGATGTCATCAAAGGCCGCATTTTGAGGCCGGACGGTACCTATAATGTGGGCGATAATTTTTACGTGCGCTATACCGACAGTACCGGGGTCAACAAGGTGTATCAAATTGATTCGGCCTTCCACGCACGTGACGGACGGGTCGCCATCGTCGATCCTCAGGCGTCATTGACGATGCCAAAACTCTATAGAGTTCAAGCATTTTTGGGGGCCGCCGGTAACGGTGAGTGGCGTTTGAACCGATTGCCGGGCGGGGCTCCCAATGTTCTGGGGACATCCCGGCCGAGCAAGCGTCCGTTGGACCAAGGTAGCTCTTCAGGCAACGTCGACACGAATAACGCGACAAGTGCTCAACCGGCCAATAAGCGACCGAGGGTGCCGGAAAGCTTTCCGGGAGAAAAAGCGCTGATGGAGCCACCGGTAAAAGGTAAGAATGTTTTTTATCACTACACCGGGGATAAACCGCATGCCGCAATCATGGCCGATAGGAGCCTTTCACCTTCAAGTTCAGATTTGAGCGGTCGACCTCTGCCCGGAAAGCGAGGCCGGCATTACTTTACGGACTTGGCGCCAGGGAATATGCCTACCCGACAGATTTCCGAAACCATCTTTGGGAAGCGTAAATATGGCAATGCGATGGATAAAATGTCGCGCTACTACGAAGTCAATACGTCGGGGTTAAATGTTATCCAAAGCCCTGATAATCCGCATATTTTCTATGTGGATGTGCCGTTTGCCATTCCTTTGAAGTACCGGGGTGGGCCTAACGGTGAATTAGTCGATCGCGTTATTTCTCATGGGAAAACGCCGATTTAAATATATGCCCATGGGGTCGGCCGGTATTGGGTAAGGGCCATGATGGCTGTTGTGCTTTCGGCCTATTTACTACAAAGCCCCCAACAAAAAGCCCCCACCCAACCCACTGCGGATAGGGGACGCAATGGGCTGGGCGAGGGCTTCTTGTACGACTGTTTTATTGCGCGATAGTTTTCACCGAAACACCTCGTTCAACCGGTGTCGAGCGCCCGTAGATATCTTCGAACCGCTCGATATCGTCTTCGCCCAGGTAGCTGCCCGATTGCACTTCGATGATCTCCAACGGGATCTTGCCCGGGTTGCGCAGGCGGTGCACCGAGGCGATCGGGATGTAGGTGGACTGGTTCTCGCAGAGCAGGAACACGTTGTCGTCACAGGTGACTTCGGCGGTGCCGCTGACCACGATCCAGTGTTCGGCGCGGTGGTGGTGCATTTGCAGCGACAGGCACGCGCCCGGCTTGACCGAGATATGCTTGACCTGGAAGCGGCCGCCCATGTCCACCGAGTCGTAGGAGCCCCACGGACGGTAGACTTCGCAGTGGTTCTGGGTTTCGCTGCGGCCTTGCTCGTTGAGCGTGTTGACCATCTGCTTGACGCCCTGGACCTTGTCCTTGTGGGCAATCATCATCGCGTCCTTGGTTTCCACCACCACGATGTTGTCCAGGCCGATCACCGATACCAGTTTGCCGTTGCCATGCACCATGCAGTTGCGGCTGTCCTGGATCACCACGTCGCCTTTGCTCACGTTGCCGTTGGCGTCTTTATCATTGACCGCCCACAGCGAGGCCCAGCAACCCACGTCGCTCCAGCCGGCGGCCAATGGCACCACGCAGGCGCGTTGGGTCTTTTCCATCACGGCGTAGTCGATGGAATTGTCCGGGCAGCAGGCGAAGGTGGCGTCGTCGAAGGTCACGGTGTCGTGGGTCTGCTCGCTGCGCTCCAGGGTCAGTACGCAGGTGTCGTAGATGTCCGGATCGTGCTTTTTCAGCTCTTCGAGGAAGCGGCTGGCGCGGAACAGGAACATACCGCTGTTCCAGAAGTAACCACCGCTTTTGACGAACTCGATGGCGCGCTTTTCATCGGGTTTTTCCACGAACTGCTGCACGCGGCTCACGCCTTCGGGCAACAGCGAGTCGTTGGTGGACTTGATGTAGCCATAGCCGGTTTCCGGACGGGTTGCCGGTACGCCGAACAGCACCATCTCGCCACGCTCGGCCGCCACGGTGGCCAGTGCCAGGGCACGTTGCAGGGCTTTCTGGTCGTCGATCACGTGGTCGGCGGGCAGCACCAGCATCAGCTCGTCACGGCCTTCGTTGACCAGCATCATCGCGGTCAGGGCCACGGCCGGTGCGGTGTTGCGGCCAAAGGGCTCCATCAGGATGCGTTGGCATTCAAGCTTACGTGCGCTCAGTTGCTCGTTGACGATGAAGCGGTGGTCCTTGTTGCAGACCACGATAGGGGAGTCCATGCCTTCGAACACCAGGCGTTCCAGGGTTTGCTGGAACAGCGTGTGCTCGGAGGTTAAGGCCAGGAACTGCTTGGGGAACTGTTTACGCGAAAGCGGCCAAAGACGTGAGCCGCTACCACCGGAAAGGATTACTGGGATCATGGGTGTTTCTCCTTGAATCAGTTTGGGTCAGAGCTACGAAGGTTTGTCGTTTCACTCTTGTTTTTGTCTCGGTCCTGAGTTGAAAACCGGTCAGTGTGGGAGCTGGCTTGCCCGCGATGGCGCCTACAAGACCGCCATCGCAGGCAAGCCAGCTCCCACAAGGGGACGTGTCAACTCAGGGAAATAATCAGCGGGTCGACACCGGGCGTTTCACCCAGACTGGCGACAGGCTCGAGCCGGAACCGGTGACATACAGCACCGCTGCCTCACCACGCTCCAGCGCTACCGGCTTCACATCGCCGACCTTCTTGTCGCCGTCATACAACGCCAGACTCACCTTCACCGGGTTGATCTCGCGCTCACCACGGCCCTTGGCGGCCACCGACTTGACCACGTCGGTCTTGCCGTCAGCAGTTTTCAGGGTCAGGGCCTTGTCGCTGAGGTTCTGCACGCGTACCAGGGATTTCTGCTTGTTCTTGAACGGCGGTTCTTCGATCAACTGCGGTTGGCCGCTGCCGCTGTTGACCAGGGTGTAGTAGTGGTCGGCGGCGAGTTTGACCGGTACGGTCTGGCTGCCGACCTTGGCGCTGTAGTCACCGCCCGGCATGAAGCTGAAGTCGCTGCTGGCCAACGGTGCAACGTCGCTGAGGTTGGTGGCGCCGACGGTGGCGCTGACTTCCTGGTTGCTGGCGTTGTAGATGCGCACGAAGCTGGAGCCCTTCGGCGCGGTTGGGCCGTAGAGGGCGGCGTCACCACCGGCGAAGGCGGACATCGATACGAAGCTCAAGCCGGCAGCGATAGCCAGGGTCTTGGCGAGACGACGAGGAGTAGTAGTGAAAGTCATGTGAGTTACCTCTCTTTCAGTTTTGCGCCCGGTCGGGCGTCTCGGATTTAGATGTATTGATTGCCATGTTCTGTTGGCGCGAACCGGCTTGTTTAAGCTGCGCAACCCACGCTGGGTCGGCGTCACCGATTTCGTTATTCACGGGCAGATAGCGTTCGGGGAATTCCCAGATCAGCAGCTGGGGCGGGTTGTTCTTGAAATCGTCACTTTTGAGGTAGCTGAGCATCGGCAGGATCGGGCCGTGGCCGTCTTCGGCGTAGCTGACCACGTCGCTGTGCAAGGCTTGCTTGAGCGCGCCCACGAAGTTCCAGTTGGGGTTGGCGCTGTAGCTGGTGCCGACCAGGGCCACCGGGGTTTCGCTGTCGCTGAACAGCGCGTCATCACCTTTTTCTTCGGCCAGGTGCGTGACGCGTTTTTCCAGCGGCTCTTTAGGCGGCATCAGGTTTTCGAACAGCGGGTCCAGGGGCAGGAACAGACGCAGGTCGCCTTTGTGTGGCTCGATCTTTTCGGCCTCGGTGACAAAACGCTGCGGCTCGCCACTCAGCGGGGTCTTGTCTGCAATCGCCTTGGCCAGTTGCTTGGCGGCGATTTCCGCACCGTCCGGAGTCCAGTGAGTGTCGGTACGCAGAAACACCTGCTTGCCACCCAGCTTGGCCTGTTGCAGCGGGCCGAGCAGGTCGGGAGCCGGGATGTTGTCGGCGGCGACCCGGGCGTGGAAGTCCTGGTACAAGTTGGCGTGGATGCTCGCCGGCTTCACCTCACCCAGGTGTTCCGGGTACAGGCGCACCTTGGCCGGCACAATCGCCATCACCAGTTGGATGCCTTGGGCCTTGAGTTTCTGGCGCACGCCTTCGACCAGTGCGTAATTGCCTTCAAGGTTCTGGTCTTCGTTGACGGCGGGATTGAACTCCTCGTCGCTGTACAGCCAGTGGTCGCGGCCCAGCACTACGCCAGGGCGACCTTCATTGAACAGCTTGTAGTCCAGCGCAGCCCACAGGTTGGTGCCCAGGCGCTTGATCGGGAACTCCTCGTCATAGTGAGTCTCGACGGCTTTGGTCCAGCGACCGTTAAGCACCGTGGCATCAGCGTTGGTGCTGAAGCCAAAGAAGCTGCGCAGTGACCACGCCCCCAGTGCCAGCAGCAGCACCAGGAACAGGCCGATATAGAGGACGCGTAATGAACGGGTCATGGTCGGCTCCCTCAGAATTGGAAGTAAAGGAACGGCGAGAAACTCTGCGCCGACAGTTTCAGGATCGACGCCACGAACAGCAGCAGCACCGCAGCGCGCATGGCGTAGCGTGGCCAGTCAGCGGTCCAGTAGGCCGGTTGCACAGCGGCGTCACGGCCCACGCTGAAACCGGGCTCGTGAATGCTGCCTGGGTTGTCGCCCGGTACCGCCTTGATCAGGCTCGGATCGGCCGGCTTGGTCTTGTCGGCTGGGCGGTTGGTGTAGAAATCGCGCAGGCCGAAGAACGCCAGGGTTGCGTAGGCCACGACCAACGTTGCCACTTGCAGGCCGGTAAGGTTGGCGCGGTTGAGTTCCGACAGCGACCATTCGCTGAAGCTGAACATCGCACCGTACATGCGGCCTGCGACGTGCAGGTTTTCGGCGCGGAAGATCACCCAGCCCATCACCACCAGCAGGAAGGTGAAGGCCCAGCGCAACACGTTGAAGCTGCGCGGCGCAGTATTGAGGCCGATGGCTTTTTCAATCGCCAGCCACATGCCGTGCCAGGCGCCCCACACGATGTAGGTGATGTTGGCGCCGTGCCACAGGCCACCGAGCAGCATGGTCAGGAACAGATTGCGGTAGGTGGTCAGCGTGCCTTTGCGGTTGCCGCCCAGGGTGATGTACAGGTAATCACGCAGCCAGGTAGAGAGGCTGATGTGCCAGCGCCGCCAGAACTCGGTGATCGACTGGCTGATGTATGGCTGCTTGAAGTTTTCCATGAAGCGGAAACCCATCATCAAGCCCAGGCCGATGGCCATGTCGCTGTAGCCGGAGAAATCGAAGTACAGCTGCGCGGTGTAGGCCAGCGCGCCGAGCCAGGCGTCACCGGTGGTGGGATTTTGCAGGGCGAAGCAATGGTCGGCCACCACCGCCAGGGTGTCGGCAATAAATACCTTCTTGATGAAACCCTGCATGAACCGCGTGCAACCCTCGGAGAACTTGTCGAGGGTGTGGGTGCGGTTGTTGAACTGGTCGGCCAGGTCGCGAAAACGTAGCACGGGGCCGGCGATCAGGTGCGGGAAGATTGCCACGAACGCCGCGAAGTCGATCAGATTGCGGGTCGCCGGGGTATCGCCACGGTACACGTCGATGATGTAGCTGATGGACTCGAAGATGTAGAACGAGATCCCGATCGGCAACAGCACGTGGGTGAGAATGAACGGCTCCAGGCCCGCTGACTTCATCATTACATTGATGCTGTCGACGCCGAAGTTGGCGTACTTGAAGTAGCCGAGGATGCACAGGTCGACCGCCACGCCGAGCAGCAGCCAGCGCTGCGCCGGCTTGGTGCGCACGCCGGCGGCACCGACCTTGAGGCCGATCCAGTAATTCCACAGCGTGACGGCGGCGAACAGCGCCAGGAAGTCCACTCGCCACCAGGCGTAGAACACGTAGCTGGCAATCAGCAGCAGCAGATTGCGATAGCGTTGCCCGCTCAAGTAGTACAAGCCGAGAAAGATCGGCAAGAACAGAAACAGGAACACATTGGACGAGAAAACCATCCCGATCTCTCCATGTTTAACCAACAGTCAAGGGCCAGAGCCCCCCCAAACCCCCCCACGATTTCGGAGGAGGTTGTATTGCAATTTCACTGAAAGAACCGGGTTAACGGTGGGAGCTGGCTTGCCTGCGATGGCGGTGTATCAGTCGACATCAATGTTGAATGTCAGACCCCTATCGCAGGCAAGCCAGCTCCCACAGTTGGACCGAGTCCAACCGGGAGCTATGTATCAGCTGCCTTTGTTGCCTTTTTCGTGCGCCGGGTCGTACACCTTGGTCAGGTCGCCACCCAGGCGGAACGTCTTGAAGGGTTGCATCCCGTGCTTGCGTTCGATCACATCCGGCGCGCAGGTGTAGAGGGTGCAGAAGGGTTCAAGCCAGGCGAATTTCATGTCCTGCTTCAAGTCCTTCATGTCCTGCTCTTTACCGTTCTTCTGCTCGAAGATGTCCGGATCTTTCACCCCGGCCAGCACCTTGTCGCCCAGGCGTTTGAGCGCGCTGTTGTTTTCCTGGCGCAGGTCCACACCGTTGACCAGGGCAAAACTGGCGATCATCGACAGCGGCGGCAGGGCGTAGTTGTGGTACGACAAGGCGCGTTGCTGACGCTTCAATTCGTTCGGCAAGAAGCCCTGGTCATCGACCTGGTTCACACCGACCTTGTATTCCTTGACGGCCCAATCGAACAGGTCGCGACGGTTGGTGGCGATGGAGGTCGCCATCACCGACCAGGCGGCCCAGTAGGAGTGGTTGTTGGTTTTTTCCAGGGGCAGGTTGTCCCAGTCGCTCACCACCTGATCGGCCAGCTTGTTGAACCAGGCTTCGATCAGTTGCGACTCCTGCTGATGGTTGGCCAGCGGGTGAGATTCGGAGAACTTCAGGCGTACATAGGCCGAGGCCATGCTGCCCAGTGCCCATTTGCGCATGGACTTGCCGGTGTGGTTGAAGTCCTTGGACATCAGTGCGTCGGCCTTGGCCCACGACACCAGCCAGTTCAGGGTGCATTCGAGCTGCTGCGGGCGACCGTCGCGCATGAACTGCATCACCCGTTTGCTGGTGTCTTTTTCCAGCTTGGTGATGTCGGCGGTGCTATCGCGGAAGGCTTTTTCCGACTGCACGTTCAGCGTGGAGCGCGCCTTGTCCGAACCTTCGTACTTGCTGCGAAACTGCAACGGCCCGGTGTAGGGCGTCGGCATGGTGTCGCAGTTTTCCTTGAAGTCGCCGGTCTTGAACGCTTCGATCGGTGCGAAATAGCCCTGGGGCGGGCGCAGCGGCGCGGCGGCGTTGGCTGCCCCGGCGAAGATCGCCAGGCCCAGTAACGATGGAATCAATAGCTTCTGCATAAGTAACCTCATTGCCCAGTTGAAGCGGTCTGCTGACCACCGCTTGGGAATACGTTGCGTGTGCAAATTTTCGCTTCGACTTTCTGCGCGGCAGCACCCTTTTCCGGGCCCTGCACTTCCACGGCCAGCAAGTTCTGCGAGGCCCAGTCTTCATCGGTGCGCAGTTCAAAGGCGAAACGCCCGTCTGTATCGGATGTCTCGGGTTTCTCGATCTTGATGTCCTCGTGGCGACCGTTCATGTACCAGAGGGTGGCTTGCAAGGTTTTTACCGATGGATCGGCGAAGCGGATATCGACCTGATGGTTGGCGTTGCGCAGGTCTTTGTTCGCGCTGTTGACCATCAGTTCGTTCTTGCCGGGTTTGAGGGTGGTGCTGGCGGACATCTGTGCAGGCTTGCCTTCGCAACCGTTGTCCAGCAGCGCCATCATCTGGCGGTAGATGGTTTCCTGGTCGAGACGGTACAGCGGCGAGAATTCCCAGATCAGGATCTTCGGTGGGGTCTTCTGGAACTCGTCGCTGCCCAGGTACTGCAACATCGAGCCTTCCAGGCCACCGCCGGGGAAGGCGACGTTGAGGATGTCGGCACCGATTTCTTCTTCGAGGAAACCGGCGAAGTTGTAGTTCTTGCCGCTGTGGCTGGTGCCCACCAGGGTGATCTGCGGGTTGCCCGAATCACTGAACAGGTCACCGTCACCGGCTTCGCCCTTGGGCTCGGTGGTGAACTGGTCCATGTACTGGATCGCATAGCTGGTGCCGCACAGTTGCCCGGCCATGTTGTGCAGGGTGCCGGTCTTGCCCATGCGGCCCGAGCGCTTGGTCTCGAATTCGCGCTTGGGAATCTCGGCGTACTCCGGCATCTGCTTGACCTTGGCGGCGACGATCTTCGCCGTGCGCTGGGCGCCGTAGGGGGTCCAGTGCTGGTCGCCGCGGAAGTAGAAGTCGTGAGCCGGCAGCTCGTCCGGCAACTGCTCGTTGGTCAGCGGCGACAGGTCCGGCACCACGTAGCCCATCTTGGCGAAACGGCCAAGCATGGTCTTGTAGTTGGTCAGCGCCTTGTCGAAGTCGAACTTGGCTTTTTCTTCAGGGTTGAGCTTGTTGCGGTTCACCAGGCCACGGGTCGGCTGGTAGACCACCACCAGTTCCACGCCCTTGGCCTTGAACGCATCGTGCAACTGCTGCATGCGTTTGTAGCCGGCCGGTGTGGTGTCGAATTCGGTGCGCAGGTCTTCCTGGGTACGGAACAGCCAGTCGCCCTGGGCTTGTACCAGGGTGGTGAAGTTCTGCTGGTAACGCGTGGTGTAGTTCTTCGCATCATCGGCGGCCGGGCACAGGCTGCAGCACGGCTCGGCAGTGAAGGTCGGTGCTTTCACTTCATCGGCGCGCACGCCCTGGCTGGCCGCCAGCAGGCCGAGGGTCAGACCCGAGAGGCTCAACAGTTTGATCATGTGTGGGTGCATAAGGGTCATCCTCAGTCCTGCATTTCGGTCTGGCGTTCGACAGGGTCGATCAGCACGGCTTTCTGCTGGCGCACCAGCAAGTCGAGAATTTCTTCCTGGCGCTCGCCAAGAATGCCGTTGAAGCTGATACCGCTGGATTTGGTCGGCGCCAGCATCGACACGCGATACAACTCGATACTCAACGGCGAATCGATGGACAGCGGCCCGCTGCCGTTACCCGCCAGTTCACCACCCACCACGATCAGCGAGACCTTGGCATCGAATGGGTCGAGGGCGATGTCGCGGTCGGTGTCGGTCAAGTCCTTGATGTGGCCGTACACGCCGGTCAGCCCGTTGGCCATCGAGGTATTTTCGTAGAGCTTGATGTTCACGCTGTTACGCACGCGGATACCGTGGCGACGGTTGCTGATCACCTTGTTGCCCCACAGCAGGTTGTCTCCGCTCTCATAGAGGGTGATGCCGTCGGTGTGGTTGCGGTAGATCTCGTTGTCGGCGATCAGGTTGTTGACGCTGTTACGGTCGATCACCAGGCCCGAGAGCTTGTTGTCGTAGCTGCGGTTATTGAAGATGAAGCTGTCGTTCACTTCCCGGGAAATGATGATGCCGTGCTTCTTCTTGGTGCCGTATACGGTGTTGTCGGCGATGATCAGGCCGTGGGAACGGTCATGGGGGTCAATGCCGTAGACGATGTTGTCTTTGTAGGTATTGCCCTTGATCACAAAGCCCGTGGTCTCGTAGCAGTAGAAGCCGTACCACATGTCCGAGAACTCGGAGTCGATGATCCAACCGGTCGGCTCAGGACGCTTGAGCACCTTGGCCATGTTCGGCGTGTACTGGGAAATACTCACCCCGTAGGACTTACTATTGGCGTAGCCGAAGCTGGCCATCTTGGTCTTGGAGATATAGGTCTCAGTGCCGCCCCAGGCCAGCAGGAACGGGCGGAATTCCTTGGGCGACTTGAACAGGGCAGGGCCGTTGGTTTTTTCATCCCAGCCGGTGACCTTGGTGTCACGTACGAACAACTGGCCGTCGTTGATCAAAAACGAGCCGGCTTGCTGGGACAGGCGCAATTCCTGGGTGTTCTTGTCGATATCGAGGATGCCTTTGCGGCCCACCACAATCGGCAACTTGGCCAGGAACACTCCTGGCGAAGTCTCGCTGAAGTACTGCTTTGGCACCTTGCCCAGCAGGTCCTTGAGGTTCATGTAGCCGTCGTCGACAAAGATTGCCTGAGGAATGCCATGCTGGCGCACCACCCACTCGGCCATCTTGTTATCGCCACCGATAAAGTCCTTGAGCGCGTCTTCCTGCATCATGCGGCGGATGCTGATCTTGCCCGTTTTGGTCTTGATGATCTTCTTTTCCATGGCCGCGGCGGTGTAGCCCGACAGATCGGGCAGCGCCGGCTTGGCCATTTCCAGCGGCGCGGTGGGCGGGCTGGAAATGGTGTAGGTCTTGGCCTGTTGCAGTTCCTTGGCGATGATCGGCGCCTTGGCCGCCGTATCGGCAAACGCTGTGGCGCTGGCCATCAGCATTGCCGCGACGAGTAGGCTTTGAGCATTCATGGCGCAGGCTCCCATCAGAATTTCCAGACCACGTCGACAAACGCGCGGTGCATGTAGGAGTCGACCTGGCTGCCATAGGCGTCGCCCGGCTTGAACACGCCGGCACGCAAGCGCACCAGGGCCGATGGCTCGTCGATCGACTGGCTCAGCGCGGCGGGCAGCAAGCCTTTCTTGAAGTACTTGGTGACCACCAGGTCCATCTCCTGACCGAGGTCCTTCTTGCCATCTTCCAGCGGCAGGGAGGTGCTGGAGAGGATCGCGCCGGTGACGTCATCGGTGTTGTTCTGCACCGCATCGATACCGTTGCTGCCCACCGGCTTGTTGCCGTCCACGCGCCAGAACTTGTGGTACACCAGGCTGGCGTCGTAGTCCTCGCGCAGCTGCCAGGAACCGAACAGGCTCATGGACTGCATGTTGTTCATCTCGCCGCGAAACGCTTCACCGAAGCGGTGTACGCGCGACTGGGTGCCGGTCCAGTTCGAACGGTTGCTTTGCAGGCCGTTCTGTTCGTATTCGGCGCTGGCACGGGAATAGGCCGCACCCACTTGCCACTGCGGGTCAAGGCGCAGGCGCACACCGATGTCGGTGGCCCAGCCGCTGAGGTCATCGCTGCGCTTGGCGCTGGTGGGGCGCGTGCCGTCGGCGTTCAAGGCGTTGACCTTGTCGCGGTCCCCGCGCATACCGGTGATGCTGGCCCAGTAGTTGACGGTGTTGGTATTGCGCCAGTTATAAGCATCGCTGTTGGCTTCGATGCCGAGCCAGGTCAGGTCGCCGTTTTCGCGCTTGTCCAACGGGTCACTGGCCACACCCGGTTCGGCGTAATCGAGCTTGCCGTCGTCATGAGTGTGGTGGCCGCGCAGGCCGATCCACTGGCCCGGCGTCCACTGGTAGGCGGCGTCGGCGTAGAAGTGCTGGCGGTCTTTGTCGACCGGCGAGAGTTCCTTGAGGTCGGTGCGGTATTCGCTGAAACGTTCGGCGGCGCCGACATTGGCCTTGAGCAAGGTGGTATCGAAGGTCCAGTTCAGCGCTTCGATGTTGGTGTCGCGCCATTGGCCGTCGTCATTGCGCAGGCGCTGGCGACCGAACTTGAGGATCTCGCCGGGGTAGGGCGTGAAGCCGCTGTAGCCGACCCAGAACTCGCGCAGGGCCAGGTAGTTTTTCTTGGCCTTGCGGTCGTCGTTGCTCGATTGTTCGGTGGTGTCATCGGCCGACTGTTGCAGGGTGTCGGTCTCGATGATGTCGCTGGACACGACCGCCTGGCCCATGGCATAGGCGCTCCACGCGCCGCTTTCGCCGTAGATCCAGGGGCGCAGGTCAAGGCCGATACCGTTGACGTCGCCGCCTTTCTGGGTGCCCAGGTCGCGGTCGTCTTCGGACTGCGCGGTGGCTTTGACTTCCAGGCCGAAGTTCTTGGCTTCGGTCAGCGCGGCCAGGGTCGGGCACGACCACAGCAGGGCGAAGGACAGGCCGATACCGGCCTTGACGAATGGGTTGAGCTTCATAGGGATTCCTCGCCGTCTTCTTCTTGCAGGGCGTGCAGTTGCAGCGTGCTTTGGGCCAGGGTGCCGCGGGCGGCCAGTTCCTGTTGCACCAGGCGTTGGCCCTCGGCGCGTTGCTCAGGGGTCAACGGCGCTTCGAGCTGGGTGGCCAGGTCATTGGCCTCTGGCGTGTCCTGGGCCTTGGCCAACTGGCTGAAGACATAGGCGTTCAATGGGTCGGGCTTGGTGCCCTTGCCTTGGGAAAACAGTTGGGCAATGGCAAAGTCGGCGCTGTTCTGGCCGTTGCGCGCAGCGGTCAGCAAGTGGTCCAGGGCCTTTTGCGGGTAGACCTTGCCCAGGTAGCCACGGCGGTAGATCTGGCCGAGGTAGTAATCGGCGGCCACTTCACGGCCCACGGCTTTTTCGAAATGCGCCTCGGCGGCCTTGGCGTCGGCCGGCACCCACTTGCCTTCGTAGTAGAGCTTGCCCAGCAGCAATTCGGCGCGCGGCTGGTCGGCGGCGCGGCCGTTGTCCAGGTACTTCATCATCTGCTCGACATCGCCCAGTTCGGGGAAGTCGTAGAGCAGCTGCGCCAGGCTGACCCAGGACGCCGGGTAGCCGGGGGCGATTTTTTCAAGCAATGCCTGAGCGGTTTTTTCGTCCGGCGTGCCGAGGCTGGCATCACCGAGTACGCGGGCGACGCTGTCGACGCGCTGGGCGGTGACTGTGCCACGGCTGTAGCCGGCTTCCATTTGCTTGAGCAGTTCGGCCTGTTGTTCCGGCTGGGCTTTTTTCTGGTAGACCGTGGCCAGCTCGACATAGCAGATATCGGTGGTGTTCAACGCGGCCTTGCAGATGCGCTCGATATCATCCAGGTGCTGGTCGTAAGTGTCTTGGGTGCGATACAGCAGCACCTGGGCCAGGCCGGCTTCCGGGTAACCGGCCGCTTGCCATTTGCTGATCTGCTGCTGGGCATTCACGTTGGGGAAGCTGTGCGGGTATTGCAGGTACAGCATCGCCAGCGGGATCAAGGTATTGCCTTCGCCATTGGCGAAGGCTTTTTTCAGCAGGCTTTCGGCTTCATGGTGCTCGGCCTCAGTGGCGCCAGGCTTGGCCGCCAGCAGGCGACCCAGGCGTGCCTGGGCACGCGGCGAGGTGTCTGCCGCTGCACGGTAAGTGGCTTCGGCCTGCTTGATTTGCGCCGGATCGCGGGTGCCTACCTGGATATCGGCCAGGCCCACCTGGGCCTCGCTGTAGCCCAGGTCTGCCAGTTGCTGGTAATTCTGCTGCGCGGTGACGGTGTCGCCGCGCTTGAGCGCTTCATTGGCCAGGCGTTGGTCGGGCAGGCCGGCGCAACCGGCCAGGCTCACGGCCAGTGCCAGCGCGCAGTACGCAGAGGCCAAGTGAAATCTGCTCTGTGTGGGAGCTGGCTTGCCTGCGATGGCATCGCTGCGGCGCAACTGATGCACCGAGTCGCCTGCATCGCGGGCAAGCCCGGCTCCCACAGAGGTCAGCGGTGTTGTTGGTATAGGGTTCACAGGCATGTCCTCGCTTACAGACCGTGAGCCATGGCTTTGTCGATCAGCCAGTTCAGCGATGGGCCACGGTCACTGGTGACTTCCACCGGGCGACCGGCATAGGTGCTGTCCAGCGGTGCGTCGGGCTTGATCTGCACACGGATGTCAGAGGACAGGTCGGCGCTGTTCAGGCTGGTGCTGCTGACGATGGTGCCGGTGCGAACCTGTTCTTCGTCGGCGACCTGGAAGCTCACCGGCGTACCTGGACGCACATCGCCAAACTGGCGGTAGGTGAAGCGGGCTTCGACGTTAGCCTGGCTGCCACGCGGCACCAGTTGGAAGATCACATCGCCCTTGCTGGCGTACTGGCCGTCGGCGACCAGTTGCTGGGCGACCACGCAATCGCATGGCGAGGTGAGGGTGCCGGTCATTTGCTTGCCGAACAGCTCTTCAACCTTGGCCGGTTGCAGTTGGTCTTCGTCCAGGTGGCCCTTGAGCACGTCGAGCATACTGGTGCTGAACGTCGCCAGTGGCGCGCCCTTGGCCGCTACCGAGTCACCTTTGAGCAGGCTCTGCACGGTGCCGTCACGCGGCATGGTCACGTTCATGCCCGGTACGCTCACAAGGCCGGCCTGGGCGTGGCTGACGAAGTACATGCCGTACAGCGATTTGAAGACAAAACCGAAGGCGGCCAGGCCAACCAGGAAAATCGCCAGGCTGAACGTCACCGCACGCAGGCGACCGAACGCGGTCATGCCACTGCCGCCGTCCTTGACCTTGCGCGCCTTGGTGAAGTTGTCGCGTTGCAGCGTCGCCAGCACGTCGCCCATGGTCACAATGTCGCCGGACAAGTGCGAGGTGATCAGGTGGCGCAGGGTGGAAATATCCTGGGCATCGAGGTTCTGGAACTGGCAGCCGGTGCGGCCGGTCTGGCGGTCGTAGGAGCGGATTTGCAGCTCCACGTCCATGGCCAGGCCGAGGTTGTCGATCACGAACTGCAGGCGGCCCTTGTGCACTTGGCCGACGGTGAGCGGCTGGGTGGCGGTAAAGGCCAGGCCACCGGCGGACAGGTCGATCACGCGTGCTTCAGTTGGCGTGCGGTCGCTGTTGAAGAAGCGCAGCTTGGCCGGGATTTTGACCCGGGCGTGCTGGCGCTGGGCTTCGGATTCGTGGACAACGTTGGCGTTTACTTGGCTGTTCATAGTATTCGATTTCCTAGTTAATTCAGGCTTGGCAGGGTCAGACCATCATCAGCAACACGGCAACGAAGATGCTGCCGGCGGAGAAGGTCATGGTCCGAGACGACCAGGTGTTGAACCAACGTTGAAAGCTGGCCAAATCGCGGGTCAGTTTGGTGTCCTGGCGGGTCCAGGACTGTTGATCAAGGCGGAAGAACACGTAGATCTTCACCAACGCGCCCATGATCTGGTTGTAATAGAGAATCAGCGGGTAGGCCGGGCCGATCTTGTGGCCCGAGCACGACAGCAACAGGGTCAGGATCAGGCGGGTGATACCGATCCACAGCAGGTACGCGAGGATGAACGCGCCGCCATACTTGAACGTGGCGATCATCGCCACGGTCAGGCCGAGCAGGGAGGTCCACATCGACACGCGCTGGTCGAACAGCACCACGCTGGTGAACAGGCCGAGGCGACGCACGCCCAGCCCGAGGGCACGGGAGTTCTGGCGCAGGTTGTTGCCGTACCAGCGGAACATCAGTTTGCGGCTGGCTTTGATAAAGCTCTTTTCCGGCGGGTGTTCCACGGTGTTGATGGCGGCGTCCGGTACGTAGAAGGTGTCGTAGCCCAGGCGCATCAGGCTGAACCAGCTGGACTTGTCATCGCCGGTGAGGAACTTGAAGCGCCCCAGGCGCCAGTGTTGCAGCGAGTCGCTTTCCACGTCGGCGATAAAGCCCGGGTCAGTCACTACGCTGGCGCGGAACACCGACATGCGCCCGGTCATGGTCAGCACGCGCTTGGACAGAGCCATGGAGCACATGTTGATGTGGCGCTGGGCGAAGCGCAGCTTGTGCCACTCGCTCATGATGTAGCCGCCGCGCACTTCGCAGAATTCGTTGGTGGTCAGGCCACCGACATTGCCGAACAGTTGGAACCAGGGGACGGTCTTGCGGACCACGCCTTCGGCGAGCACGGTGTCGCCATCGATTACGGCTACCACGGCGCGGTCATCCGGCAGGTGGCGCGAGATGGCGCGAAAACCGAAGGCCAAACCGTCACGCTTGCCGGTACCGGCGATGCGCACGAAGTCGAGCTTGACGTGAGCCGGTGGGTTGAGCTTTTCCCAGAGGCTCTTGACCAGCAGCTCATCGGACATTTCCACCAGCGAGCAGACCACGGTGGTCGGGAAGCCGCATTCGATGGCTTCGCGAATCACCGAGCTGTACACCTGGGCGGTGGTCAGCGCATCGATACGAAAACTGGTGACCATCAGGAACACGTGGGACGGGTCGGCGGCCTTGCCCAGCTTGCGCACTTTGCGGCGCAGGTGCGGGTACACCACGTAGAGAAACAGCATGCCGCGAAAGAAATGCGTCGCACCCATCGAGTAGCGCCAGATACCCACGGCGCCAATCAGGAAAATAAAATTCTTCGATTGCGAATCGAAGGTACTCGCCGGCAACAGCAGGGCGAGCCCCATCAACAGGCTGAGGAATAACAGCCAGCCGGCCGATTGCAGAAATACATGTTTTAACTTGGACATAAGCGTCATCCGGAAGGGGAGGAGGCTTCAGGCTGCAAGTGCTGGGGTAAGCCACTGGCAGCCTGAAACTTGCCGTTGCTGTTACCAGCAAATACCTTCAGTACGGCCACTCACGCTGGTGGCCTTGGACATGAAGCCCACCAGGTCGACCACTTGCTTGCCTTCCGGAGCGTTATGCGCCAGGGCACGGAACTTCTCGTCACGGTTACCGAGGATGATCACGTCGGAGTTGTTGATCACATCATCGAAATCCGAGTTGAGCAGGGACGATACGTGCGGGATCTTGCCTTCGATGTAGTCCTTGTTCGCGCCGTGCACACGGGCGTACTCGACGTTGCTGTCGTAGATGCTCAGGTCGTAGCCCTTGCCGATCAGCATTTCCGCCAGTTCTACCAATGGGCTTTCACGCAGGTCATCGGTACCGGCCTTGAAGCTCAGGCCCAGCAGGGCGACTTTGCGCTTGTCGTGGCTGGAAACGATGTCGAAGGCGTTCTGTACCTGGGACTCGTTGCTGCGCATCAGCGAGTTGAGCAGTGGTGCTTCCACGTCCAGGGAACCGGCGCGGTAGGTCAGGGCACGCACGTCTTTTGGCAGGCACGAACCGCCGAAAGCGAAGCCTGGGCGCATATAGTACTGGGACAGGTTGAGGGTCTTGTCCTGGCAGACCACTTCCATCACTTCACGACCATCGACGCCGACGGCCTTGGCGATGTTGCCGATCTCGTTGGCGAAGGTGACCTTGGTGGCGTGCCACACGTTGCAGGTGTACTTGATCATTTCGGCGACGGCGATGTCCTTGCGGATGATCGGCGCGTCGAGTTCTTCGTACAGCGATTGCAGGACATCGCCGGAAGCTTTATCGAACTCGCCGATGACGGTCATCGGTGGCAGGTCGTAGTCGGCAATGGCGGTGGACTCACGCAGGAATTCCGGGTTGACCGCAACGCCGAAGTCGACGCCGGCTTTCTTGCCGGAGCAGTCTTCGAGGATTGGAATCACTACGTTGGCGACAGTGCCCGGGAGGACGGTGCTGCGCACCACGATGGTGTGGCGGGTGGTCTTGTCACGCAGGACAAAACCGATCTCGCGGCATACCGACTCGATGTAGTTCAGTTCCAGGTCGCCGTTCTTCTTGCTGGGCGTGCCGACGCAAATCATCGACAGGTCGGTATCGCGAATCGCCTCGGCGAAGTTGGTAGTGCCACGCAGTCGGCCGGTCTGGATACCCTGGCTCAACAGCTCGCCCAGACCCGGCTCAACAATCGGCGAATTACCCGCATTGATCAGGTCGATCTTTTCCTTGGAGATGTCTACGCCGACCACTTCGTGGCCACGGGCAGACAGGCAACCGGCACACACGGCGCCAACGTAACCCAAACCAAATATGCTGATGCGCATCGCAATTACCTCTTTGTTTAATTCATGCCATTAAATGGCCGGAGTTCATGTTTGCAAGCGTCACTGATGCCGCGAAAGTTAGGCGAATAGACGCCGACTTACCGCGTGCAGGCATGTTGAATAACGAGTGACTAACTATTGCACTCAAGTTGTGCGCAACGAGGCCTTATTATTGGGGCTTGCCCTGAAATGCAGCCGTGCTTCCTTGGAGGAAGGCTCCGGCGCCGGTGCGGCAAGGTTTTGATGAAGGCAAAATGCCTTTTTTATCAATGCCTTGTGTGTGTGCACGGGCTCATTTAGGTCAGCGCTGCCTTGGCCTGCGGGGGATAGCAATGCGTACTTATCGCCACCCTTAACTCGATCAGTTGATGTTATGACCATAGAACCAAAGTGTTTTATGACAACTTGGCTACTTCCGTTGGTCGTTATGTAAGTCATCTCTTACGTAAGCAGAGAATTTCGTTACCGGTGGTATGAGCGGTGCATCAGGACGAAGTTCCTGGCCGCTCATCCTGTTTCCGGAAATTTCTTGAAATATTAGAAAAGATGGCACTGGCACTATAGTGATAGCACTTGCTATTTAGGCCAGTAGTTATGGGGAGTTGGTACGCGTAGATAGTTTTGTGCCACTACTGATTAAAAAAAGTGGTGCCACTACGAAAAAAACCGACGAGTGTCGAGTGAATAAATCGTTAGGGTTATGTCTGGATGTTTTTATGGCGCCAAATAAATGACGATTATTGAGGTGAAATGCAGGCAAAAAATGTGGGAGCTGGCTTGCCTGCGATAGCTGTCTATCAGAAACATATGAGCCGGCTGACCCTACGCTATCGCAGGCAAGCCAGCTCCCACATTTGATTTTGGTGGCTGTACAGGCCTTACTCCGGTGCGTGATCGCGCAAAAACACCAGGTTATCCGGCTTGGACTGCTCCGCATTGAAGCGATAGCCCTGCACATCGAACTGCTTGAGCTTGGCCGGATCGTTGATGCGTTCTTCAATCACAAAGCGGCTCATCATGCCCCGGGCCTTTTTCGCGTAGAAGCTGATGATCTTGTACTGGCCGTTCTTCAGGTCCTTGAACTCGGTGTTGATGATCCGCGCGTTCAGGGCCGTGCGCTTGACCGCCGAGAAGTACTCATTGGACGCCAGGTTGAGCAGCACATCGTCGCCTTGTGCGGCCAGGGCCTCATTCAACCATTCGCTGATGCGGGTGCCCCAGAACGCGTAAAGGTCCTTGCCCCGGGCGTTGGCCAGCTTGGTGCCCATCTCCAGGCGATACGGCATCATCAGGTCCAGCGGGCGCAGCAGGCCGTACAGGCCTGAGAGCATACGCAGGTGGTCCTGGGCATAGCTGAAATCGGCATCGCTGAAGGTCTCTGCGTTGAGACCGGTGTACACATCGCCCTTGAAAGCCAGCAGCGCCTGCTTGGCATTGGCCGGGGTGAAGGCGGGCGTCCAACTGCCGAAGCGGGCGGCGTTGAGGCCACCGATCTTGTCGGAGACGTGCATCAACTCGCTGATTTGCGCCGGACTCAGTTCGCGCAGCTGTTCTATAAGCTCTTGGGAATGGTCCAGGTATTGCGGTTGGGTAAAGCGCGCAGTGACCGGCTTGGACTCGAAATCGAGGGTTTTGGCGGGGGAAATCACCATCAGCATGAAGTTGGCTCCTGGAATCGTGGGCGAGATTCTAGGGGTTGGGGCGTTTGGACTCCACCTATGATGGCGATAGATGCGATCCGCTATGATGGGCGGTAACTCTGGAAAGGAAGACCCCGTGTGCGATTAGCGCTTTTATTGTCGGCTTGCCTGCTGTGCGTCACCGCCCAAGCGGCGCCGGTGGATGTCGCCAGCCTAGACCGTAGCACCTGGCCGGAAAAACTCAGCAGCCCGGCGCTGTTCGATGTGGCTTCGCGGGCAGAAATCCTGATGTTTGCCCACGGCCTGCTTGCCAGCGAAGCCTTGGACGAAAGCGCGCTCAAGCAACGCCTGGGGCTGAAGATCATCAACCTGGCGGCCATCGACGACCTGCGCCGCCAGCTCTGGCAACGGCTGTTGGAGAACTACAGCTTCGCCCAGCAAAGCTGCGAGGAAGATGCTTCGTTCTGCTACCTGGTGGAAAACATGGACGACCTGCGCGAGCAGGCCGGCAAGTTCGAGGTCAGTGACAACTCGTTCTATATAGGCTGGGCCGCACCCAGCCGGCACTTTCATGAGCGCTATCTGGATGAGCTGCTGCGCAAGGCTGCGCTGTTCCCGCAGATCAGCAGCGAAGTGGCGCGTTTCGGCGACCATGAGCGCAATGGCGACGAGCTCAACGATCGCATGTTCCTGCTGACCTTCGACGGCGGCCCGGCGTTGGTGGGCGGTAATACCGACTGGCTCACCGACTACCTGCGCAAGCAGAAGATGAACGCCACGTTCTTCGCCCTCGGCAGCAGTTTGCAAAGCCGTGTGGAGCGCAGTTCTGTCGCGGATGTGCAGGCGCTGTACCAAGGGCAGTGCGTAGGTATCCAGGGTTGGCAATACCGTTCCCATAGCCATTGGGTCGACTGGCAAAGCTCCATCACCCGCAGTGCCGCGCTGGTACAGAACCTGATGCCGGAAAACTATGTGCCGCTGTTCCGACCGCCTTATGGGCAGCGTCGTGCGGACAGCCAGGGGTTCTTCCAGCAGCAGGGTTTGCAGGTGGCGTTGTGGGACATCGATTCCCAGGACGATCCGGGCAAACTCAAGGCCGAGGAATCGGCGCAGCGGGTGCTGACGCTGATGCTGCTGTGGCGCAAAGGCGTAATTGCGTTTCACGACACCCAGGACAAGGCGCGGGTGGCAATACCGATAGTGTTGCAGGCAACGGCGCAGAGTGGTTTGGGTTGGCAGGAGTGTCGCGAGGCATTTCGCTGAAAATCCCCGGCCCCGTTGGGGATGAGGCATTTCTGGGGTGATTTGCTGCGACATTTCGATGCAGGCGGACTTCCGACTTTAACGGGGTGGCTGGCACTCGGCTAGTGCTATTCGTCATCCTGAAAAATAAACTTCAAAAAAGCGTCAAAGTGCTTTTTCCTGTCATGGGTTTTGCGGTATTACGAAGTCAGACCGCCGAACCCTGCAACACAGGTGGCGTCTTCCAAGACTCCTCATGTGGGCACTGCACTTGACGTCACTCAGGTGTGGTCGGTGGTCGAATCGAGGCGCAGCACCGCCCAGGTATTGCGTCGACTGGCTCCCACAAAGGTGACCGAGTATGGATGATCATGGACGTACCCCTTCTTCCGACCAGCCAATCCTTTACGTGCTTGATACCAACGTATTGATCCACGATCCAAACGCACTGCTTAACTTCGAAGAACACCACGTCGCCATCCCGATGATCGTGCTTGAGGAGCTCGACAAACTCAAAAGCGGCCACCACAGCGTCGCCGCCGAATGCCGCCAGGCCATCCGTCTGATCGACAAGACCCTGGGCGAAGCCTCGCCCGAGGACGTTGAGGTCGGTGTGCCGATCCAGCGTGGCAAAAGCGGGCCCAAGGGCTTGCTGTCGATCCTGATGAGCAAGCGCAGCGAGCCCAACAGCCTGCTGCCGGAAAACCTGAACGACAACAAAATCATCAACCAATTGATCGACCTGCACGCTCGCGACAAGGACCTGCGCGTAGTGCTGGTGACCAAAGACATCAATATGCGCCTCAAGGCACGAGCGTGTGGGATCGCTGCCGAGGACTACAGCACCGACCAGCTAGTCGACGACGTGTCGATGCTGTCGCGGGGTTATCACATGATGACCGGTTCGTTCTGGGACCGTGTCAGCAAGGTCGAGACCCGTCAGGACCATGGCCGCACCTGGCACCAGGTACAGCTGATCGACAACCTGCCGGCCGTGCATATCAATGAATTCATCGTCGACGAACAGGGCTTCGTGGGCTGGATCAAAGAGATCCAGGTCGACAAGCTGCTGATTCTCGACCTGCATCAGGAACCCCTGTTGCACCAGGAAGCCTGGGGCCTGAAACCGCGTGATATCTACCAGAGCCTGGCGCTGTACGCGCTGCTCGACCCGGACATCCACCTGGTCAACCTGACCGGCGCCGCAGGCTCGGGCAAAACCATCCTCGCCCTGGCCGCTGCCATCGAACAGACCATGGTGACCAAGCGCTACCGCCGCATCATCGCCACGCGCAGCGTGCAGGGCCTGGATCAGGAAATCGGTTTCCTGCCCGGTACCGAGGCGGAAAAAATGGAGCCGTGGCTGGGGGCGATTACCGACAACCTCGAAGCCTTGCACATGGATGACGAAAACACCCATGGCAGCGTCGACTACATCCTCAGCAAAGTGCCGTTGCAGTTCAAATCCCTCAACTACATCCGAGGTCGCAGCTTCCAGCAAAGCCTGATTCTGATTGATGAATGCCAGAACCTTACGCCGCACCAGATGAAAACCATCATCACCCGTGCCGGCGCCGGTTCCAAAGTGGTGTGCCTGGGTAACCTGGCACAGATCGATACCCCTTACCTGTCCGCGACCAGCTCCGGGCTGACCTACCTGACGGAACGCTTCAAGGACTTCCCGAACGGCGTGCATATTGCGCTGCAAGGGGTGCCTCGTTCGATCCTGGCTGAATACGCCGAGTCCCACCTGTAACCACCCAAATGCCACAAACCACCCCGGATTTTTCACGAAATCCGGGGTTTTTGTTGTGTGCGACATTTGCCTGCGATAAAGCGCCCGGGGGGCTTGTGGTTTTTGTTGTTATATTGTTACATTTTTTACGTGGTAAAAAATAAGAAAGCTGCGTGACCCGTCGGAATACGACCTCCTTGATTCGACGAATGTTTAGAAGACCTGCCTTAGGGTTTTCACCGTGACCCTGCCTATTACAAAAGCCCGAGACATCGCTCATTGATGACGCACACATACAAAGAGAATGGAAAATGGACGTAGCAGGTAATGGCTTCACTTTGTCGCAACGCAAACACGCCACTCGTTTCAAGCCGATACCCCTGACACCCATCGCACTCGGCCTGGCCCTTTGGCTGGGCCAGGGTTCCATGGCCTGGGCCGACGACAATCCTTACACGCCTCAGGTACTGGAGTCGGCGTTCCGCAAAGCGGTTGCGTCATTCGGCCCCGACAGCAGCGTGTACAAGAACCTGTTGTTTCGCTACGCGGATATCGTCGACCTGGCGGCCAAGGATTTCGCTGCTCAGTCCGGCAAGTTCGATTCGGCCCTCAAGCAAAACTACGAACTGCAACCCGAAAACCTCACTATCGGCGCCATGCTCGGCGATACCCGGCGGCCGCTGGACTACGCCTCGCTCCTGGATCACTACCGCCTTCGACTGTTCAGCAACGACAGCCGTTTCACCACCAATATTCTGGATTTCTCCAAGGCGATCATCGCCAACCTGCCGGCCGCCAAGCCCTATACCTACGTAGAGCCGGGCGTGAGCAGCAACCTCAACACGCAACTGAACGCCGGGCAATCCTGGGCCGGCGCAACCCGTGACTGGAGCGCCAACGCGCAGACCTGGAAAACCCCGGAAGCCCAGGTCAACTCTGGCCTGGACCGCACCAACGCGTACTACGCCTATGCCCTGGGCATCACCGGCAAGGGTGTGAATGTCGGCGTGCTCGACTCGGGCATCCTTACCAGGCACTTCGAATTCCAGGGCAAGAATGCCCTGGGCCAGGACCGGGTACAGGCGGTGACATCCACTGGCGAGTACTACGCCACCCATCCGCGTTACCGTCTTGAAGTGCCCAGCGGCGAGTTCAAGCAGGGTGAACATTTCAGTATTTCCGGGGAATACGACCCGGCGTTCAACGATGGCCACGGTACGGAAATGTCCGGTGTGCTCGGCGCCAATCGCAACGGCACCGGCATGCACGGCATCGCCTTCGATGCGAATATCTTTGTCGCCAACACCGGCGGCAGCGACAACGACCGCTACCAAGGCTCCAACGACCTCGACTACAACGCGTTCATGGCCAGCTACAACGCCCTGGCGGCGAAGAACGTGTCGATCGTCAACCAGAGCTGGGGGCAAAGCTCGCGCGATGACGTGGAGAACCACTTTGGCAATGTCGGTGACAGCGCCGCGCAAAACCTGCGTGACATGACTGCCGCCTATCGCCCGTTCTGGGACAAGGCCCACGCCGGGCACAAAACCTGGATGGACGCCATGGCCGACGCGGCCCGCCAGAACACCTTTATCCAGATCATCTCGGCGGGCAACGACAGCCACGGTGCCAACCCGGACACCAACGCGAACCTGCCGTTTTTCAAACCGGATATCGAAGCTAAGTTCCTCTCCATCACTGGCTACGACGAGACCAGCGCCCAGGTCTACAACCGTTGCGGTACCTCCAAGTGGTGGTGTGTGATGGGCGTGTCGGGCATCCCGTCTGCCGGGCCTGAGGGCGAAATCATCCCGAATGCCAATGGTACCTCCGCGGCGGCGCCGAGCGTTTCCGGAGCCTTGGCCTTGGTGATCCAGCGCTTTCCCTACATGACCGCCAGCCAGGCGCGGGACGTGTTGCTCACCACCTCCAGCCTGCAAGCGCCGGATGGCCCGGGCACACCCGTCGGCGAGCTGAGGGGGGGCCGCACCTACGACATCCTGCAGCCGGTGCATGATGCCGCGCCGGGCACGCTGCAAGTGCCGGGTGTGGTCAGCGGTTGGGGTTTGCCCAATCTGCAAAAAGCCATGCAAGGGCCGGGGCAGTTCCTCGGTGCGGTGGCAGTGGCTTTGCCCAGCGGTACCCGCGATATCTGGGCCAACCCGATTTCCGATGAAGCCATTCGCGCCCGCCGCGTAGAGGATACAGCCGAGCAGGCCACCTGGGCGGCTACCAAGCAGCAAAAAGGCTGGCTCAATGGCCTGCCCGCCAATGCCTCCGCCGATGATCAGTTCGAATACGAGATAGGTCATGCACGGGAGCAGGCGACGCTCACCCGTGGCCAGGACCTGCTCACCGGCACCACTTACGTCGGTAGCTTGGTCAAGTCCGGTGACGGCGAGTTGGTGTTGGAAGGCCAGAACACCTATTTAGGTAGCACCTGGGTTCGCGGTGGCAAATTGTCGGTGGACGGTGCGTTGACCTCTGCCGTGACGGTGGATGGTAGTGCCGTGGGCACGCGTAATGCGGACAATGGCGTAATGACCACAGTGGGCGGCACCCTGGCCGGCACCGGCACGGTGGGCGCCTTAACCGTCAACAATGGCGGGCGCGTGGCACCAGGGCATTCGATTGGCACACTGCGTACTGGCGACGTGGCCTTCAATCCTGGCTCGGTGTATGCCGTCGAAGTCGGTACCAGTGGCCGCAGCGACCAAATCCAGAGCAGCGGTGTTGCAACCCTCAATGGCGGTGTGGTGACCGTGTCTTTAGAGAACAGCCCAAACCTGCTGTCCGCCACTGAGGCGCGTAGCTTGTTGGGCCAGCAGTTCAACATCCTCAGCGCCAGCCAGGGTATCAATGGCCAGTTTGCGGCGTTCGCGCCCAACTACCTGTTCATCGGCACGCAACTCGCTTACCAACCGAACCAACTGAGCCTTGCGATAGCGCGCAACCAGACCACCTTCGCCAGCGTCGCGCAAACCCGCAACGAACGGGCTGTGGCGACGGCGGCCGAGAAGCTGGGCGCCGGCAGTTCGGTTTACGAAAGCCTGTTGGCTTCCGATTCCGCTGCCCAGGCTCGGGATGCATTCAAGCGATTGTCGGGGCAGCTGCATTCTGATGTTGCAGCGGCGCAAATGGCCGACAGTCGATACCTTCGAGAAGCGGTCAATGCTCGTTTGCAACAGGCCCAGGCACTGGATTCCAGCGCGCAGATCGATAGCCGTGACAACGGCGGCTGGGTGCAGCTGCTCGGTGGGCGCAATAACGTCAGCGGTGACAACAACGCCAGTGGCTATTCCTCGTCCACCAGTGGGGTGTTGCTGGGGCTGGATACCGAGGTCAGCGACGGCTGGCGCGTGGGGGCGGCGACCGGTTATACCCAGAGCCACCTGAATGGCCAGTCGGCTTCGGCGGACAGCGACAACTATCACCTGTCGGTGTATGGCGGTAAGCGCTTCGAGGCGATTGCCTTACGCCTGGGCGGCGCTACCACCTGGCACCGTCTGGATACTTCGCGGCGGGTTGCTTACGCCAACCAGTCGGACTATGCCAAGGCCGATTACAATGCGCGCACCGACCAAGTGTTTGCCGAGATCGGCTACACCCAATGGAACCAATTCGAACCCTTCGCCAACCTCACGTACCTGAACTACCAGAGCGACTCGTTCAAGGAAAAAGGCGGCGCCGCTGCTTTGCACGCCAGCAAGCAAAGCCAGGACGCGACGCTATCTACGGTGGGCCTGCGTGCGCATACGCAGTTGCCGCTCAGCTCCACCTCGGCAGTGACGTTGCGCGGTGAGCTGGGTTGGGAGCATCAGTTCGGTGATACCGATCGCGAAGCCTCGCTGAAGTTTGCCGGCAGCGACACTGCTTTTGCCGTTAATAGCGTACCCGTCGCCCGGGACGGCGCGGTGATCAAGGCCAGTGCGGAAATGGCCTTGACCAAAGACACCCTGGTGTCGCTGAACTACAGCGGCTTGCTGTCCAACCGCGGTAACAACAACGGGATCAACGCCGGGTTTACCTTCCGTTTCTAACCCGGCAGCGGTGTCCTGTGGCGAGGGAGCTTGCTCCCGCGCCACAGTCATCTATGAAATAAACAGCCCTGCGCAAATTTGACCCACAGGTTTACAATCGCTGCTCCTGATCAGGAGTATTGCTGTGCTGACTCATCTCGATTCCCAAGGTCGTGCCCATATGGTCGACGTCACCGACAAAGCCGTGACGTTCCGTGAGGCCGTGGCCGAAGCGCGGGTGCGCATGTTGCCCGAAACCCTGACAATGATTGTCGACGGCGCCCACCCCAAGGGCGACGTATTTGCCGTGGCCCGCATTGCCGGGATCCAGGCGGCGAAAAAAACCAGTGACTTGATCCCCCTGTGCCACCCGCTGATGCTCACCGGGGTCAAGGTAGAACTGCGCGCCGATGGCGTGGATGCCGTGCATATCCTGGCGCGCTGCAAACTCTCAGGCCAGACCGGCGTGGAGATGGAGGCATTGACTGCCGCCAGCGTCGCGGCACTGACGATCTACGACATGTGCAAGGCCGTGGACCGT
The DNA here is from genome assembly GCF_023127765.1 of Pseudomonas sp. W15Feb34. Classification (NCBI taxonomy): domain Bacteria; kingdom Pseudomonadati; phylum Pseudomonadota; class Gammaproteobacteria; order Pseudomonadales; family Pseudomonadaceae; genus Pseudomonas; species Pseudomonas sp. W15Feb34. The sequence goes on from NZ_SPKN01000009.1 coordinate 363,922, forward strand.
GGCATGACCATCGAAAGCATTCGCCTGCTGGAAAAGCTTGGCGGTAAAAGCGGGCATTTCAAGGCGAACCCGGTATGAACATCAACGTATTGTTTTTTGCCCGTTACGCCGAAGCGGTAGGCTTTGACTCTCTGGAGATGGAGGGCGATTTCGCCACCGTCGATGCTGTGCGCCTGGCGCTGGCCGCTGACCCGGAGTTTGCAGTGCTCAACGAGAGCAGCCTGATGTGCGCACGCAATGAAGAACTGTGCGGCCCTGATGAGCCGGTGCAAGCGGGTGACGAAGTCGCGTTTTTCCCACCCGTAACCGGAGGCTGAGCATGACCATTCGTGTGCAGGTCGAAGCCTTTGATCCGGGCGCCGAAGTCAACGCCATGCACGCGGCCAATGTGGGCGTAGGCGCGGTCGTGAGTTTTGTCGGTTATGTGCGTGACTTCAATGACGGTCGCGAGGTGTCGGGGATGTTTCTTGAACACTACCCCGGCATGACCGAAAAAGCCCTGACCAAGATCGTCTTGGAAGCCGAGCAGCGTTGGCCGTTGCTCAAGTTGGAGGTGCTGCATCGCATCGGCACGCTGGAGCCGGGAGAGCCGATTGTGTTTGTCGCTGCGGCCAGTGCGCATCGGCAGGCGGCCTTTGATGCGTGTGCGTTTGTGATGGATTACCTGAAGACGCGGGCGCCGTTTTGGAAGAAGGAAAATACCCCGGACGGCCCGCGTTGGGTGGAAGGGCGGCACAGTGATCATGCGGCGGCGGATCGCTGGAAGCCATAGCTTATACAGGGCTGCTAACCGATAGCGATATTAAAAATGGATCTATCGAACTGTCAGATCTGACAGTTGTTTCGCCCCCCCTCTGCAGGTTCTGATGGTATCAGGGCTAACTTAATGAAGGGGTGGGACATGGTCGCGCAACCAAGCAAGTGCCGTTTGTCGAGGTTCAGCATCAGTCGTCCTGCCAATACGGAGGCGGCGAATGGGCTCTATGCCAACGGACGCCATCAGTGTGAAGTCCTCATTGACGTTATTAAAGAAGTCAGTGGCGCTGGCGACGAGTGGGTCCGTGTGCGCTTAACTGATGAGGAGCGCGCCAGTGTCACCCTTGTTGAATGGTCAGAACATGGCAATCAAACGCTCGCTCCCGGGTGGAGCTGCGATGTAGAAAAAAATCAATTCACTCTTGGACTTTGGCGGGACAAATCACAGCAGCAGGAACCGATCAACGACTTGGTAGAGTGTGTTGAGCGTTCCTCAGAAGCTCCTATCAAGCGCTACTTGCGTTGCGACCCGGGCGCACCCATCGGGCCAGCAGTATTTATGGCGTGTGTGACGATTGAAAGTTGTATTTACACAACTTACAGCTTCAGAGATGAAGCTGCTCTTGAGTCTTTTGTCACCCTTAGCCCGGTCCGTCCCATGAGCTGGGATGCAGACGATATGGATCTCTATGTAGATTATCTTGCCTACGCCAGTGCACCGCCTTATCGCACGTCGGTGGATGTTTACTACTGGACACCTCCAGGCGGCTTGTGGGTGGTAAAAAACATGGGCTTTGATAGTCCGCTGAGTTTGCCTGGGGAGGGTAAGGATTTTCAGAGCGTTTTATCGTGGCATTCACCTCTTGATAACACTTCTTCGAGTAGGGTGGGAACATTTATAAATAAGGACGAGTTGGACTCGACACTTCATCTGCATGAGATTGATGCAGGGCTTCCTGCGCCATCGCCCAACCCCTTGATACCGTTTAACAAAAGACCGACTGTGCTGCGTGCGATCAGGTTGAAGTCTGCGCTGGTGCCTGCGAGTCGCGACACCAAGAGTTTTTGGCGGGTATTGGATAACTATGGCAATGAGCAAAAGTTTTTAGTGAAACAGATAGATTCAATGAACCTGCCTGGCGTTCCATTTTTTAAATTGACCGGTGAGATCGTTCGGACGCTGAGGGTCACTCATTTTAAAATCATGTTGCCCGGTGGCGGGACTTTTACCGATGAGCTGTATGCCAATAGTCGTCATCAATGCAAGGTGGTTGTTGAGGTTGCTATTGAACAGCGACAAACCGATGGGTATTGGCTGCCTGTCAGGCTTTCGGAAGCGGAGCGTAATGGCTTGACCGTTACGCTCTACTCGCCGAATGTCAATGAGCCGCTTCCAGAAGGTTGGAGCTGTGATAAGGAGAAAAACATTTACGATTCGGGTCTCTGGCGTACACGTATCGATGAGGTAAGGCCGGATCAAAAACCAGAGGCCGTGGCCGGGCACGCTCAGCGACAAGTCGAGATCGTAGATCGCTATTTACGTGTGGATCCGAGTGTGCCCATCGACGAGCGCAGATTCATGGCGTCTATCGAGATAAGTGGTGTGACTTACACGACTAACTACAGTGATGGTGATGTTGCATTTGACTCGTATGTAACGATTCGCGCAACACTACCCTATGCGTTGTCAACGAGCCAGCTTGTCGAGTATGTCGATAATGATGCTTATAGTGATAATCTGTGTGATGTCGATGTTTATTATTGGACACCCCCGGCGGGTTTGCGATTTCTTGTAAATAGAGGTCTTGACTCCCCTGCGTCAATTCCTGCTGAAGGATGGAATTTTCGCACCTCCTATTTTACAAGAAACAAGCAAAGTTCATTTACAAAGGGCGGAGTGGTGATTAATAAAGATACTGTTAATGCTTCAGTTTTGATAGGGGATGTTTTTAGCGGACATCCCAATCCATCCGGCGGCTCTGTCAGGTTCAATCGGCGATCGACAATAATGCGAGCTGTTCGTTTTTGTGGGGAATATAATATAACCGGTAGCAGAGATAATAATAGTGTTTGGCGCTTGTGGGATAATTACGGATGCGAACATGTTTTTAGAATTGAGCAATTATATGACGGATATAAGCTTGGTTTGACGGATGTTTAGAGTGTTGTGGGTTTTTGGTTTCTCTCATTCTGGATTCTACGTTAAGTATCGGAGTCAGATATGGATGTTTACTCTCAAGCCTTTAATTTCCGCTCTTACTTCGGAGGCGGAGTAGACCCACGCACCGGCCAATACGGTTGTCGAATTCAGTTGGCCACCTTATACCCGCAAGGCCCGCTGGAGGTCAGTAGAACGATCGCGCTGTCATTCTCCATGATGAACATCGAGTCGGGTGTTTATGGGACTGGCTGGCGGATCAGCAATACCGAGTTTGATAGCGCTCGTTCTATGCTCACGCTGCTTACCGGCGAGCGATTCAAAACCCAGAGCCTGCCCTCTGCGGGCGGAACACTGGTGATCAAGGATCGCAAGCTTGCCGACCTGGTGGTCCAGCGGCCCGATGCCACGACGCTTCATGTGATTTACAAGGACGGTACCGTCGAGATTTTGAAGCGTACGGGCAGCACCACGTCCTATCGTATTGATGCTATCCAGTTTGAAAACGGTGAGCGTCTGAAATGGGAGTACGCGCCGGGTGGTTCTCTTGAACGTATTCTGGATCATGATCAGCAAGTGCTGCTGTTGTTGACCTATTCCAACGGGCGCTTGGTACGTAGTGATACGCGAGTCGACGGAGGACGTTATGCGCGTATCACCTTCACCCAATCGAACGCTCGGGTGACCGGTTTCACCGCTCCTTATGACAGTCGCGAGTCTCCTCCCGGCGCAGGCTATGTATTGGAGTACGGACAAGCCTTTCGCAACGGCATGATTGCTATCCGTCGGGTGCGCTCACCGATGGGTGGTGACGAGTTGATCAACTACGCCGAAAACGGCCATCAGTATGCCAATGGTCAATACATCCCTCGCGTCACCAGTTGGGTCCATACACCCGCTGCCGGCCAGCCCGGCATGTCACGTACCTATAGTTACAGCCCAAGCAGGAATTTCACTGGCTATCCCTTTTCAGGCGGTTTTCGTGAGGGCGAAGACAACCTGTACCTGATAGGCAGTAAGTATGACTATTGGACGGAAGAGACCCGCATCGATAACACAACCCATGAGGCACCGCTGAGCGTTACGCGTACCACCTACAACAAATTCCACCTGCTGGCCGAGGAACAGGTCCTGCGCGAAGGCACCCTGACTACCAGGACCATTGAATATAACGTGAGCCCAGGGCTCTTCCCGGACCAGCCTCCCAACCTCCAGCTGCCAAAAATTCTCACCACGTGTTACGCGTTGGTGGCGGGTGGTGCGGAACGGGTGGTCAAGCTCGAGAGTGAGACTGACGACTACGGTAACGAGCTAAGCCGTACTGAGGCCTCCGGGGTTCGCATTGAATACAGCTATTACCCGATCAAAGGCGAGGCGGGTAAATGCCCGGCCGACCCTCATGATTTGTTTCAGCGTTACGTCAAGCAAGAGCGCCTTATCCCCGCGGAAGGCACGCCTGCCGCCCGACTCACCGAGTACACCCATACCCGTGTGCCACATATGGGTAGCAGCTACTTTGTCGTGCAGGAGTCGGTCACTCAGGCTGGTGTATTCAGCACACAGCAAACCTACTACGACACGCCAGCCGAGCTGGTTGGCCGGTTGAAAAGCACCACGTCTACCATTGATGGCCTGCAATTAGTCAGCAATTACGATTACACCGTCACCGGCGACACGCTGAGCGAAACTCGCCGGCTATTGGGGCGTGAGGGCCACTGGCTGGAGTCAGTGCGCACGCACTCTCTGGTCGACAGGCGCTTACTGTTGATGAGCCGGGACGGAGGGGCAACGCTGGTCACCGCGTACGATGTCGCAGGACGATTGACGGCGCAGACAGCCTCGCCAGGTGAGCCGCAGGAGGCCAGCCGTTGTTTTGTTTATCACTATGCAGCGTCAGGGAAACGCGCTCATTTGGTGATGACTGATGCGCAAGGCCGCAGTACCGTCACTTACTTCGACGGGGCAGGACGGCCAGTTGCCGAGGCATTGTTACTGGAGAATGGCGCAAAGGAGCAGCCCCTCGGGACCTGGCGCTACGATGCCCTTGGGCAAACGGTGGAACGGACTCATATTGATTATCTGCCGGATGGCGAGCGTGTATTGACCACCGGCTACGCTTATAACGCGTGGGGCAACGCCTGCCGTGTAAGCCGCGCCGATGGCAGCGTGGCGATCGATGAATATGACCCAAGACTGCACCTGCGTGTAACGGGGGTCGAGGGCGGCGAGCTCCTGGAAGCCTATCTGAATGCTCACCATCAGCCGTTCCTGGTAAACCGGGTGGACGCCCTGGGGCAGGTCACTGAAGTGGAGTCATGCCTCTATGACGGCCTGGGGCGCTGCCTGTCACGGGTGGACGTGGACAAGCATCTCACCGTTTACACCTATGACCTGTTCGACCGCGTGTTGACCACCCTCCACACGCCCTCGGATGGCAGCCCTGCACGGCTGCGCACGGTGGCCTATGCGCATGGAACCAGCGAGTCGCTGCCCAGTTCAATCAGTATCGATGGCAAGCAGGTGGGATCGCGCACCTACGACAGCCTGGGGCGTTTGACTGCTCAGTCCAGGGGCACGGCACCCGCCACCACTTGGCACTATGAGACAAACTGGACCGAACCTGTCGCCGTGGTCTCGGGCAGTGGGCACCGTCAGCAATGGACCTACGACAAGCAGTTGAGCACACCAGGCACGGTCAAAATGGCGGGGCACACGGATAGGCAGTACCGGCATGATCCGGTCAGTGGTCAGCCGACCTATTCAGAAAGCGGCGCGCTCAAACATGAGTTATTCCATGATGTGAACGGCTACCCGGAAAAAGAGATACAGACGGTCCTCGGTAGGCCGCAGACCACGCAGTATGGTTATTCAATCGGCGGGCGTATGTTGCAACACACCACGGATGATGGGCAGCGTAGCGACTTTGAATATGACTCCCTGGGCAGGGTTTGCACGATGACTGCTGGGACGGTAGTCATTGAACAGCGCTATGACATGTTTGCGCGACCAGATGTACTGACCACTCGCTACGCCGATACTGAGGTGGTCACACAGGTGAGTTACGACACCTTGGGGCGGGAGGCGCAGCGGCGCTTTTTGCACAATGGCGTGCTGCTACACGTCATGAGCAGCACTTATCATCCCAACAGCCTGCTGGCCAGTCGCATTGTGCGTGACGCAGCCTCTGAATTGGTGATGGGGGAGACCTTTACCTATGACGCCTTCCTGCGGCTCAAGGATTATGGCTGCGAGGGGCGTGAACATCCCCGGGATTGGCTGGGGCGCGACATCGTTGGGCAGCAATTCAGCTTCGACAGCCTGGATAACATTACAGGCGTCGTGACGACTTTCGCTGACGGCACGCAGGACATCAGCGAGCGGTTTTTCACCGACGCAGACCCCACGCGCCTGACCCGTGTGACCCACTCCAACCCTTTGCAGGATGATGCCCTGACCTATGATGCGGCGGGTAACTTGACCGGGGGGCCAGCAGGGCGAACGTACACCTATAACGGCTATGACCAGTTGACCTGCGTGCAGGAAGGTTCCCAGCAGTGCAGCTACGAGTACGATGCCGAGTCTCGACAAGTCGTGGCGACACGTGACAATGAATCACCGGTGGCCATGGTCTATGCGGCGGATCATCTGGATAGGTTGGTGCAGGGCAGTAGAAAACTGCGTTACTTCAATGCCGGGGGCCAAGTGCAGGCGCGTACCGGTGGCGTCGAGGGGCCGCAGCTGCATCTGAATGACGGTGCCGGTACCGTGCGCGGCGTGGTGGCGCCTGGGCAAGCGCCTGTACAGCGTCATTACGCTCCGTATGGCGAGGGCCAGGTTGTGCCGCAGGACGGCAATGTGCGATCGATGGCGGATCTGCAACTGCCGGCGTTTAACGGCGAGCGTCTGGATGCGGCGGTCGGCCTTTACCATTTGGGCGCGCGTGCCTATGACCCGCGCTTGATGGTATTTCTTTCGGCTGATCCATTGGCGCCTTTTGATGAGGGTGGGATTAACAGCTACGCCTACTGCGCTGGTAACCCGATCAACCTCATCGACCCGAGTGGGCTTTTTCCAAAGTGGCTGGCTTGGGTGCTGACCGGGGTTGCGCTGGCCTTATCGGTGGTGGCGTTCAAGGTTGCAGTGGTCGGGATGGCGGCGGCGCTCGCTAAAGGGGGGGTAAAGGCGGCAAATATTCTGGGCGTCATCGCTACGGGCTCTAGCTCGGTAGGCGGCACGCTGGGGATTACAGGGCTGAGTATCGAGGCCGTCGACAAGCAAATGGGGTGGGATCGTTCGCAGCACATCAAGAACCTTGGATGGGCGTCTTTCGGGTTCTCCAGTGTTGGCGTTGTTGCCAGTGTCGGCCTTTCTGTCACATTGGGGGCTAAAGCTTTTGCAGCCGCAGCGGGCAGGTCATCTGAAAAGACCATTGGATTCTTCTCCAGCCCCCTCGGCAGCGGGCTCGTTGCGGCAGGCAAAAACGCGACGGGGTTGTCTTACTCGCTCGCTGTCCCCGCCAAGATAACCACTGCCAGTCAACTTTTCGGCGGTGCCCGCTCGGTACTCAGATGGACTAACTTCGGTCGTGGCTTGGATGCGCGAATCAAGAGCCTGCAAGCTCAGCCATCGGCCGACGACGAGCAGTCACAGCGCCAGCAGCAGCCACAGCCGCGCCCCATAAGCCTGGGGCTGGCAGACATGCCGGGGAGCAGTTTTCAGTTCTATGGGGAATTTCGAAAAGAGACTATGCGTATTCGTCAGCCTGTCTGGAGTGACCTGGGCGATAGTGACTGATCAGGACAAGACAGTGGGCGCATAAAAAATGCCAGTCAGGCTCGATGACTGGCATTGGTTCAACCTTACGGCCGTTTGCGTTCTACAGCTCGCAGCAAGTGCGTCGGCGGTGTCTCACAGCTGATCTTGCGCCCCAGCAGCGTCTCGATTGACGGCAACTGATACGAGTCATCCTCCCCGGCAAAGCTGATCGACACACCCGCCGCGCCTGCGCGACCGGTACGCCCGATGCGGTGCACATAGTCGTCCGGCACTTCCGGCAAGGTGAAGTTGATCACGTGGCTGATGCCGTCGATATGAATACCGCGACCAGCTACATCGGTAGCCACCAACACTCGGATCTTGCCTTCGCGGAAGCCTTCCAGGGTCTTGATGCGCTTGTGCTGCGGCACGTCGCCCGACAGTTGCGCAGCATTGACGCCGTCGCGCACAAGGCGTTCTTCGATGCGGCGCACTTCGTCCTTGCGGTTGGCAAAGACCATCACGCGTTCCCAGCCATTGTCGTTGACCAGGTTGTAGAGCAGCTTGTACTTGTCGGCACCGGCCACGGCGTAGATGTGTTGCTCGACGTTTTCGCTGGCGACGTTCAGCGCCTCGATCTCGACGATGGACGGGTCGGTGGTCCACTGCTTGGCGAGGTTCATCACGTCTTCGGTGAAGGTTGCGGAGAACAGCAGGGTCTGGCGCTCGGTTTTCGGCGGGGTCTGGCGAATGATCTGGCGTACTTGCGGGATAAAGCCCATGTCGAGCATCCGGTCGGCTTCGTCCAGCACCATCACTTCGACCATATCCAGATGCACGTCGCCGCGCTGGTTGAAGTCCAGCAGGCGGCCTGGAGTGGCGACCAGGATGTCGCAGTGACGGGCTTCGAGGTGCTTGAGTTGCTTGTCGAAGTCCATGCCGCCGACAAAGGTCATCACGTTGAGACCGGTGTACTTGGTCAGGTCGGCGGCGTCCTTGGCGATCTGCACCACCAGCTCGCGGGTCGGGGCGATGATCAGGGCGCGCGGTTCACCCATGTAGCGTTCCTTGGGCGGCGGCGTCTGCAGCAGCTGGGTGATGATCGAGATCAGGAATGCGGCGGTCTTGCCGGTGCCGGTCTGGGCACGGCCGATGGCGTCTTTGCCCGCCAGGGTGAAGCCCAGCACCTGCGCCTGGATCGGCGTGCAGTACGGGAAGCCCAGGTCCTGGATGGCGTGCATCAGTTCCGGGGCCAGCTTGAAGTCGTGGAAGCGGGTTTTGCCTTCCTGGGGCTCGACGACGAAGTCTTCGAGTTTCCACGGGGTCACCGGCGGCTTGGGCGCGCGTTCGCGACGAGGTTTAGCCGCAGGTGCTGGGGCGGCCTCGGCAGGCGTTACCTGTTCAGGCGGCGTCACCGTGGGTTTTTTCGGTGAGGCGGCAGGCGTAGTCCGGCCAGGCTGTGGACCGTCATTGCGGTTGCCGGGCTTGGGGGCAGGAGCACTGGGAACAGGCGCGAGCGGCTCAGCCTCGCTTTTGCCGAACATCTTCTTGAGTGCTTTGAGCACGGTCATCTCATTAATTGGTTAAGGAATGTACGCCGGCCAGTGTAATGCAAGAATCGGGCGCGGCGTAGTGCGTCTGTCATACGGCTACATAAACGCGGGTTTCAGCGCAGGCGTTCAGCCAGCCAGGTGCCGATATCGCGTATCTCTTCGGGTAACACTTCGTGGCCCATTGGGTATTCCTGCCATGTCACGGTGACACCACGGCTCTTTAAATGCTCGTAGGCGCTACGACCCATGGCGTTCTGGACGACGTCGTCGTACTGGCCATGCAGGCAGAGGGCGGGAATGCGTTGCTGGCTGGCGGACAACTCCAGCTCATCGTCAAAGGTCGGTGCATACGTGGAGAGGGCAATTACGCCACCCAATGGACCTTCCCAGTGTTTGAACGCCGTGTGGAAAACCACTGCGCCACCCTGGGAGAAACCCGCGAGAAAAATTCGCGAAGCGTCTATTCCGGTTCTCTTTTGTGCCTCGATCAAATCCGTGACCATGTTGGCCGAGGTTTCCAGTTCTTCCAGGCTGATCGAACGTGCCGGGCTCATGGCCTTGATGTCGTACCAGCTCGGCATCTCATAACCGCCGTTGATGGTCACCGGGCGCATCGGCGCCTGGGGCAAAACGAAGCGGGTGGTCAGCAAGCTTTCCTGCAGCGCCTCGGCCACCGGCAGGAAGTCGTAGCGATCGGCACCCAGGCCATGCAACCAGATAACGCAGGCGTCTGCGGGCTTGGCGGGCTGAAGAATCAAGGGGTCGGTCATGTCTGCTCCATATATGTGCGCACGCTTGGATTGGGGGCGTCGGGACGGTGCGCGACAGGTTGATCTGTTAAGAGAATGTCGCAAGGTTGAATCTTTTACCACTGAACAGGACGGGCAACGACTCGGCCAGCACTCTGGTACGCGCCTTGCTATGTGTAGGTGGATGTCAGAACTCTCCTAGGGCGGTAACACTATCAGTGACTGCCGCCGGTGGGAAAGCAACTGGAATTACCGCAAAAACCTCATGCTGCTTGACCCCAAAAAAAGCCAACACGGGTCGATATCGCCTCATAAGGGTGCGCTGAGGTTGGAGCTTGGACACAACAAGAGCAACTGGAGGTATGTAATGAAGGTATTGAAGTCCACCCTGGCCATCGTCACAGCGGCGGCTGTACTGGGTGTCAGTGGTTTAGCCCAGGCGGGTGCCACCCTGGATGCCGTGCAGAAAAAAGGCTTTGTGCAATGCGGCGTAAGTGACGGCTTGCCGGGTTTCTCGGTGCCGGATGCCAGCGGCAAGATCCTCGGGATTGACGCTGACTACTGCCGCGCCGTGGCCGCTGCGGTTTTTGGTGACGCCACCAAGGTCAAGTTCAGCCAGTTGAACGCCAAGGAGCGTTTCACCGCGCTGCAATCGGGCGAAGTCGACATCCTGTCGCGCAACACCACCATGACCAGTTCCCGCGATGCGGGCATGGGCCTGAAATTCCCGGGCTTCATCACCTACTACGACGGCATCGGCTTTCTGGTCAACAACAAGCTCGGCGTGAAAAGTGCCAAGGAACTGGACGGTGCAACCATCTGCATCCAGGCGGGTACTACCACTGAGCTGAACGTTTCCGACTACTTCCGCGCCAACAACCTCAAGTACACCCCGATCACCTTCGACACGTCTGATGAAAGCGCCAAGTCGCTGGAATCCGGGCGTTGCGACGTGCTGACTTCCGACAAGTCGCAACTGTTCGCCCAGCGCAGCAAGCTGGCTGCGCCGAAAGACTATGTGGTGCTGCCGGAAACCATTTCCAAGGAGCCACTGGGTCCGGTGGTGCGTAACGGTGACGACGAGTGGCTGGCCATCGTGCGCTGGGTGGGCTACGCCATGCTCAACGCCGAAGAGGCCGGTGTGACGTCGAAGAACGTTGAAGCTGAGGCCAAGTCCACCAAGAACCCCGACGTTGCGCGTCTGCTCGGTGCCGACGGCGAATACGGCAAAGACCTGAAAGTGAAGAAGGATTGGGTCGTACAGATCGTCAAGCAAGTGGGTAACTACGGCGAAATGTTCGAGCGCAACCTGGGCAAGAGCACCCCGCTGGAAATCGACCGTGGCCTGAACGCGCTGTGGAACAACGGCGGTATCCAGTACGCACCTCCTGTGCGCTGATCGCTGATGGTTCTATCACCCGGTGGGCCAACCGCCGGGTGATGTTCTGTTCCATTCCTTGCGGGGCATTCCATGCAAAATCTCATCGGCGCACCCAAGCAGAAGCTCAGCTTCAGCGATCCCAAAGTGCGCGCGTGGCTCTTCCAGATCATCACCATTGTGGCGGTGGTCTCGCTGGGCTGGTACCTGTTTCACAACACCCAGACCAACCTGCAACACCGGGGCATCACCTCCGGCTTCGACTTTCTTGAGCGCAGTGCCGGCTTTGGCATCGCGCAGCATTTGATCGACTACACCGAATCGGACAGCTACGCCCGGGTGTTTGTGATCGGCTTGCTCAATACCTTGCTGGTGACGGTCATTGGTGTGGTGCTGGCAACCCTGCTCGGTTTCATCATCGGCGTGGCGCGCCTGTCGCCCAACTGGATGATCAACAAGCTGGCGACGGTCTATGTTGAAGTCTTCCGCAACATTCCGCCGCTGCTGCAGATTCTGTTCTGGTATTTCGCGGTGTTCCTGACCATGCCGGGGCCGCGCAACAGCCATAACTTTGGTGACATGTTCTTCGTCAGCAGCCGTGGCCTGAACATGCCGGCGGCGCTGGCGGCCGATGGGTTCTGGCCGTTTGTCGCCAGCGTGGTGGTCGCTATCGTGGCTATCGTGCTGATGACCCGCTGGGCCAACAAGCGCTTTGAAGCGACAGGCGTACCGTTCCATAAATTCTGGACGGGCCTGGCGCTATTGATTGTGATCCCGACGTTGTGCGGGTTGACCTTCGGCGCACCGCTGCATTGGGAAATGCCCAGGCTTGCCGGCTTCAACTTCGTCGGCGGCTGGGTACTGATTCCGGAACTGCTGGCGTTGACCCTGGCCCTGACCGTGTACACGGCGGCCTTCATTGCGGAGATCGTACGTTCGGGCATCAAGTCCGTCAGCCATGGCCAGACTGAAGCGGCACGCTCGCTGGGCCTGCGCCCGGGGCCGACGCTACGCAAGGTCATCATCCCGCAAGCCTTGCGCGTGATCATTCCCCCGTTGACCAGCCAATACCTGAACCTGGCGAAGAACTCCTCGTTGGCCGCCGGTATCGGCTACCCGGAAATGGTTTCGCTGTTTGCCGGCACGGTGCTCAATCAGACCGGCCAGGCCATCGAAGTCATTGCCATCACCATGAGCGTGTACCTGGCGATCAGCATCAGCATTTCCCTGCTGATGAACTGGTACAACAAGCGCATTGCGCTGATCGAGCGGTGAGGAAACGCCAATGACTACGCATACGTTCAAACCTGATATGCCACCCCCGGACAAAGTCTTCGGGCCGGTGGCCTGGATGCGCGCCAATCTGTTCTCAAGCTGGCTTAACACGCTGCTGACTTTGCTGGCGATCTACCTGGTGTACCTGGTGGTGCCGCCGATCCTGCATTGGGCGATTCTGGACGCCAACTGGGTCGGCACCACGCGCGCCGATTGCACCAAAGAGGGCGCCTGCTGGGTGTTCATCCAGCAGCGCTTCGGGCAGTTCATGTATGGCTATTACCCCGTGGACCTGCGCTGGCGCGTGGACATGACGGTATGGCTGGCCATCATTGGCGTGGCGCCGTTGTTCATCTCGCGTTTTCCACGCAAGGCGATCTACGGCCTGGGCTTTTTGCTGCTGTACCCGATCATTGCCTATTGCTTGCTGCATGGCGGCGTGTTCGGGCTGAGCAATGTGGCGACCAGCCAATGGGGCGGCTTGATGCTGACCCTGGTGATTGCCACGGTGGGTATCGCCGGCGCCTTGCCGTTGGGCATTGTGCTGGCGTTGGGGCGGCGCTCGAACATGCCGGCGATCCGGGTGGTTTGCGTGACCTTTATCGAGTTCTGGCGCGGCGTGCCGTTGATCACGGTGCTGTTCATGTCATCGGTAATGTTGCCGTTGTTTCTGCCCGAGGGCATGAACTTCGACAAGCTGTTGCGTGCCCTGATCGGCGTGATTCTGTTTCAGTCGGCCTATGTGGCTGAAGTGGTGCGCGGTGGCTTGCAGGCGATCCCCAAGGGGCAATACGAAGCGGCTGCGGCGATGGGCCTGGGTTACTGGCGCAGCATGGGCCTGGTGATCTTGCCGCAAGCCTTGAAGATGGTGATACCGGGCATCGTCAATACGTTCATCGCACTGTTCAAGGACACCAGCCTTGTGATCATCATCGGCCTGTTCGACCTGCTCAACAGCGTCAAGCAAGCCGCCGCCGACCCCAAATGGCTGGGCATGGCCACTGAAGGCTACGTGTTTGCCGCCCTGGTTTTCTGGATTTTCTGTTTTGGTATGTCGCGCTATTCCATGCATCTGGAACGCAAGCTCGACACCGGCCACAAGCGTTAGGAGTTGTTTTAATGAGCCAAGCAATCAAACAGCCGGTGAGCCCTGAAGGCATTATTCAGATGCAGGGCGTCAACAAGTGGTACGGCCAGTTCCACGTGTTGAAAGACATCAACCTCAACGTCAAGCAGGGCGAGCGCATTGTGCTGTGCGGGCCGTCGGGCTCGGGCAAGTCCACCACCATTCGCTGCCTCAACCGCCTGGAAGAGCACCAGCAAGGCCGCATCGTGGTCGATGGCGTGGAGTTGACCAACGACCTCAAGCAGATCGAAGCGATCCGCCGTGAAGTGGGCATGGTGTTCCAGCACTTCAATCTGTTCCCACACCTGACCATCCTGCAAAACTGCACGCTGGCGCCGATGTGGGTGCGCAAGATGCCCAAGCGCAAGGCCGAGGAAATTGCCATGCACTACCTTGAACGTGTACGCATTCCAGAGCAGGCCCACAAGTTTCCGGGGCAACTGTCCGGCGGCCAGCAACAGCGTGTGGCCATCGCCCGTGCCTTGTGCATGAAACCGAAAATCATGCTGTTCGACGAGCCGACCTCGGCACTCGACCCGGAAATGGTGAAAGAGGTTCTGGACACCATGATTGGCCTGGCCGAAGACGGCATGACCATGTTGTGCGTGACTCACGAAATGGGCTTTGCGCGCACCGTGGCCAACCGCGTGATCTTCATGGACAAGGGCGAGATCGTGGAGCAGGCGGCGCCGAATGACTTCTTCGACAACCCGCAGAATGACCGGACCAAGTTGTTCTTGAGCCAGATACTGCATTGATCAATGGTTGAACACATAAACCCGGCCTGGTGCCGGGTTTATTGTTTGTCGGCCAGGGAGCCGCGAGCGCCTCTGGCTTCGTGTTGACGATATGAGTGAGACCGCGCAAATACCTTGGCATAGCCACTCTGCTGCTTCTTTTGCTACCCAGGCACTCTGGTGCGTTGCCTTTGCAGGCAACTGCGAATAGCCTCGTCGGCGCCCAGTTACGTCAGGCCCTGAACATCTCACCGCATCGCCAGGCTGTATTCGACCTGCATATCGCCTTGCTCGACGCGGCAGAAAATCAAGACCCCGAACGTGCCAAATCCCTCTGCCGGCAGTTGATCAATGAACCTTGAAGCCAAACGTACGACTGAACTCGAAGAACTGTTGATCGACGCCGAAGCCGATGACGAGGCCGTCCAGCAGGCCCATCCGCGGGTGGTTCGCCCGTGGCTCCTGCTACTGGGCCTGGTACTGGTGGCGTTGAACCTGCGGCCGGCGCTGTCGAGCATGTCGCCACTGCTGGCTGAAGTCTCCAGCAGCCTTGGGTTATCTGCGGCCAAGGCCGGGTTGCTGACCACTTTGCCGGTCTTGTGCCTGGGCCTGTTCGCGCCCACTGCGCCGATCCTGGCCAGACGTTTTGGCGCCGAGCGCGTGGTGCTGGGCATTCTGCTGACCCTGGCCGCGGGGATTATCCTGCGCAGTTCGTTCGGTGAAGTGGGGCTGTTCGCCGGCAGCCTGATTGCCGGTGCGAGTATTGGCATCATTGGCGTGTTGCTGCCGGGCATCGTCAAGCGCGATTTTGCCCGGCAGGCGGGCGCCATGACCGGCGTCTACACCATGGCGTTGTGTCTAGGGGCTGCGTTGGCTGCGGGAGCCACGGTGCCCCTGAGCCAATATTTCGCAGACAGCTGGGCCATCGGTCTGGGGTTTTGGGTTATTCCGGCGTTGCTGGCGGCCTTGTTCTGGTTGCCGCAAGTGGGGCAAAAGCACGGTGCCCATCAGGTGGCTTACCGGGTCAGAGGCTTGCTGCGTGACCCGCTCGCCTGGCAGGTGACTTTGTACATGGGCCTGCAATCGTCCCTGGCCTACATTGTGTTTGGCTGGTTGCCGTCAATCCTGATCGGACGTGGCCTGAGTGCTACCGAAGCCGGGTTGGCGCTCTCAGGCTCCATCATCGTGCAACTGCTCAGTTCCCTGGCCGCACCGTGGTTGGCCACCCGAGGCAAGGACCAGCGCCTGGCGATTGTAGTGGTGATGCTGCTGACCCTCGGTGGCCTGTTCGGTTGCCTGTATGCGCCGCTGGACGGTTTATGGGGCTGGGCGATTCTGCTCGGTCTGGGGCAGGGCGGCACCTTCAGCCTGGCGCTGACTTTGATCGTGCTGCGCTCGCGTGACGCTCACGTCGCCGCCAACCTGTCGAGCATGGCCCAGGGTATCGGTTACACCCTGGCGTCAATGGGCCCGTTTGCGGTTGGCCTGGTGCATGACTGGACCGGCGGCTGGGCGGCTATCGGCTGGATCTTCGCGGTGATCGGCCTGGGCGCGATTGTCGCGGGTCTGGGCGCCGGTCGTGCGCGCTACGTACAGGTCACCAGCGAGAAGCTCTAGAGGTAAACCACTTCCAGAGTGGCCGAACCATCGAGCGGGGTGTCCACGCTCAGGTCCAGGTTTTGTCGAGCATTGATCACCGTCTGCACGGTGACGGTGCTCAGCATTAAACCGATGGCCGCGGGCCCGCTGACACTGCCCTCCACATCGGTAAAGCCCAGGTAGCTCCTGGAGCCGATGTCGATGGGGTTGAGGTTGGACGTGCGCCACGCCAGGCCCCCGGTAGTGGACTCGGTGCCGTAGATCTGCGCAATGTTGCCGGCCTGGGTCTGTCGTGGGTCGAAGGTCATGGAGTAGACCCCCAGGCGATTGCCGCTGATATCGAACCCCAGGCCGTAGTAAATCTCGCTGTCGACCATGGCCGAGCCGTCGCGGTTGTCGCGCATGCGCAGGGCAAAGCGAACCGTGCCCGTGCAGGCGATGCCGACGGTCAGGGTCTTGACGGGCAGGCGCGTGGCGGTCGCCAGGTTCAAGTCCTGTTGGGCAATCTTGCCGTAGTCAATCAGGGCGCCGCCGGGGAACTGCGGCAAGCAGGCGGAGGGAGTGATCAAGCCTTTGACACTCAGGTCCACCGCCGAGGCGGCTAGCACAGAGGGCGTGCTGGTCAACAGCAACAGACTGGTAAAGAGGCGGGTTTTCACGGGACGAGTTCCTCACAGTGACGGGTCAGGGGTAGACGATTTCGATAGTGCCGGAACCATTGATATGCACCACCTCGCGAAGATCCAGGCTTTGCATGGGGGCAAGGTAAGACTTGAGACGCATCGTGCCGGTCAGGGTCTGGATGGCCACCGGGCCGGTGGTGACGCCCGTCGTGTCGGTAAACCCCAGCAGGCTGTTGGCGGCCATGGGGATTTGCCGCGCGGTGGAACTGCTCCACGCCACGCTGTTGCTGGTGGAGTCGGTGCGGTACAGCGCGGGCAAGGTGTCGGCGCTGAATTCGGCCGGGTCGATAGTCAGGTAAAATCGCCCGATTTTGTTGCGACTGGCATCCAGGTCCAATCCATAAGCGGTTTCATCGGTACCGCCCGTGGCCGAACCGTCGCGGTTGTCTTTCATGCGCAGAGCAAAGCGGATCGGCGCATCGCAGGTCACACTCAGGCGCAGTGTGCGAATGGGCAGCGGTGTTTCAGTGGTGGCATTTAGGTCTTTGGCATACAGGGTGCCGTAGTCCACTACGCCCTGGTCGGATAATGTCGGCAGGCAGGCGATGGGCGCAAAGTGCGCGCGCACGGTCAGTTCCCGGTAGCGTCCGTTTTGTGCGCTGTACAACATCCCGGAAACTTCCCAGGTGGTGTTGTCGCGCACTTGAGTGGCAGCGGGGTCGGCCCAGGCGCGCAGCGTCAGTTGCAACGACAGGGTGTTGCCCCTGAGCACCGCACCGTGTGCGACCGGCGCGATGCCATGGCCGGAACGCCATTCCAGCACCGCGCCATTGGCCACGGGCGCCTGGCCCGCAGCAGGTAGCAGCCCCAACTCTACGGCGCGACCATCGAGCACGGCGTTGCCGGCTTCGATGGCATAGCTGCCATGCGGGGTAAATTGCAGGCGCTGCGGGCTAGCGGCCAGTGCGCGATAGAACAGGCTCAAATCTTGCGCTTGCGGACAGTTGATGGTCACGCTCAGGCGCCGCTCGCCAAGCAAGCGCTCCAGCGCACTGTCGCTTTGTGCCAGGCGGCTCATCAAGCCGAAATCGATCAGGGATTCGCTGACATTCAGTTGGCATTCTTCCAAGGCGTGGGCGGTGCCGGCCCCGCCGATCAATAACCACAGGCACAGTTGGCGCATACACGTTGCGAAGGGCATGACGGGGATCCTCAAGGCGCGTGGCAACGCGCGGGAGCAGTTTCGAAGTACACCGTGGGGTCGGCTTTTTCCGGCAGGGAGTAACGCAATTCGCATCGACCGCCATCGGGTGTGGTTATCCACAGCGTCGATTGGTCCAGCACGTTGGGTAGAAACACCTGGCTGGCGTCCTGCACCAAGGTGACGAACTCGCCGCTGGCGCTGCTGACTGAGGCTCCGGCAGGCAGAGGTGTACCCTGGTCGGTGCTGACGGTGAGCAATATGCGACGGGTCAAGCTGATGCCAAATTCGACTCGGTCAACGGCGCCGCGTCCGGCCGAGATCATCGCCAGGCCATTGTTGATGTCGGCATTGCGCGGCAGTGAACGTGTCTGCACTTCCACTGGGCTGCGCCCGTATGCGGCGACTTGCGGCACCACGGCCTGGCCTTGCCAGTCGGTCCACACCGCGCCGCTGGGGGTACTGAGCTTGATGCCACTCATATCGCCGACCGACACCAGGGCAAAGGTGTCGCGCACCGGGTAGGGTGAAAAAGTCACGCCGTCGCCATGTATCACCACACCGCCGCGAGCGCCGCCTTGATAACTGGAGCGTTCGGCATCAGCGCGGCTGTAGCTGAAATCGAGCTGGCTGTAACGCGGCAGTACCGAGACGCCCAGCGTGGTTTCCACTTGATGGTCGCTGCTGTCGTGTTCGGCGCTGACGCGATAGCTGAGTTGGTCGTCGATCTGTTCGGTGAGGCCCAGGCCGGTGCGGTTCTCACCGCCGGAATTGCGCACCCAGCTACGTAGCCGGCGACTTTCGCCCAACGGCACGCTGATATTGAGGTACACCGCGTTGTCCTGTTGCTGGCTACCGCCCATTTGCCACTCGGCACTGGCCGACAGTGACACAGCGCCGATGCTCGTGCCCCAAGAGGCCAGCGCACGGCTGCTGCTGTCGCCAGCGAAGTTGGCCGAGCGAGCAACCCCGGCGCTGAACGCACCCAGCAGCGGATGCGACCAGCCCAGGTTGAGGCTTTGTTGGTCGCGATAACGGGCGTCGCGGTTGCTGTCATCACGCTCATACGTGCTTTCTTCAAGTTCGCGATAGCCGATGCTGCGCCAGGAATTGGCGGCGCTGATCGACCACTGCTCGCCCAGGCGCTGGGACCAGGAAAGGTCGGTCTGTACGCCCGAAACCTTTTCCCACGCCTGGGTGTTGGACAGCTGTGTGGACAGTTGGATCTGGCTGTCCACCCACGGCAACCAGCCCAGGCTGGCGCCCACCGAGCGGTATTCGCTGGCTGCCAGTACACCGGTACCCAAGGTCAACTGCGGGTGCAGCGCACCGGTCCAGCCGCCACTGACCACCCACGGATCCTCGCCTTTGGCGTCGCCCACATTCCGCACCCGGCCCGCGGCCACGGAGTAACCCGGTGCGGGCAACCCAAGGCCGAGCATGGCCGCCGGTACGGTGAAGCGCCGCTCACCCCCGGCGCTTTCCTTGACCGTGACCTCGACGTCCGAGCGCGTATTCAAGCGACGTACATCTGGCAGGGTAAAGGGGCCTGCGGGCACGACGGTGGAGTGAATCAACGCACCGTTCTGTCGTACCTCCACCTGGGCAGGGCTGTTGGCAATGCCCTGGATCAGCGCACCCTGGCCCTGTTCTTGAAGGGCTTGCTCGGTAAGCACCTGCACCCCGGTAATCTGCGCGCCGGACAGTACCGGGTTATACAGGTTGATTTGCCCAGCCTGCAGCACCGCCTGGTGGCTGGCGAAGGTGCGCTGGGCATAGGCTTGCAAGTGGGTGCTGCGTGACAGGCCATCCTGCCAGGTCTGTACTTGGCGACTGCGCACGACCCAATCGCCGGCATTGAACCCCACCTCGGTGTTGGCCGAGCCAAAGCGGCTGGCGTCATCGCCGAAGCGGTTGTAGAAACCACTGAGGTCGTAGTTGAGCAGCCCGGCAAACCCGCCGGTTTCGTACCCCGAGATATCCTGCTGTATGGGGCGCAGCGCCTCGGTGGGTACCACCAGTGACACCGTCAGCGTCGCCGGGTCCGGTTCAACCAGGGTTTGCGGATATTGCGCAAGAAAATCGTGACAACCTGCCGTTTCATTCGGGATCACCAGGTTGGCGGCGTCCAGCAATGCGCGGTCGAAGCACGGGTTGCCTTGCTGATCGAAGGTCACATCCAGCCGGCCGCGTCGCTGACCATTGACCCGCAGATTGACCGTGTGTTGCCCGGTGGCGAAGCGCGGTGCTGCCAGCAGCAGGCTGGCCAGCTGTGGATCAATGCCGCGTTGATGCAAGGTCTGGGCGTCGAAGCTGGAGGCGCTGGAGTTTTCGGCCCATGCCTTGGCGGGCATCAGCGCGCACAGCAGCAACACCAGCGGCAAGGTCGAGTTGGCAGGGATGTCGGGCACGGCTTCGCCGTCACGGTAACTCAATACTGTTTTCACGCAAGGTACTCGAGTAGTGAACGCGCGGGCCCCGTGTGCCCAGGCGTTCTGGTGACGGTCAATGAGCCGTCACTTCGTTATTCAGGCGGCGGTCAGGGGGGCGACGCCTGCGGTTTTCAGTCAGAGGGTGATCGGTGCGTCGTAGGCTTTCACCGCAAAGCCGTACACAGTGGCCGGCTGCAACCTGACCGTGTTGGCCTGCCCGCCGCTGGCCGGCACGCTCAAGGCTTCGCCGGGCAGCACGTAAGTGCGCGGCAGCATCGCCCTGCCGTTGCCGGGCAACAGCAGCAGTTCCTGCGCCAGGCGCACTACATAGGGCGTGTCGTTACGTACTTGCAACTGGCCGTCGCGCAAGGTCCAGGTCAGGTCGGTCCAAGGCGTGCGGTTGGGGGCAAGGCCTCTGGGATGCACGATCACCGGCAAGTTCTGGCGCACGGTCACGCCCACGCGGGCATGCCCGGCGGCGGTCGCGGCACGGCCTTGGGGCATGCCTTCGAACACTGCGCGTTTAAGCCGTTGGGTGAGCAACGGCTTCCGGTTTTGCAGGATGAAGCGCACCAACTGGGATTTAGACGCCTCGACCCGTGACAGCGGCGGTGTCACCACCAGCAGCGGCTCGGTGTCTTCCGGAATATCCTGCAAGGTCACATGCAGCAGCGCGAGTTGGCTGTCGGTGTTGGTCACCGACACTGCCGCTTCGCCTTCGGCTTCGAACACGATCACCACGGAGGTGTCCGGTACCATCCCGTCGGCTTTGACTTGATTGCCGAGTATCAGCAGCAGGGCGATAAGGCCGACAGCGGTGTTTGAGAATGTCGTCGTCATGACGGGTTTTCCATTAGGCCAAAAGGTATCGGTCAGAGGTAACGCAAATCCAGGACGATGGAGCCGTCGAGGGGGACTTCCTGGTCCAGCGTCAGGTACTGCGAAAAATTGATGGCGGTGACCACCTGAAGCTCCGCGGTCAGTTGGCTGATGAAGTCCGGTTGACGGTCGCCCAGCAGTGCAAAGGCCATATAGGATCTTGGATAGGCGTTGGGGTCCGGTGACCAGGTTTCCCCGTTGTTGGTGGAGGCCAATACCTGCATGGGCTGCGCATCGCCCACTACGTTGCGATAGGACAACGCTACGGAGCCGAGACGTTCCTCGGGGGCGTGGATGTTTCTGCCCAGTCCGTAGAAAAAGTCGGGGGCCAGCGAGGAGTCGGCGCGATTGTCGATGCCTACCAAGGCAAACAGCATGGGCCTGGCGCAGAGCACATGCAGTTCGAGTAGCTGGCTGGGCAGCACGGTGAACTCGTCTACGTTGAGGCTATGTGCGGGGATCTTGTCATGCTCGATGATGCCGTCATTCATCAGCTCGATGTGGCAGGCATCCGGTGTCACCCGGCCGGTCACCGTGAGGTCGACGGTCGAGGCTGCGTGGGTATCGACTAAGGTGGCCAGGCAGAGCAGCGCAGCCACGTAACGGCCAACTGTGTCCAGTACCGGCACAGGTAGGCGCAGCCCATGCCCGGCAGTTTTCAAGGGATGGGCGGCCATGGGTTACAGGTACTTCACTTCGAGGGTGGCGGAACCGTCGATGGTGACTTCATTACTGAGGTCCAGCCCGTCGGTGCGGTTGATGATCGTGAGCACTTCCAGGTCTACGCGCAGATTCTTGATTGGCATTGGCTGGGTGTCGTCATCCATTGAGGCCGCCGCCATGTACATGCTCGGTTCCCAGAATTTTTCGGGGTACCAGGAGTTACCCTGATCCATCGATGCGATAGGTTGGACGGCAACGCCGTCTTCAGCCACTGCGTTACGCCAGGTGAGGGAGAAATGACCGAGCTTTTGGTTCTCGTTGATAAAGCCCAGGCCAAAGTCTGTCGAGAGGCCTGAGCCTGCACGATTATCAATGGGGTGCAGGGCAAACTGGATTGGCGCGTCACAATCGACGGTCATCAATAGGGTATGCCTGCCAATCGCCGTTCCTCTATCGGGGTTCAGGTCCTTGGCGGACACCTTGCCATGGTCGATCACACCGCCACCGGAAAGGGTGGGTATACAGGCGCTGGGCACGATCAGCCCCTTGACGGTCAGGTCGACGCTGGAGGCAGCGAAGGCAGTGGCTGAGCTGAGCAGAAGTACGCTGGCGGCCAGCGTGGTCAATCGAATGTTCATCGGGTCTCCTTATCCTTAGAGGTAATTGACTTGCACGGTGGCGTGACCGTCGATAGGCACATCGTCGGTCAGTGTCAGGTTGCTGGCGGGCGCGATGTGAGTGATCAGGCGGATCTCGGCCTCCAGCTTCTGGATCGCAATCGGTACCACGCCGTCGTTGTTGGCGACCGCTGTCAGCACGGTGTGGCTGAGCATCACGGAGGGCATCCAGGTTGCGCCGCCATCCCTTGAGACTATGGTGCGTACCGGCACGTCGTCGGCCACCGGCTGGTAGAGGCCAAGCCCGGCATCACCGACTTTTTCGTCGTTGGGGGTCATGCCCAGGCCGTGCCAGCTGAAGTGGCTGGCGGTGGTGCCGGCGCGGTTGTCGATGGTGTTCAGGGTAAAAAACGTCGGCCCTTCGCAATGCACGCTCAAGAGCATGGTTTCTCGGGGCAGGTCGGTGTAGGTGTCGCTATTGAGATCCTTGACCGACACCTTGCCGAAGTCGACATTGCCACCGCCGGAGACCTCTGGCGCGCAGGCGCTTGGCGTGATGATGCCTTTGACGGTGAGGTCCAGGCTGCTGGCGGCGAAGACTGAGCCGGCGCCAAACAGCAACAGTGTCGCAGTGAGGGTAGTGAGAGGGCTGGCCATGGGTCACATCCTGTGAATGAATGGTGGTTTACAAGTACTTCACTTCAAAGGTCGCCGAACCATCGATTTCCACTTCGTTAGTTAATGTAAGGTCCTTTGCCGCCGTAATGGAGCCGTACAGGGTGATGTCCATCGTCGCGTCCTTGATCGGATGCGGCGCCCAACCGTTATCGCCGCGGCTGCCCAGTGCGACAAACTCACCTGGCCCAATAGCGTCGTCCGGATAGATGTCTCTCCACTGACCATCGTCGTTGTACATCGCCAGCAGGGTGGAGGGTGTTTCGGCGACGGGATTGTTGAATGTGAAGCTATATTGGCCGAGCTTCTGGTTTTCGTTGGTCAGCCCCAGGCCAAACGCGTAGCTATATATGGGAGAGCCCGCTCGGTTATCGATGAGGTCGATGGCGAACAGTGTCGCCGCTTCGCAATTCACGCTCAGTAGCAGGGTTTTGCGTTCAAGCTGTGTAGGGGTATCGAGATTCAGATCTTTTGCCGCGATCTTTCCAAAATCGACATTGCCCGGCAGGCTGGCTGCACAGGCGCTGGGCGTGATCAACCCTTTGACGGTCAGGTCGACGCTGCTGGCGGCGAAAGCCGATGACGTCATGGCGAGCAGCAGGGCACTGCTCCACAGGGGCAGGCGGGTCTTCATCTGGGAAACGTCCATTTACAGGTACTTCACTTCAAAGGTCGCGGAGCCGTCGATTGCCACTTCGCTGGTCAAGGTCAGGTTTCTTGCAGGTGCAATCAAGGTGTGCAGCGTCATGTCCATGAGCGCGTCTTTGATCGGGTGGGGGGCCCAACCGTTCTCACCGCGGCTGCCCAGCGCCACCAGATCGTTGGGGGCAATGACCTCATCCGTAAGGAGGTCTGTCCATTGGCCCTCGGAGTTGTACATTGCAATCAGGGTGGATGGTGTTTCAGTGACGGGGTTGCTGAACGTCAACTGATACAGGCCGAGCTTCTGGGTTTCGTTGATCAAGCCCAGGCCAAAGGCGCCGCCGGACGCGGCGGAACCGGCTCGATTGTCGACGGGATGGATTGCAAACAGCGTCGCCGCGTCGCAATTGACGCTCAGTTGCAGGGTCTTTTTCTCAAGCGGCGTATAGCTGTCTTGATTCAGATCTTTTGCGGCGATTTTTCCAAGATCGACGTCACCCGGCAGGTTGGGTGTGCAGGCGCTGGGCGTGATCAACCCTTTGACAGTCAGGTCGACGCTGCTGGCGGCGAAAGCGGATGACGTTATGGCGAGCAGCAGGGCACTGCTCAGTAGGGATACAGAGGTCTTCATTTCAAATTGTTCCATTACAAGCTGGCAGATTGAGGCACGCCAGGGCAACGCCCGGTCTTGTGTGGGCGGGTGGTTGCCTGGAGGCGATCTCGATTTTTTGGCGCTTGCCGGGGAGTGGCAAGTCGTCCCTCTTTGGGGTGGGCACAATCTAGCGAGGGGGGCGCGCGGGGGAAATACAACTAATACGACATTGGCGGGGGGACGAAGGACGTGCCGGGAGAGGGGGGGCGGTGGGGCTTTTCGTAGTTGTTGTATCGACTCGGTCTGACTCAAAAGATTATAGATACCCCCTGAATGGGTATTTGCTACATGAGAGGTATCGAGGGCTATTGCACCAGTGCCGGAGATTACTGCCGGATCAATAGTCACGATAGAGGTACTGATGGGTTCGCTGGTAGGTTCAACAGCAGGAGCGAACCGCAAATTGAAGCCACAAGGTGCCCCCCCGCTTCATTGGCAGCAGTTGAGCGTGCTGGTGGTGGAAGACCATTCAGCCTACCGCCTGTTGCTGGGTTGTTTGCTGCAAAAACTGGGGTTGGGATACGAATTGGCCGACGATGGGTACGTCGGGCTGGCGGCCTTTGCCAGCCGGCCCTTCGACTTGGTGATCAGTGATTGCCAGATGCCGTTCATGGACGGCTACAGCATGGCTCGCGCTATTCGCCAGCATGAGCGCGACAACGGGCAGAGGCGAGTGCCGATCATTGCCTTGACCGCCAACCTGCAAAACGACAGCCCCCGGCGTTGCCGCGACGCCGGCATGGATGCCTGGCTGCTCAAGCCATTGACCCTTGAACAGCTGCACGCCGTGTTGGCACGCTGGCTGCCGGGCGTGGATGACGCGTATGTCGTCCAGAAGGCTGTTGCGCCGCTCGCCGGCTGGCCAACCCGTGCCACGTTGGTCGCCATGTTTGGCAGCGAGCGTATCGTCGATCAATTGTTGGAAACCCTGTTGTTCGAGGCTTGGGAAGACCACCGCGTGTTGCGCCATGCCTGCTTGACGTTGAACTCGTCACTGACGGCTGAGCGCCTCCATCGATTGGTGGGCAGCCTGGTGTTTTTGGGCGGTACTGGCCTTGAAGCCAGCGCCGTGAAGCTGATCGAACAGGTCCAGTCCCAGGGTGTTGCTGCGCACAAGGTGCAATTGGAGTTGTTCCTGGCGCGCTTGTTCGTCTATCTCGAGTACCTCTCTGAAGTCTGAGAGGTAGTGTTGGCGCAGAGCGTTTTGCAATCCGTTGATCTTGTCTTTGCTGTAGGTATTTTCTTATTGTTTTGTAGGCAAAAAATTGTGAGCTACTGAACATTGAGCGTGGCTGCCAGCAGCACTTTGTTAGCGGTTGTTGATGAGCGCCAGCGGGGGTATTTTGCGCGGATTCAGTTTGCCATCATTCGTGGGAATCTATGCTTCGAGTAATTATTGCTGACGATCACCCTATTGTGCGTATCGGGCAGAAAGTGGTGATTGAGGCGCATGGCCGGTGCAAAGTGGTCGCGGAAGCCGACGGCCCCGATCAGTTGCTCGAACTGTTGAGGACAACCCCGTGTGACGTGCTCGTCACAGACTTTGCCATGCCAGGCGGCCAGCAGGCCGACGGCTACGGGCTGTTGAGCCTGTTGCACCGCCAATACCCGCAGTTGCCGGTGATTCTGGTGACCATGTTCGCCAGCGTCGCCACCCTGCGTGCTTCCTTCGCCCATGGTGCCAAGGCCGTGGTGGCCAAAAGTGCTTCCGCCAAGGAGCTGCCCCAGGCGATCAAGGCTGTGTGTGCCGGCCAGACGTTCGCCAGTGAATCCCTGCGGATGCAAATGGTAGAGGCGGGTACGGGCGATCAGTCCCAGGTGCCGCAATTGTCCTGCAAGGAGCGCGAGGTGGTGCGCATGTTGGCCAGCGGCATGACCGTCAGCCAGATTGCGGCACAGGTCAACCGCAGTATCTCTACCATCAGTAAGCAGAAAAGCACGGCTATGCAGCGGCTGAGTATCTCAACCGATGTAGACCTGTTCGCCTACGCTCGCAGCACTGGGATGGTGCCGTAGGCTCCTGCATTTGCCTGGCGAATGTCAGTAGCCAGCGCGGTGTGGGCAGCCTATCGTGCGCTTATTCTTTCGAAACCTGCGGAGCCTGCCCATGAGTGATGCCCATAACGCCCTGATCACCGCGTTCTACAGTGCCTTCCAGCGCCTGGATGCCGAAGCCATGGCCGCCTGCTACACCGAAGACGTGGTGTTCAGCGACCCGGCCTTCGGCGAGTTGCGCGGGCGCGACGCGGGGGATATGTGGCGAATGCTCACCACGCGGGCCAAGGATTTCTCCCTGACCTTCGACCACGTGCGCAGTGATGACAGCACAGGCAGCGCGCACTGGGTGGCGACGTACCTGTTCAGTGCCACGGGCAATACGGTGGTTAACGACATCGGTGCGCGCTTTGTGTTTCGCGACGGCAAGATCTGCGAGCACCACGATCACTTCGACCTGTGGCGCTGGTCGCGCCAGGCGCTGGGCTTGAAAGGGCTGCTGTTGGGCTGGTCGCCGGCGCTGAAAAATGCGGTGCGGGCCCAGGCGCTTAAAGGCTTGAAGGCATTCCAGGCCGGTCGTTGATAAGATTGGCGCTCCTCTGGTTTGCCGAAATTGCCCTGTGACTGATCCTGTAGAACCCAAACCCTGGTTCGTCTACCTGGTGCGTGCCGCCAATGGCTCGTTGTATTGCGGCATCAGCAATGACCCGGTGCGCCGCTTTGCCTGCCACCAAAGCGGCAAGGGCGCGCGGTTTTTCTTGTCCAGCCCGGCGGTGGCGTTGGTGTACACCGAACAATGCGCGAGCAAGGGTGAGGCGTTGCGCCAGGAGCGGCTGATCAAGAAGCTGAAGAAGAGTGCCAAGGAGTGTCTCGCGACGAGTGGCAAGCAATGATCGAAATTATTTACTGATTCATGTGAGGTAAATCCTCGGCCCATCCGTGTAGTGCATGAAACTGCGATCTATTCGCATTAACAGCGTTTTCTACACGGGTTCTCACAGCATGAAGTCAACGGCGGGTGGTTGGGTAAAACAGTGGCTGGGAGCCTCGGTCTTGGCGGTGTCAGGGCTGGCGTTGCTGCCTTTGAGCGTTGCGCGTGCGCAGGAGCAGCAAAGCGCCCAGTTCAATTTTGCCCTGGCAGCCAAACCACTGCCCCAGGCCCTGAGCGAGTTCAGCCGTGTCACAGGCATCAGTGTGATCTACACCGATGAAGCGCCTTATGGCCTCAATGCCCCGGCGCTCAGTGGGCAGATGAGCGCGACCCAGGCCCTGCAACGTCTGCTGAGCAATACAGGTTTCACCTTCCGCCAGATCGACGCCCGCACCCTGGCCCTGGAGCCGCTGCCCAGCGACGGCGCGGTCAACCTTGGCGCCACCACCATCAGCGCGGCCAACCCGACGCAGGACAGCACCAGCTATCAGCCGCCGCCCACCAGTTCGGTGATGCGCTCCCATGGGTTGCTGCTGGAAACCCCGCAAACCGTCAACGTGGTGCCGGCTCAGGTGCTGCGCGACCAGCAACCGCGCAACCTGGATGACGCCCTGGGCAATATCAGCGGCATCACCCAGTCCAACACCCTCGGCAGTACTCAGGACGCGGTGATGTTGCGTGGTTTTGGCGACAACCGTAACGGCTCGATCATGAAGGACGGTATGCCGGTGGTGCAGGGCCGTGCCATGAACGCTACCGCCGAGCGTATTGAAGTGCTCAAGGGTCCATCCTCGCTGTTGTATGGCATCCAGGACCCGGGCGGCGTGGTCAATATCGTCAGCAAAAAGCCTGAGCTGATGCAGTCCACCTCCCTGACCGCGCGCGGCTCGACCTTCGGCAGCGGCAAGAACGGCAGCGGCGGCAACCTCGACACCACCGGCCCCCTCGGCGACAGCGGCCTGGCTTATCGCCTGATTGTCGATCATGAAGACGAAGATTACTGGCGTAACTACGGCACCCATCGCGAGACCCTGGTGGCGCCGTCCCTGGCCTGGTACGGCGATACCACCCAAGTGGTGCTGGCCTATGAACACCGCGAATTTCTCGCGCCGTTCGACCGTGGCACCGCCATCGATCCCAAGACCAACCACCCGCTGAACATCCCCGCCACCCGGCGTCTGGATGAACCGTTCAACAACATGGAAGGTCGCTCCGATCTGTACCGCCTGACCGTCGATCATGATCTGAACGACGACTGGAAAGCTCACTTCGGCTACAGCTGGAATCGCGAAACCTATGACGCCAGCCAGGTGCGCGTGGTCAAGGTCAACACCAACGGCACCCTGACCCGTAACATGGACGGTACCCAGGGCGCGTTGACCACCGACCGCTTCGCCACCGCCAGCCTCGAAGGCAGGGTCGATGTTGCAGGTATGCAGCACGATCTGGTGTTCGGCCTGGACGATGAGTACCGCAAGATCTACCGTGCCGACCTGATCCGCCAGGCGCCGCGAGGCACCTTCGATTACAACAACCCGGTATACGGCAATGAAGTCGCCGGTTCCAAAGTCAGCGCGCCGGACAGCAACCAGACCGATCTGCTGCGCAGCGATTCGCTGTTCTTCCAGGATGCCATCCACCTCAACGATCAATGGATCCTGGTCGGCGGTGCGCGCTACCAGATGTACGATCAATACGCTGGCAAAGGCGTGCCGTTCACCGCCAACACCGACGGCAATGGCCAGAAGTGGGTACCTCGGGCCGGGCTGGTGTATCGCTACACTGATCAATTGTCGTTCTACGGCAGTTATACCGAGTCGTTCAAACCCAACTCCACCATCGCGCCGCTGGCCAATAAAACCGTGTTGAATGGCAGTTTGCAGCCGGAAGAATCCAAAGCCTGGGAGCTGGGTACCAAGTTCGACCTGCCGGGGCGCATCACCGCCAGTGCCGCGCTGTTCACGATCGATAAACGCAACGTGTTGGTGCAGGTAGGCGAGGGCCTGACCTCGGAGTACAGCGTGGCCGGCAAGGTGCGTTCTCGCGGTCTGGAGCTGGATGCCAGCGGCCAGCTGACGGATAAATGGAGCCTGATTGGCAGCTATGCCTACACCGATGCCGAGGTTACCGAAGACCCTAAGCTCAAAGGCAATCGCCTGCAGAATGTGGCAAAAAGCACCGGCTCGTTGTCGGCGGTGTATGACTTCGGCAGTGTCCTGGGCGGCGATCAACTGCGTGTCGGCGCCGGGGCGCGTTATGTCGGCGAGCGGGCAGGGGACGCGGCCAACAGTTTCGAACTGCCCAGCTACACCGTGGCCGATGTGTTCGCCAGCTATGACACCCGGCTTGAAGGGCAGAAGGTCAAGTTCCAGCTCAATGTGAAGAACCTGTTCGATCGTACTTACTACACCTCATCGGTGAATACGCAGTTTGTGTCCATGGGCGATGCGCGGCAGGTGTCGGTATCCAGCACCTTGACCTTCTAATTCATTTATCTGTGGGAGCTGGCTTGCCTGCGATGGCATCGACTGGGTTTGCCTGATACACCGAGTTAGCTCCCACAGGAAAGCGGTCGCCACATTGATAGCGAGCTGTTAGCGTTGCCGCCATTGCATGCTTATGGAAAACGCAACGATGCACTTTGTAAAATGGTTACGCACCGGCACCCTGCTGGTCGGTTTGAGTTTTTTACTGGGCGGCTGCGCCAGCGTCTCCCAAACTTCCACGCCGGCAACCCTGGATAAACTGTTGAGCGATCCGGCGCTGCACGGCGCTACGGTGTCGCTGATGGTACGTGACGCCCGCACGGGCTCCACGCTGTATCAGCAAAACCCGCGCACCCGGTTGGTGCCCGCGTCCAACCTCAAGCTGTTGACCACAGCGGCGGCCATGGACGTGCTGGGGCCGCAATACCGCTTCGCCACCCAACTGCTGAGCAATGGCATACGCCAGGGCGACCGTTTGACCGGCAACCTGTACCTGCGTGGCCTCGGCGACCCGACCGTTCAGTTTGCCGATTACCAGGCCCTGGCCGCGCAATTGGCCAGCCAGGGCGTGCGCCAGGTGCAGGGCGACCTGGTGTTCGACGACACCTGGTTTGATGCCGAGCGGCTGGGTGTCGACTGGTCTCACGATGACGAAACCACCTACTACGGCGCGCAGATTTCAGCGCTGACCGTGTCGCCTGATTCGGATTTCGATGCAGGCAGCGTACTGGTCACCGCGAAGGCTGCGCTGCGGGCCGGCTCGCCGGTAAGTGTCGAGATTTTTCCGCCCACCGATTACCTGCAACTGAGCAACCGCGCCATCAGTGGGCCAGGCAACAGCTATGGGATCAACCGTCGCCATGGCACCAACCTGTTGCAGCTCAGCGGTGCAGTGGCGCCGGGGCGGCAGAGCCAGCAATTGGTCAGCGTCTGGGAGCCGACGCAACTGGTCGCGAATCTATTCGAACAAGCCTTGGCGCAACAGGGCATCACCGTATTGGGGCGTCGAGTGATGGGTGGGGCAAGCCCGGCTGCAGTGACGGTGCTGGCCGAGCACCAATCGGCACCGTTGCAGGAGCTGATCGTGCCGCTGCTCAAGCTTTCGAACAACAACATGTCCGAAGCCTTGCTCAAGGCCATGGGCCGCCAGACCGCCAATAGCGGCACGGCAGCGGCGGGCGCCGTGGCCGTGGCCGGGTTTCTCAAGCGCCAGGGGCTGGACACCACCACGTTCAGTCAGGTCGACGGCTCCGGCCTCTCGCGGCGCAATCTGGTGTCGTCGCAAACCCTCACCGACCTGCTACTGGCCGCCAGCAAACAGCCGTGGTTCGACACCTGGTACAACGCGCTGCCGATTGCCGGCAACACCGACCGCATGACCGGCGGCAGCCTGCGCTACCGTCTGCGCGACACGCAGGCGCAGAACAACCTGCACGCCAAGACCGGCTCCATGGGCGGCGTGTCGTCATTGAGTGGTTACATCACCGACGCCGGCGGGCGCAAGCTGGTGTTCGCGATGCTGACCAACAACTACGTGGTGGCCGGCGCGCAGGTCAAGGCGCTGGAGGACCGCGTGGCAGTGGCGCTGTCGCGCAACGACGATTGATTCAGGGCTGATAGCCCATGCGCCAACTCACGGCCCGGGTCGCCGCCAGCAGGTGCTGCGCCGCCGGGCCATCTTCATCGGCATGGAACAGTGAGGTCGGGCCGACTACGGTCATCACTGCCGCCACTTGCCCGACCGCATTGAACACCGGTGCCGACAACGCATCCACGCCGGGCATCAGCAGGCCATGCACAAAGTGCAGGCCACGGCTG
Organism: Pseudomonas sp. W15Feb34; assembly: GCF_023127765.1. Taxonomy (NCBI): domain Bacteria; kingdom Pseudomonadati; phylum Pseudomonadota; class Gammaproteobacteria; order Pseudomonadales; family Pseudomonadaceae; genus Pseudomonas; species Pseudomonas sp. W15Feb34. The sequence continues at coordinate 395,622 of NZ_SPKN01000009.1, forward strand.
CGGATTTGTTCGCACACGCTGGCATAGGCCTGATCGTCTGCCAAGGTATGAGCGGTGCCGGCTTGAACCTCGCGTTCGCGCAATTCCACGGTTTCCCGCGACGGCAGGTAAGCGCTGAACACCAGCCCGGTGGACGAACTGAGCAGCGGCAGCACTGAGCCCAACTGCGTCACCACGGTAACGGCACGCACTGCCGGCTCGATCTGTACCACGGTCGCGCCCTGGTTGCCCCACACCGCCAGAAAGCAGGTCTCATTCAATTCATCGCGCAGCTCGGCCAGGGGCATGGCGCCGACTTTCAACACATCCATACTGCCCAGCGCCGCCAGCCCCACGCGCAACGCCTCCCGGCCCAGGCCGTAATGGTTGGTGGCGGTGTTCTGCTCGGCAAATCCGGAGGCAATCAGCGCCTGCAAATAGCGGTGGACCTTGCTCGCCGGCATCTGCACATGTTCGGCCAGACGTGACAGCGAGGTGGCCGGGGACAATTCGGCCAGAGCCTTGAGAATATCGGTGCCGACTTCCGCCGAACGGACTTTCTGTTTACCGGTGTCGCGGGGCTTTTCCATGGAAGGGCGAGAATCCGAAAGATGAATGGGCGTCTTTATAGCTTGACGGTCAACAGTGATCAAATTACGTTATGCGTAACTGGATTACGATAAATACAACTGACCCACAGAGGATGATCCATGACCCTCGAATACCTTTCGGGTTTCGGCAACGAATTCGCCAGCGAAGCCTTGCCTGGCGCATTGCCCGTCGGCCAGAACTCGCCGCAGAAGGCCCCCTACGGGCTATATACCGAACTGTTTTCCGGCACGGCCTTCACCATGTCGCGCAGCGAAGCCCGGCGCACCTGGCTGTACCGCATCCAGCCGTCGGCCAATCACCCGGCGTTCATCAAACTTGCGCAGCAATTGGCCGGTGGACCCTTGGGCGCAGTGACGCCCAATCGTCTGCGCTGGAACCCGCTGGACATTCCGAGTGAGCCGACGGACTTTATCGATGGACTGGTCGGCATGGTGGCCAACTCGGGGTCGGAAAAACCTTCGGGCATCAGCATCTACACCTACCGCGCCAATCGTTCCATGGAGCGCGTGTTCTTCAATGCCGACGGTGAACTGCTGATTGTGCCGGAGCAGGGCCGCCTGCGCATCGCCACCGAACTGGGCGTGCTGGACGTCGAGCCGCTGGAAATTGTCGTGCTGCCCCGTGGCCTCAAATTCCGTATCGAACTGTTGGATGCACACGCACGCGGTTATGTTGCCGAGAACCACGGCGCCCCGCTGCGCCTGCCCGACCTGGGCCCCATCGGCAGTAATGGCCTGGCCAACCCGCGTGACTTCCTCACGCCGGTGGCCCGCTACGAAGACCTCAAGCAACCGACCACGCTGGTACAGAAATTCCTCGGTGAGCTGTGGGGCTGTGAGCTGGACCATTCACCGTTCAACGTGGTCGCCTGGCACGGCAACAACGTGCCGTACAAATACGACCTGCGTCGTTTCAACACTATCGGCACGGTGAGTTTCGATCATCCGGATCCGTCGATCTTCACCGTGCTGACCTCACCTACCAGCGTGCATGGCCTGGCCAACCTCGACTTCGTGATCTTCCCGCCGCGCTGGATGGTGGCCGAGAATACCTTCCGTCCGCCATGGTTCCATCGCAACCTGATGAACGAATACATGGGCCTGATCCAGGGCGCCTACGATGCCAAGGCCGAAGGCTTCCTGCCCGGCGGCGCGTCGCTGCACAGCTGCATGAGCGCCCATGGCCCGGATGGCGAGACCTGCACCAAGGCCATCAATGCGGACCTGGCGCCGCACAAGATCGATAACACCATGGCCTTCATGTTCGAAACCAGCCAAGTGCTGCGCCCGACCCAGTTCGCCCTGGAGTGCCCGCAGCTGCAACCTGCTTACGACGCGTGCTGGGCCTCACTGCCCGCCACCTTCAACCCGAATCGGAGATAACCCATGACGCAACCAACGCAGACCCGCAGCTGGGTGGCCTCGGCCAACGGTCACGCGGATTTCCCCCTGCAGAACCTGCCCCTGGGCGTGTTCAGTATCAACGGCTCGGCCCCGCGCTGTGGCGTGGCGATCGGCGCCATGGTCCTCGACCTGCACGCCGCGCTGGATGAATTTGACGGTGATGCCCGCCGTGCCGTTGAGGCAACAGCGGGTGGCCAATTGAACGCCTTTTTTGAACTTGGCCGTGGGCCACGCGTGGCGTTACGCGAGCGCCTGCTGGAGCTGCTGGCCGAAGGCAGCCAGCTGCAACAGCGCGAAGCGCAGGTGCTGCACCGCGCCGCCGATTGCCAGATGCACTTGCCGGCGAAGATCAATGACTACACCGACTTCTACGTCGGCATCGAGCACGCGCAGAACGTCGGCAAACTGTTTCGCCCGGATAACCCCCTGTTGCCCAACTACAAGTACGTGCCGATTGGTTACCACGGCCGTGCGTCGACCATTCGCCCGTCGGGCACGCAGGTCCGGCGCCCCAAAGGCCAGACACTGCCGGCCGGCCAGTCCGAACCGACGTTCGGCCCCTGCGCACGCCTGGACTACGAACTGGAGCTGGGCATCTGGATCGGCCAGGGCAATGCCATGGGCGAAGCGATTGCCATCGGCGATGCGGCCGAGCATATCGCCGGTTTCTGCCTGCTCAATGACTGGTCGGCGCGAGATATCCAGGCCTGGGAATACCAGCCGCTGGGCCCGTTCCTGTCGAAAAGCTTTATCACCAGTATTTCGCCATGGGTGGTGACCGCCGAAGCGCTGGAGCCCTTTCGCAAAGCGCAACCGGCGCGGCCCGAGGGCGACCCGCAACCGCTGCCGTATCTGCTGGATAAACGTGATCAGAACGCCGGCGCCTTTGATATCGAGCTGGAAGTGCTGCTCACCACCGCCTCAATGCGCGAGCAGAACCTGCCCGCCCATCGCCTGACCTTGAGCAATACCGAGCATATGTACTGGACAGTGGCGCAAATGGTTGCGCACCACAGCGTCAACGGTTGCCAGTTGCAGGCCGGCGACCTGTTTGGTTCAGGCACCTTGTCCGGGCCGCAGCCGGGGCAGTTCGGCAGCCTGTTGGAAATTACCGAAGGCGGCAAGAAACCGATTGAATTGGCCTCGGGCGAGGTACGTAAATTCCTTGAAGACGGCGACGAAATCATCCTGCGTGGCCGTTGCCGCCGCGAAGGTTTTGCCAGCATCGGCTTCGGTGAATGCCGCGGTACTGTGGTTGCGGCACGTTAAGAGGGCAGGGTCATGGAACTCTATACTTACTACCGTTCCACCGCGTCGTATCGGGTACGTATTGCCCTGGCGCTCAAGGGCCTGGATTTCACCGCGCTGCCAGTCAACCTGCTGGTCCCGGCAGGCGGCGCCAATCACCAGCCCGAGTACCTGGCGATCAACCCTCAAGGACGTGTACCGGCGTTGCGTACTGATCAAGGGGAGACGTTGATCCAGTCACAGGCGATCATCGAATACCTGGAGGAGCGTTATCCACAGGTGCCACTGCTCTCCAGCGATCCGGCAGCCCGTGCCCATGAACGGGCGGTAGCGTCGATCATCGCCTGCGATATCCACCCGCTGCACAACTCCAGCACGCAGAATCTGTTGCGTCAGTGGGGGCACGATGAAGCGCAGTTGCTTGAATGGATCGCCCATTGGGTCAGCCAGGGGCTGGGTGCGGTGGAGCAGTTGATTGGAGATAAGGGCTTCTGCTTTGGCGAGCAGCCAGGCATGGCGGATGCATTTCTGATTCCACAGCTGTATGCGGCCGAACGTTTCAAGGTGCCGCTGGTGGCTTACCCGCGCATTGGGCGAGTGGCAGCGTTGGCGGCGCAGCATCCGGCCTTCGTACAGGCCCACCCCGCCAATCAACCTGACACACCGCCCCTCCCACCTTTGATCGTGCCAACCTAATAAAAAATAAAGGTACCTTGCGATGCACAATCAGATTGCCAGCTTTCGCGCGGCACTCGACGCCCGTCCGGTGTCGCGCTACCAGTGGTTGATTCTCGTGTTGCTGGCGTTGCTGCTGGTCACCGATGGCTACGACGCCCAGGTGCTGGGCTATGTAGTGCCGGCGCTGGCTCAGGATTGGGGCCTGGAAAAAGCTGCGTTCGGGCCGGTGTTCAGCGCCAACCTGCTTGGGTTGACCCTCGGCTCGCTGCTGGTGACACCGCTGGCGGATCGTTTCGGCGTGCGGCGCATCCTGTTGGCCTGTGTGCTGATCTACGCCAGCCTGACCGTACTGATGGTGTTTTCCAATTCCCTCACCACACTGATGGCGGCGCGGTTTATCTGCGGCATCGGCATGGGAGGCGCAATGCCCAGTGCCATGGCATTGATGTCTGAATATTCGCCGCCGCGCATGCGCACCTTGATGGTGACCCTGGCGGCCTGCGGCTTTTCGTTCGGCGGCGCGGCAGGCGGCTTTGTGGCGGCCGGGTTTATCGACAGCTTTGGTTGGCAGGCGGTGTTCCTGGCTGGTGGGGTAACGCCGTTGCTGCTGTTCCCGTTCCTGGTGTGGCTGTTGCCCGAATCCTTGCCACGCCTGTTGCGCGATGCGCCGCCGTATCTGCGTTTGCGCAAAGTCACGGCGCGGATGCTGCCCGACTGGCAACCGCCGCCCGCGACCGAAGCTGAAAACCTGCAGGAACAAGGCAGCAAACTGACGGTGGTGGAGCTGTTTCGCAACGGCTACGCGCGCCCGACGCTGCTGATCTGGGCGACCTTTTTTGTCAGCCTGATTTTGCTGTATTTCATGATCAGCTGGTTGCCATCGCTGTTGCTCGAAAGCGGCCTGGCGCTAAACGAAGCCAACCTGGTCACGTCCATGTTCCTGTTTGCCGGCACCTTGGGCGCCATCCTCATGGCCTGGTTTGCCGACCGCCTGAAAAGCAAGGTGCGACTGTTGTCCGGGGTGCTGGCGGCGGCTGCGTTGTGCACTATCCTGCTGGGCTTGAACCACGACAATCCCCGTTACCTGGTGGCCTGCGTGTTCGCCGCCGGGTTCTGCATCATCGGCGGGCAACTGACCCTCAATGCCTTTGCGAGCAATTTCTACCCGGCGCAGGTGCGCGCCACCGGCACGGGCTGGGCGTTGGGGGTAGGGCGTTTTGGATCAATCCTGGGGCCGCTGTTCGGCAGTATGTTGCTGGCGATGCATATACCGGTGGAGCAGATTTTCTTCTTCTGTGCGATTCCGGCCGTGATTGCGGCGCTGTTGATTATTCAGGTGCGGGCGCCGGGCTCCACTACGCTAAAAACGCCAGTGCCTGGCGATATTCTCAATCGCACCTAGGGGGCGTTCTCAATTAGTTTCCCCGTCGCGCCGGGTCTGCTGTTGTGC